>JANMFC010000189.1:0-29860 GCA_031377675.1 Pseudanabaena sp. OTE_70b_metabat_355 | reverse complement strand
TTGTTCGCTACCGGTAGTGCTTGGGCACAAAAGCAAAGTTTGGCCGAGCGCGTTACCGTGCTTGAACAAAAGTCGGCTTCGCAAAATCAAGGGGCCGGGCAGGCCAATGTCGAATTACTGAACCGGCTCACGCAGTTGCAGGCAGAAATGAAAGCACTGCGTGACCAGGTTGAAACCCTGCAAAATGAAAATAAAGGTCCGTTGGTATTACAATATCCTCGTCGTATGGCATGCGATAAGGAAGGTAATTTATTCATATGCGCAGCTTCCAGCCATTGCATAAAAAAAAGCGCCTGCTATGCAGACGCTTTTTTTATTAGTATTTTTTTTACTGCGGTAAACTTGGCGCAGATTGAGATTGAATGCTTGCCAAGCGCTTGTTATCGTGCTTATTCGCTAATGTCGGAACCGCATCACGCAGGACACCAGCCAACTTAGTCGTTGTTGTATCGTAGATTTGGGTGACGATTTTCGGATAGAAACCAATGCCGATAATCGGAATTAACAGACAAGCAATAATGAATACTTCGCGTGGTTCCGCATCAACAAGATCTTGATGAGAAGTGAGGTTGGTATTTTCTTTGCCATAGAAGATTTCGCGCAACATCGAGAGCAGATAAACAGGCGTTAAAATTACACCAACTGCCATCAACAATATGGCGAAAACCTTGAACGTGCCGCTATAAGCATCACTAGTCGCAAATCCGACAAAGATCATTACCTCGGCAACAAATCCACTCATCCCAGGAAGAGCCAATGAAGCGAGTGAGCAAGTCGTAAACATCGCGAAAATTTTCGGCATCTGTTGACCGACTCCACCCATCTCATCAAGGATCAGGGTATGCGTGCGATCGTAGGTTGCGCCCACAAGGAAAAATAAACTTGCGCCGATTAATCCGTGGGAAATCATTTGCAACATCGCCCCACTTGTACCGAGATCGGTAAATGAAGCTAAGCCAATCAATACAAATCCCATGTGAGAAATTGATGAATAGGCAATTTTACGTTTGAGGCTGCGCTGAGCAAATGAGGTGAGCGCCGCGTAAATAATATTGACGATTCCTAAAATCACTAAGATGGGGGCAAAGTAAGCATGGGCTTCAGGAAGCATTCCCGCATTCATCCGCATTAAGGCATAACCACCCATTTTCAGGAGGATACCAGCCAGCAACATGTGAACGGGTGCGGTTGCTTCACCATGCGCGTCGGGTAGCCATGTATGTAGGGGGAAAATTGGTAACTTGACACCATAGGAAATCAAGAACGCACCGTAGGCTAATAGCTGGAAGGTGAGGGGATAGTCTTTATTGGCGAGGTCGGTCATGTCAAAGGAGACAGTATCGCCATAGAAAGCCATTGCTAGCCCTGCGACAAGGATAAATAGGGAGCCGATCGCGGTATAGAGAATAAACTTGGTAGCAGCGTAAAGTCGCTTGTAACCGCCCCAGATCGACAGCAATAGGTAGACAGGGATCAGCTCTAATTCCCATGTTAGGAAAAATAGCAGCATGTCTTGTACGGCGAATACGGCAATCTGTGCGCCATACATCGACAGTAATAAAAAGTAAAATAAGCGCGGTTTGAGTGTGACTGGCCAAGCTGCCAAGGTTGCTAATGTGGTGATAAATCCAGTCAGCAAGACCAAGGGCATCGAGAGTCCATCAACGCCAACTGACCAATTTAGCCCTAGCTGGGGAACCCATGAGTATTTTTCAACAAGTTGCAGCCCAGGGTTGCTGTAGTCATATTTTGTGCAGAAGGCATAGGCGATCGCCGCAAAATTGATCAACCCTACTACAAGTGCAAACCAACGAATGGTTTTCCCATCACCTTTGTCTGGGACAAAGGCGACCATTAGAGCCATAAAAATTGGGAATGCGATGGTAAACGTGAGCCAAGGGAAGTTTTCGAGATTTAACATATAGCAAAAGTAACCGTGTAATTACCCACCCATTTTCATGAGGTCATTGTACCTAGCCCTAATTACCGACCCTCAAGATATTTATAGATACTTAAACCGATGCGATCGCTATTAACCTTAATTTTGTGACTGGGATCATCACATCAAAGGGACTTCAAGGAATTAATGAGCTTGAGAACTTTTGAAAGCTATTGTAACGATTAGTTAACAAATAGAAATGAAACTTTATATTGTCTCGGTGTAAGGCGCGTTTTATAAAACGTGAGGGTTGGGGTTTCCACTTTTCTGCTAATCTCGAAAATGAATAAATTATTTTTTTGAATGAGAGATTTTAGGCATGAAAGCACTTATACGCTTTTCTGTTTTATTAGTGGCGATCGCGTCAATTTGGACAACGTGCCTTTTGGGTTCTTTTGGCAGTAGCGCTGCATTTGCCGAAGATTTGCCTGCAACTAGTTTTTATACTCAAGACCTGAGCAAGATCGATTTGAACAATTCCAACATCAACACTTTTCGTCAAGTGCGTGGAATGTACCCCACATTGGGACGACTGATTATTGATAACGCCCCTTATCAATCCTTGGATGATGTGTTGAATATCACTGGATTGACTGCTCCTCAAAAAGAACTAATCACAGCTAATGCTGACAAGTTCGTTCTCAAAAAACCCGATGAGTCAATGGGACGCGAACGGATTAATAACGCAAACTACAGACTATAGATAAACATTGGGCAGATAAATACTGGGCGCGTTGCGCCCAATATTTATATTTGGGTTTAATGGTTATGGCGATCTAGAGTGGAATTTCAAAAATTTGATGCAATTGTAATAGGAGGAGGAGCCGCAGGTTTATATACGGCTCTTTCTTTGTCTGAATATTTATCCGATGAGCAGTTAAACCTTCAGTTAAAGGCGCAATCACAGTCTGCTAGTGAGTCAACAAGGTCAGACTGGCGAATTGCCCTGATCACCAAAGACAATTTGACCATTTCGGCGAGCGAATGGGCGCAAGGTGGGATTGCCACCGTAATGGATCGCAATGACTCGATCGCTCTGCATGTTGAAGACACCTTAAAAGCAGGAGCGGGGCTATGCGATCCTGAAGCTGTCGAGGTATTGGTTAGCAAAGCCAAGCCGCAAATTCATAAGCTGTTAGAATTTGGTGTCGATTTCGATCGCTTACAAGATAAATCCCTAGCCTTGACCCTAGAAGCAGCCCACTCAAGGCGACGGGTACTCCATGCCGCCGATGCTACGGGACATGAGTTAGTCAGCACTCTTGCCCGACGGGTGGTTGATCGCCCCAATATTCAAGTTT
The DNA here is from genome assembly GCA_031377675.1 of Pseudanabaena sp. OTE_70b_metabat_355. Taxonomy (GTDB): domain Bacteria; phylum Cyanobacteriota; class Cyanobacteriia; order Pseudanabaenales; family Pseudanabaenaceae; genus Pseudanabaena. The sequence continues at coordinate 26,620 of JANMFC010000189.1, read as the reverse complement.
TGGAAGAATTATTAGTTCTGGATTTGTTGTTAGAAAAAGAAGCAAATGGCGATCGCTGTGTGGGTGTATCCTGCATTGATCTAAATCAATCATCCCAAGAAATTACGGCACTATTTGCGCCTGTGATCGTTCTGGCTACTGGCGGTGGTTCGCAGGTTTTTTCCCAAAATACTAATCCTCCCGCCAGTACAGGGGATGGTGTGGCGTTAGCTTGGCGGGCGGGAGCCGAAGTACGAGATCTGGAATTTGTGCAGTTTCATCCAACCGCTTTGGCGATCGAGGGCGCACCAAGATTTTTGATTAGTGAGGCGGTGCGCGGCGAGGGCGCACATTTAATCGATCACAATGGCGATCGCTTTGTATTTAACTATCATCCCCAAGGCGAGCTTGCGCCGAGAGATGTGGTCAGCCGCGCCGTATTTCAACATTTACAAAAAACTGGTGAACCAACCGTATTTTTAGATTTGTCACCCATAGATCGCGATCGCATCGCCTATCGTTTTCCTAACATAATTAAAATTTGTCAAAAATGGCAGATAGACCTATTTTCGCAACCGATCCCCGTTACCCCTGCGGCGCATTACTGCATGGGCGGGATCATCACCGATACATGGGGCGCGACCTCACTTAAAGGGTTATATGCTGTCGGCGAAAGTTCCAGTACAGGCGTTCATGGCGCAAATCGTTTAGCAAGTAACTCTCTCTTGGAATGTTTTGTGTTTGGGGTCAGACTTGCCAAAAGGGTTGCTGATACTTTAATTAACAAGCGTAATTCTATTGCTAAAGATCAAGATCTCAATCCCAACTTCTCATTCCCGTTTAATGATGACTTGAGTTTGACGGCTAATACTTACGAAGAGAATCAAAATCGCATTGACACAATTCGTCAAGAATTGAGAGAGTTAACATGGCGATCGGCGGGAATTTGTCGTAATGCTGAAGATTTACAACAGGCGATCGCTCAGATTCAAAATTTTCAGCAAGAGATTGTGAATTTGCGGAGCCAAACTCGGCTCTGGGTAGAAACGCGCAACTTGATCGACTTCGCCTATTTGCTAGTCAAGTCAGCCCTATTTCGCACCGAAAGCCGAGGAGCGCATTATCGTCTTGACTATCCAAATACGGAAATTGATTGGCAAGTCCATACGGTTATTCATGGTCAGGATATTATTACCGCCTCTTGAGGCTTCAAGTCGAGAAGTATAAAAGTGCCGCAAAGCGGCACTTTTATACTTCTCTTTGGTTTTATCTCAGCGCAAGGCGCTGTAATCGAGATACCCTGTAATTAAAAAATCTGTCCCGATTTGTTGGAACTTGGGTCTTAATAGATTAACGGCGTTAGTCATTAGATTCAAACCAAGATCATCAATCGGACTGGGAGCCGTAAACCCGCCAATCAGTTTTGGTGCAATAAAGGCATAAACCTTTTGAACCATCTGCGCTTTGATCGCTGCTGCACTCAATCGACCGCCACATTCCCACAAGACTGTATTACAGCCACGTTTCCCTAATTCCTGCATCACAACTTGTGGTGAGGTATCCTCTAATTCCAGAATTTCGACACCGCGATCGCGTAATTTTTGTTTTAGCTCTGGATTGCGATCGGGAACTGTCACCACGAGAGTTTTAGCATTATCCGTAATTTTCCATAAATTCGCATCTTCGGGTAGATCACAACTTCTAGTAATCACAACCCGTAACGGTGAATGCTGACTTAATCCGTGGGTAGTCAGGTGAGGATTGTCCAGCCTGACCGTGTTACCGCCTGTAATGATCGCATCACAGCCAACTCGTAAATCATGCACTATTTGTCGTGATTCGGAACCAGTGATCCAATAGCTATGCCCTGTAGTCGTGGCGATTTTGCCATCAAGGGTCATGGCATATTTAAAGATGCCAAAGGGAAGATTAGTTTTGATTCGATGGAAGAAAGCCTCATTTAATTCTAGACATTCCTTTTCTAAAATACCAGTCGTCACCTTAATTCCCGCCGCCCGAAGGCGATCGCATCCAGTTCCCGACACCAATGGATTCACATCGATCGCCCCAATCACAACTTCACTAATTCCCGCCTGTACAATTGCTTCCGAACATGGGGGCGTGCGACCGTGGTGATTGCAAGGCTCCAGATTGACATAGAGAATGCTCTCTCGCAAATCTTCCCCCGTTTTCTGAGCATTTTTTTGAGCGTCTCGAATGGCAAATATTTCCGCATGGGGTTCACCCGCCTTGGGATGAAATCCTTCGCCAATAATCATGCCATTTTTAACAATCACACTACCCACCATCGGATTAGGGGCTGTTTGCCCTCGCGCTTGCTGGGCTAATTCAATACATCGCCGCATATAGCGATCGTGTTGCTGTTCAAGTTGTAAAATCATATTTAGATAGTGTTACTTCAGGCTGGTGATTATTATGTATCAACCCATCCCCCCGCGATCGCCATTAGAAACAATGCCGACGATGTACGATTTACCCAGTATAATTTACCAATTTAAATCTTTATTATGCAAATAGCAACTTGGAATGTAAATTCAGTAAGAACAAGAATTGTTCATGTTTGTGATTGGTTACAAGCAAATCCTGATGTCGATGTACTTTGTTTGCAAGAGACAAAGGTTGTTGATGCCGACTTTCCCCATACACCATTTACGGATTTGGGCTACCACACCTACATCTATGGACAGAAGTCCTATAACGGTGTGGCGATGATCTCGCGATCGCCGCTTCAAGAGATTCAAACTGGTTTTGCATCGGTATTAGGTGAAATCGACGATCCCAGTTTAGATGACCAAAAACGCCTGATCACTGGGAAAATATCAAGTGAGTTTGGTGATATTCAGATCGTGAATATGTATGTCCCTAATGGTTCCGAAGTGGGGAGTGAAAAGTATGATTACAAATTACGTTGGTTGAAATTATTACGCAAATATTTGCAAGTATTACTCGCCAAAAATTCAAATATTTTAATTTGCGGTGATTTTAATGTGGCGATCGCTGATCTTGACATTTATGATCCCAAGGGGAGAGAAAATAAGGTAATGTCCACCGATATTGAGCGTGAGACCCTTGCTGAGGTTTTAAATCTGGGATTTAAGGATATATTTCGGAAGTTTGAAACTGATGGCGGCTACTATAGTTGGTGGGATTATCGTTCGGGCGGTTTTCAGCGTAATCGGGGCTGGCGGATTGATTATCATTTCTTGACTGATCCCCTTTATGCAAGGGCTACAGCTTGTGTGATCGATCCCGAACCGCGCAAACTTATCCAACCTAGTGATCACACGCCTGTAATCGTGACTATTGATTGATCAATCAACTGACTAAAGTGAGGAAGTGTGGCTTGACTAAGGTGAAAATTGCGGTATTGTGTTAGATTTATGAATCAGCTTAAAAAATAGAACTTAATGTCAAAAAAAGTCTTTATTACTGGTGCAAGTGGTTGCGTTGGTCATTATTTGATCGAAATGCTCTTAGAAAAAACCGATTATGAGCTATATCTGCTAGTGCGCGATCGCCGTAAATTACAACTCAAATCGCAAATTCAGGGGCAAATTCAAGAGTCAATTAATTTAAGCGATCGCCCCAATGTGCATATCATCGAAGACTCGATGCAAAATATTGGCAATCATCGCGATCTCCTCCGCACGATGGAATTTGTGGTTAGTACCGCCGCAGGGTGGGGTGGTGAAGAAGCCTTTGTGGTTAATCGAGACAAAACCATTGAGCTATTTTCCGTGCTTGATCCAGCAATATGCGAACGGGCGATTTATTTTTCGACCGCGAGTATTCTCGATTCTCATAACCAGATTATCCCTGAAGCAGGAGAAATCGGTACAGATTACATTGCTTCAAAACACGCTTGTCTAGAGAATTTAGAAAATTCAATTATTCGCGATCGCCTGATTACGGTATTTCCTACTTTGGTTTTTGGTGGTGCTGCTGATAAGCCCTATTCACATCTGTCTAGGGGACTCAAAGACATTCTAAAGTATGTTCCTTATGCGAGATTTCTGAAAACTAAGGCAAGTTTCCATTTTGTCCATGCGATCGATATTGCTCAAATTATTACGCATCTGCTCACCGCCGAGTCGGCTCCCAAATCTCCCGCCCGTTTGGTGTTGGGAATGGAACGCTTGACCGCCCAGACTTTGATCGCTCAGTTCTGTGAACATTTAAATTTAAATGTTGGTTGGCAATTTGAACTGACTCCATTTCTGATTGATGCGGTGATCAAACTATTTCGGATTGAAGTGGCGGCATGGGATCGTTTTTGTATTGCTCAGCGCGACTTTACCTATGATGTGGTTTCCCCTGAAACCTTCGGTTTAGTTTCCAAATATCCCCGTTTAGCAAATTTACTTGATGAGGTCAAATAATCAAGAGAGATATTAAAAATTTTGCAAAGCAAAATTTTTAATATCTCTCTTGGGTTTTAATCGCCATCGGCTGACACAAATCAAAATTGATCGCCTTTTTCGCAAGTTCCCCGATCGCTACTTGATGAACTGGATGGATCCAATCAGCAGCGATCTCGGCTAAGGGCAGTAACACAAAGGCGCGATCGCCCATACGCGAGTGCGGTAAAACTAATTCCGTAGTATCCATCTGGCGATCGCCATACAGCAATAAATCTAAATCGAGAGTTCTTGCGCCCCACCGTTGACGACGTTCGCGCCCAAATAGCTGTTCTATTTTAAAAAGAGTTTCCAAAAGTTGCAATGGACTTAAACTTGTTTTTAAAATCGCACAGCCATTAACATAATCAGGCTGAGGTGCTGCATTGGGCAAAGTAATAGCTTTGCTGCGATACCAACGCGAAACTTTAACTACGTCTATTTCTGGATAGGTGGCGAGTTGGGTGATCGCCGCTTGGACTATTTTTTCGGAGTCACCAATTTCATTGCTCAGGTTACTACCTAGGGCGATCGCGCAAAGATCAGTCATGAATTTTCCAGTAAATAAGTTTTTATCGGTACAAAGCAAATTTTTGATGAATTATCTCAAGGGGAAATGGTGCGTTCATGTATTCAGCGATCACCTCAATCGATTCCAGTCCAACTAGTATAAAATAGAGATTGCAACATCATCGGTTGCCATTTCTAACATTACTAAATTTAAAGGTTGTTGTTGTCCGTGAGTGAATCTGATCTCGAATCTATTTCTGTTGAATCTACTAATGAATCCATTAACGAATCTAGTTCCATTGAATCAATTACCAATGAAGCTCTATCCAGTCTAGATGACTTAGCCGAATTTTCACTTTCCTTTCCCGATCCTAATGACGAGAATTTAGCGGAAGGTCAGTTTTTAGCCGAAGTCGATCAAGCATGGCAGGTATGCGATCGCTTTGACTTACAGACAGACATCTGGCGCGGTAAGATTTTACGGACGGTACGCGATCGCGAAAAAGCAAATGGAGAAGGACGTGGTACGGGATTTTTGAAATGGTTGCAAGAGCGGGAAATCAGTAAGTCTCAAGCCTATTCATGGATTCAACTTGCCAATAGTGCGGACACGCTGATGGCGGATGGACAACTAGATGCCGATGATATTCGTCAATTTAGTAAACGTGCATTTCTAGAAACTTCGCAGTCGGCTCCTGAAGTACAGCAATTGATTGTTGAGGCGGCTCGTAATGGCGATAAAATTACTCGCCGTGAAGTGCGTCAACTTTCCGATGAATGGACAGCCATGAGTTCCGACCATCTTCCCGATGAGTTAAAAGAGAAGGTCGCCGCCCATACAATTCCCACTCGCTATGTTGCGCCCCTAGTGCGCGAAATCGATAAATTGCCAGAAGCTTATCAAGTTCCCCTCAAACAGGCGATCGCGGATGGGAATGATCTCGATAACATCAAACTAGTAACTGCCGATGCTCAAAGGTTGACGAAGTATCTATCTAATACCAGTCAAGTTCAAGCGATCGCCCAACGTTCGGTGAATATTGATCTAGCCCTTGAAGAAGCATTACGCATTGGTTGCCTGAAACTTGCTTCTGATTTAGTCAGTCAAGCCTCACAACTGGAACAGGCGATCGCTAAACTTTACAGCATTTGGAAAAGAGTCTCGACATCGGCCGATCAACTTTATGTGGAGTCAGGAGCAAGCACTCCAAATCTACTCGATCTGCTAAATTCTCTTGATTCTCTAGCCAGTCAAAACGTCGCTGTGCAGATTGGTAATGATCAGTCTGGACGCACAATTCGCTTACAAATTTCCGAAGAATAAGTCGCAATGTCGGCGCTACTTTAAATATCAGCAGAAATTACTGGAGAGCAGAACTGATGACCACCAAAGAGATAGACGATAAAGCGGAAAATATAGCACCCACACATAAAGATTGGGCGTGGAATTTTTGGCAAGTAGTGCCGATCTATCCCTATGGTCAGCGACGTACAATTCGCAAGGAAGTAGTCCCAGATGCGATTTGGACATTTGATCAAATCCAAGGCATTTTTTATGTGGTTGTGCCGATTAGAATGACGGTCGTCAAGCTGGAATCTGGTGGATTGCTGGTATATGCACCTGTCGCGCCCACGCCAGAATGCATTCGTCTCGTAAAGGAGCTTGTTGCCGAGCATGGAGAAGTTAAATACATTATTCTGCCCACAGTTTCAGGAATAGAACACAAAGTATTTGTGGGACCGTTTGCGCGATGTTTTCCGAAAGCTCAGGTTTATGTGTCACCGCATCAATGGAGTTTTCCGTTTAATCTTCCCCTCAGTTGGTTAGGATTGCCTTGGGGACGCACCTTTGTTCTACCTGAAGATGTCACCCAGACTCCCTTTGCTAGTCAATTTGATTACGCGATTCTCGGTTCGATTGAGCTTGGCTTAGGTCGATTTGCGGAGGTTGCGATGCTGGATAAGCGATCGCGGACTTTGTTAGTCACGGATACGATTATGTCAATTCCAGAACATCCGCCCGAAATTTTGCAGATTGATCCCTATCCCTTACTATTTCATGCTAGGGATAGTGCGGCTGAGCCGATCGCCGATACCGAGGCTAATCGTATTCGTGGCTGGCAACGCACATCGCTCTTTTTGTTCTATTTCCGTCCACAGGTCTTAGAGACAGTTCCATTTATGCAAGCATTGCGCGATATTGCCAATGCACCAGAGCGATCGCGCAAATCTTTTTGGGGACTATTTCCGTTTAAATGGAAAGAAAATTGGTATCAATCATTTACGGCTTTGCGCGGCAATGGACGTGTTTTTGTCGCGCCAATTTTACAAACCCTGATTCTCAATCGTGATCCTCAAGGGGCGATCGCTTGGGCGGATCGGGTGGCAAGTTGGGATTTTGCCAGAATTATTTCTTGTCATTTTGATAATGCGATCGCCACTAGTCCGCAAGAGTTTCGTCAAGCTTTTAGCTTTTTAGAAAAAGATTCTCAATTCAAAAGTTCGACAAATTTACCTGAAGAAGATTTTGTAATTCTCGAAGAGATTAACAATTTGCTCGTAGGCAGTGGGATAATTGCGGGGGCGAAGGGAAAAGTCTAGCTTTTTAATGGAACCCTCACCCATCCTCTTCCTTGTTGGGAGCTACCGTGTACACACAAGTCTAACTGTCTTCGTTGCGATTGATCTAAGCCCCCTAAATCCCCCAATTCTGGGGGACTTTGAAAGAATTTTATTTTCTTGTTCCCCCAGAATTGGGGGCTAGGGGGCGATTAATTGCTGCACCGAGGGAACTTAATACAGACAGAGGTTTCTTTTCCAATAATACTTTCAACGGATAGTTCGCCGCCATATAGTTCCACAATCCGTTTAGACATGATTAAACCAAGTCCATTACCTTGCTGTTCGTAATATCTGCGCTCAAACTGCATATAGGCTCCAATATTCGCTATTTGTTCAACAGTCATGCCTCTACCATGATCAACAATGTATAGCCGAAAAAACTGTTCATCAATTTTAGTAAATAGTCGGACAGTAGTGCCTGACAAGGAAAATTTAAAAGCATTGCCAATGATTTCTTCAACTATTTTAGTGAGATGATTGGAAGATATTTTGATGAGAGCATCTTCCAAATTTATTTCCAAATCTTTCAATCGGTTTGCTTTTGACGCATGGGTCTGAGCCGTAAATCCAATAATTGCTTCAACCTCAATGGAGTCGGAATGCTCTCGCAATGGCTGACAACCCGTAGCGATCGCTTCTAGCTCAGAAAACATAATAAAATTTCGGATTAATCTATTGAGTCGTTGGCTACAATCTTGAATGTCGCGCATTGAACCCACCAGTTCGCTAGGACTCATCGATTCATGGTAATTGAGGATTAGATCTGATGTTCCCATAATGCCATGTAAGGGGGTTAGGAGTTCATGGGGAAGAAAAGCGGCAATGTTCCGCCGCAAACCATCTAATTTTGCGCTACTTTCTTTCTCAATTGCTTCTTGTTTCTCAATTCGAGCAGAAATAGCTCTTAGTAGTTGTGACGATGAGAATGGTTTACTTAAATAATCGTCGGCTCCAAGATCCATCCCTTCGCGGATATCTTCGCGGGAGGCTCTGGCGGTCAGAAAAATGATCGGGATAGTCGCAGTTAATGAATTTTGACGTAATGCCTTTAGAACACCAAACCCATCTAATTCTGGCATCATCACATCGGATAAAATCAAGTCGGGCTGTTCTTGCTTAGCAAGCTCTACACCAATAACTCCATTTTCAGCCGTAATCACATCAAAATTTTCTAAGGATAAAATCTCTTGAAGAAACTCTAAAAGCTGTGGATTATCTTCGATGATGAGAATTCGCTTCATAAAAACTCAACTCTGATTGCTCGGTTTAACTAATTGGTAAAGTCACTGTAAAAATAGTCCCTTGATTGACCTCACTCTCCACGGCGATTTCTCCGCCATGAGTTTCTACAGCATACTTAACGATCGCCAATCCTAGCCCTGTACCTTTAATTTGATTGACATTAGATCCGCGATGATAAAGATTAAATACATTGGGTAAATCAATTTGAGAAATACCAATACCGTGATCTTCGATCTGGATTATAGCTTTAGATTTACTTCCTTTCTCATAGATTAATCTAAATTGAATATTACCCACATCGCCAGAATACTTCACAGCATTAGACAGTAAGTTTCTGAGAATGTAGCGCATCAAATCGATGTCAATGTATGCTGGTTCACTCTCACCATGAGCAGAAAAATCAATTGTTAATGATTCATTTTGTTTGGTAGTACAAAAGTAGTTGATTTCTTTTACAATCTCTAAACAGAACTGTGACAAATCTATCCAAATCGGTTTGAAATTAGATAAACCAAGGGCAAATTTGCCAAGGGTGAGCATATTTTCCACTAAATTTGTCATCTGTGCAACAGAATTTTTGATCTGCTTGACGCGAACTAGCTTCTTGTCATTGGGATAACTTGGTTCCTCTAGTAGATCAGTAGCAAGCATAATACTCGTCAGAAATGTGCGAATCTCATGGGATGACATCGCCATAAATTGCGATTTGAGCTTACTGCTCTCTTTCTCACTGTTCAATACTCGGTTTATTTCACTTTTTTCTGTCTCTAAAGATTCAGCTTTACGCCGATCGCTAATATCCCAAAGCACTAAAACGGCTCCATCAATGGAGTCGGCAACTTTACGGATTGGCGATGCACTATCCCCCACAGGTTTTTTGATGCCAAAGCGATCAATTACAGCCGTATATTCTTGAAGATAAGCGACCTTGCCCGTTTGCAATACCAAAGGGACGGGGTTCGCAACTTTCGCGCCACTATTTTCATCGACCAATTTGACGATTTCAGTTATATCTCTTCCTAACGCATCTATTTGCGACCATCCTGTTAAACTTTCAGCCGCAGGATTCATGTAAGTAACTGCTGCCACACGATCGGTGGCGATCACCGCATCACTTGTTGATTTCAGGATCGTAGACAAAAAACCCTCCCGCTCCGCTAGTTTCCTTTCCATCTGATGTTTGTACAGCGCTGTTTCAATCACCACCCGTAAATCTTTCTCATCGAAAGGTTTGACGAGATAGCCAAATGGCTCGGAAATTGTCGCCCGTTTCAGAGTTGCTTCATCGGTATGAGCGGTAATGTAAATTACAGGAAGTTGGAATTCTTCGCGCAAGATTGTGGCGATCGCAATGCCATCTTGAGCCGAACCTCTTAAAATGATGTCCATCAATACCAAGTCGGGTAAATCTTGACATACGCTAGCGAGAGCTGCCTCATCGGACGTAACCGTATCGGTGACAATATATCCCAACGCAGTTAGCTCTTCAGCAATAACTCTGGCGGTAATTACTTCATCTTCAACTACAAGAATTTTGATCGCGGACATCGCAATGGTTCCCCATCTAGCTCAGAATAGTCACTTAATTGTAAATGAAATCTTAAAAAATGCACCATCAAAATCTTCTAATGAAACTTGCCCTCTTAACTGCTCAGTAACAAGAGAATAAACCAGTTGCAGCCCTAAATTTTTAGCTTTTTTAAGATCGATCGCTTCAGGCATTCCCACTCCATCATCACGGACGATCAGATTGTAGCGATTATCACTATCTTTAGAGAACTCAATCATAATTTGTCTCGTCTGACCTTCAGGAAAAGCATACTTAAAGGAATTAGAGACTAATTCGTTAATAATCAGACCACAATACATGGCGGTATCAATATCAACATTGATCGGATCGGCATTGATATGCAAAGAAATTGCCGTTGATTTGGATGCATAGGAACTCTGTAAATTTCGGGTTAGGCTTTGGATATAAGCGATAAAATCAATATTTTCTAAATTTTTAGATTGATATAACTTTTCATGGAGCAGCGCCATTGACTGAATGCGATCGCGACTACTATGAATAATTTCACGCATTTTCGGATCTTGGACTTGTCTAGCTTGCAAATACAATAAACCCGAAACAATTTGCAAATTATTCTTCACCCGATGATGAATCTCTTTCATTAAAATGATTTCGCGTTCGTAGGCGGCTCTTAGCTCCTCTTCTGATTGTTTGCGCCAAGTAATATCCAAAGCCACACAACCAATTCCATTAACTTCTCCATTGCGATCGCGATGCGGTTCGACTGTCAAATCAAAATGTCGCTTTTGACCTTCAGCAGTGACAAATACTTCTTCTCGCACGCCCACGCCGCTTGTCAGTACCTGTTGTTTGATGCTGCTCACTCTTTGAGCATCTTCTGGAATCGGAAAAAGATCAGAATCTTTTTTGCCGACTATTTCGGTATAATCAAATTTTAATGCAGGGTTGTAAATCCAAGTGTATCGTAAATCCAGATCTTGCGTGAAAACCGTGATTGGCGAATTTTTAAGAACTAGATAGAATCGCTCTTCCGAAAGTTTGCGTTCACTGATTTCCATTTCTAATTCAGCATTGGCTTTGGATAGCTCAAGGGTGCGTTCTTGTACTTTTGCTTCTAGCTCAATATTCAAGTTGAGAATACGTTCTTCGGCGCGTCTGCGATCGCTAACATCCTTAACCCGCACCAAATTAATCGCTTTACCCGCAACATTGATCGGCTTAGCAGCGATACTGCCCCAAAAAACCTTACTTTTTCTAGTGACATATTCTATTTCACTATTCCAAAAACCGTACCTCTGTATATCTGCAACTATCCCAACAATCTCATCGTCAGTAAATTCTTGTTTTTGGAGAGTCCGTCCTTCAATACCAATTAACTCTTCTTTACTATTGACATCAAAAATTTCCACCGCCCGTTGATTGCAATCAAAAATTAGCAAGCTTATGGGATCGACTAAAAAAATAGCATCGGCTGATTCGTTATAGATTGCTTCCCTGAGATCGCGACTACGAGTTAGTTCTAGTTCAGTTTGCTTGCGTTCTGTAATTTCACTCTCTAAGGCAACATTGATCGCCTCTAATTGAGCATGACTAGGCAGCGCCAAAAGTTGCGGAATTAAAGGCACGACACTGGCGGCGGTAAAAACTGAGATAATTGCCGTAAGAGCTTTGATCATTCCCGATACCCAGTAGTTGGGATGCCAGAGTGTCCAGATCTCCATCAAGTGGGTAGTTCCACAAAAAATGATAAATAGACTAAATAACCAAAAGATCCACTTAAAAGGCAAGTCTTCACGCTTGCGGACAAAGTAAACTAAACCAATGGGGATGGAATAGTAGGCGATCGCGATGAACGAGTCAGATAAAATATGGAGCCATACCAGCCAAGGATTCCATAAATAGCAATACCCGTGGGGCATAAATGCTCCCGAATCAAAAAACGCTAGTGTCATGGGTTTGTTTTTCCCTGTTTTGAATTGGAGTCCAGAGAAAGATTTGAAAGTGGCGCTTCGCGCCGCTTTCAAATCTTTCTCTGGGTTTTAAGTTAGCGCCAAGCGCTGTATTACTGCTTGTAAGCTTGCCTGAGAGACAAGTTTACATAACCGCAGAAAAGTGGAAAAGATCTCCTTTATTACCGATCTGTTCCACTTTTGCGATGCAATCGGATAGCTCTTCAATCAACTCTTCTGAGAGATACTTCTCATCTGCATCAAATAGATTTTCACATTCAAATCTGTCATTGGCTAAATGTTCATATAACGCTCTCAGTATTGGTAAAGCGTCGGCGGGATCGAACCAAGATGTTTTGGCACTTAAGATCTCCTCCGTCAAAGACTCATCCTCATCTTCAGACATATTTAGCTCAAAGTCTGTCCAATCCACAAATGAAGAGAGCGATCCTAAGCCGAGATCTTCGCAGATAAAATCAAGCTTCTCTAAAGCCCTAAACATCGCTGAATGATCCGACTCATCATCGTCTGTCATCTCATTTTTGCTCAATACCCACAATGTCGTTCCCATTTGCTTTCTCCTATAAGCTGAATAATGGAATGATATTTACAGCGCTTTGCGCTGATATGAACCCAAAGAAAAGTTTAAAAGTGGCGCTTTGCGACACTTTTAAATTTTTCTTTGGTAATCAATCATAATCTTCATCTAAGTTTTGATGCTCGCTGCGGCGCGACTCACGGCGATAACGCTTTTTTAATAATTTTGGTTCCTGTTGTTGTTGACCATCGCTAGTATCTTTGACTTTGACCTTTGTTTCAACATTAGCCGTATTTTTGATTTTTTGTTGGTAAGCGATCGCCTCTTCTAAATAAGCGATGTAATGATCGTACCGCTCCCAATCACCACGCACCAAACAATCAGGCTCATCGCGGCGATGTAGACAATCATTGTAACGGCAGCGATCGCCTTGAGATAATCTCTGCCTAGCTTCAGGAAAGCAATCCGTTAACTCTTGCGGTGTCACCGTCAGATCAGGCTGCATAAATCCTGGGGTATCGGCAAGATAGCCACCCGTCGGCATGGCGAATAGTTCGACATGGCGGGTGGTATGTCGCCCATGTCCTAAGCGTTGGGAAACTTCACCAACCCGAACTTGTAAATCAGGAATCAACAGGTTAATCAAGCTAGATTTACCTACGCCTGACAGTCCCGCCGCCACAGTTACACCAGTTTGTAAATATTGAGCAAGCTCATCGATACCTGTGTGGTTATAGGTGCTAATCGCGATCGCCTCATATCCCCAAGACTTCAGGCGATCGCGCCAAGTTTGCCAGATCTCATCACTAACCAAATCGCGCTTATTTAGGCACAGTAAAACTTCAGCTTCGGTGCTTTCGGCTTTGACTAAAAAGCGGCTAAGTTGATGCGGATCGAGACTCGGTTCGGCTAACGAGAAAACTAATAAAATGCGATCGACATTTGCTACCGTAGGGCGATCGAGTAGATTACGGCGCGGCGCGACCTCAGATATTGCGCCCCGTCCCCCCTGCCAGTCGGGTTCCTCAATGGTGACGCGATCGCCGACACAGATTTGCTGACCAATTTTTTTTAGTCGCGCCCTTCTAGTGCAGAGCAGTTCCGATACAAGCTGACTAAATTTCTGTCCCACTTCGTCCAGTAATTCCAGACAGAAAGACTGATCCAACATGACACGATAATAGTTGGCTTGAACTGCCAAGACCGTCCCCATTAGAGCCGACATAAGGTTTCCATCAAGCTTTTTCGACTGTCATTACAAAAAAGCGATCGCGATCTTCAAGGCTCTTGACCTGATGTCCGTCGGCAACAAGGCTATTGGGAACCTGCTCAATCGGTTCACCCGCGTCAAGTAGCACCTCTAGTAACTGCCCTGTTTCTAGTTTCTCTAGATGTAGTTTGGCGCGAACGAAACTAAGGGGGCAGGGAACGCCGCGTAGATCTATTGAGTTAGTGGGCGATTGAGCGATCGCTTGAGTGGTTGATGTAGTGGTCTGAATGCACATATTTTTGTTGTCTCTGGATTATGCAAAACAACAAACGCACCCCTAGGGTGCGCTTATTGTTTACTAAATTTTACTTCTGATTGCCAAATATGCTACCAAAAATATCACCGATACCGCCCTTAGAAGTATTACCCATCAGGCTTTCTTTCAGCTTTTCTAGGACTTCTCGTTCTTCATTACCAAGCTTAGTGGGAATATCAATCTTGATTCTGATTAAATGATCGCCACGAGCGACTGGATTTCCTAGTTTCGGCACGCCCAACCCTTCTAAGGTCAACACTGTATCGGATTGTGTACCTGAGGGAATTGTGAGCGGCTTTTTGCCATCAACGGTATTAATCGCAATCTTATCACCGAGAATCGCTTGGAGATAGCTAATCTTGATTTCCGATAAAACGTTAATGCCTTCACGCTCAAATTCGTTGTCGGCTTGGACAAACAAATAAACATAAAGATCGCCCGATGGACCGCCGCGTAAACCTGCATCGCCTTCATTCGATACTCGCAGTCTTGTGCCGCTATCGACACCCGCAGGGATCGTAATCTTCAACTTTTTGGTAACTTGATTTAGTCCCAAACCGTTGCAGCTTTCGCATTTATCCTCAATGGTTTGTCCAGTGCCATTACAGGTAGGGCAGGTGGAAACTTGGGTAAAGCTACCAAAAGGTGTGCGCGTAGCCCGTCTCACTTGCCCAGTACCCGTACAAGTGCCACAGGTGCGTGGTCGGGTTCCAGGCTTTGCGCCAGAGCCAGCACAAGTGCCGCAAGTCTCCAGATGCGAAATTTTGATTTGTTTTTCGCCGCCAAAAACCGCCTCGCGGAATTCCAGCTTCAAATCAAAGCGCAAATCTTCGCCGCGAGTTGGTCCGCTACGGCGACGGGCTTGCTGTTGCTGCCCTGTATTCGAGAAGCCACTAAAGAAGCTCTCAAAGATATCGGCAAATCCGCCCATATCGCCCATGTCAGGCGATCCACCACCGCCGCCACTTGATACGCCAGCTTCACCAAAGCGATCGTACCGCGCACGGGTCTCTGGTTCGGAGAGAACCTCGTAAGCGCGGTTAATTTCTTTAAATCGTTCATCTGCCCCCGCTTCTTTGTTGACATCGGGGTGATATTTTCGAGCTAAACGTCGATATGCTCGTTTGATTTCCTCTTTGTCAGTATTGCGTTCAACTCCAAGGATTTCGTAATAATCACGCGCCATAGGGGGTATCTCAGTCGCCTAAAGGATTCATAGACAATTATTCTAGTTTAACTTAACACTTAATCTTTGGGTCAGATCTATACAAAGGAGTACGCTTTACCGCACATCTTCCAAATTAGGCTATGGGCTTAAGCCCATCGTTCTGTCCAGACTGGTGCTAAATTTTAAGGCTTAGTCTTTACGCTGACATTGCCTTGATTTACGAG
Source organism: Pseudanabaena sp. OTE_70b_metabat_355 (assembly GCA_031377675.1). Taxonomy (GTDB): domain Bacteria; phylum Cyanobacteriota; class Cyanobacteriia; order Pseudanabaenales; family Pseudanabaenaceae; genus Pseudanabaena. The sequence goes on along the minus strand of JANMFC010000189.1, from coordinate 10,913 downwards.
AGTTTGGCAAGCGAGACGATAGTTATCAGGCTTGTTTTTAAGTTTTTTTAGTTCAAATTCAGTTTTAGGCGAAAGATTTTCTAGTCCTTCGACAACTTCGATCACGCAGGTGGCACATTGTCCATAACCATTACAGTTAGTCAGTTTCGCCACAAACTTGTAAATGTCAATATTGTTTTCGAGTGCTTTGATGCGAATGTTAGCGCCATCCATAGCGATCGCTTCTTTGTTCTCGTTTACAAACTTAATGTTTGCCATAACTAATTATTGATTTTTTTGTTAACTTTTATTACTTAATTAAGTATCTTACGAAATGGCTGTTTATCACAATTAACTGCTTCAAAATAATTGCAAGCTATAATTTAGCTTGCGCTAGAAGAATTCATGTGCATCTTGAATTAGCAAATTGAGTTAGCGGATAATTATTATGTATCGCCTCAAATATCCAACCGAACAAAGCGATCCGCCCCTATCTCCTAGGGAAACTTTGCCGACAATGTATGACTTACCTAGTGAAAATCATGAGGAACCAGGGGTGGATCAGTTTCACAGTTTTCAGTCTGAGCTTTTGTGGCTAACATTTTTTCCTGCAAATTACCGAAGCGATCGCATATTTAGTGCTTGCGACCTCAATCTTTATTACGATGTGCATCATCAAAATTGGTACAAGCGCCCTGATTGGTTTGGGGTAGTTGGTGTACCAAAACTATACGATGATGAGGATTTACGACTAAGTTATGTGATCTGGCAGGAAGGGGTTAGTCCTTATATCGTGGTAGAACTTTTATCGCCGAGTACTGAAAAAGAGGACTTGGGAGAATCGCGGGTAAAGTTTTTACAAAATGGCATTTCTCAAAATGGTCAATCAGAAAAACCACCGTCAAAATGGGAAGTGTATGAGAAGATTTTACGAATTCCTTACTATGTGATTTTTAGCCGCAGTAGCGATCGCATGAAGGTGTTTGCATTACAAAAGGATATCTATGTAGAACAAGACCTAACTGAGTCAAAGATCTGGATGTCTGAAATTGAGTTGGGTATTGGTCTATGGCAAGGCAGGTATAAAGGCGTTAATCGCTTGTGGTTGAGGTTTTACGATGCTAATGGTGATTGGATTTTGACTGAAGAAGAAAAAGCGAAACAACGTGCTGAATATTTAGAGAAACGTTTGCGGGAATTGGGACTTGAACCATAGTCTAAGTAGTTGGGCATAATATAAAACCAGAAACAAAAGAAAACCAGAAACAAAAGCTATAGCGCACGCTGTGCGTGCGCTATAGCTTTTGTTTCTGGTTTTATATTTAATTGCTTTGACGGGCAAGATACCCGTTCCACTAAGTACCTATGTCTACTAAAATAATTCTACTAAAATAATTTACATGGCAATATTTCCTTCACCTTCAGACATCGAAGCTCTGTCGCAAGATTTACATAAATTGGTTGAAAATATAGAATCAACTGAGTATGGAGAGCTAATTTATAGTGCTTTAAATGCGATCGCCCAGATTAGTCAGGGAGATACGGAGCGACTGGATTGGAAAATTTTGGCTGGCTCTTTGCAGGATATGCAGCAGGCGATCGCGATGTTCTATCCACATCGCTTTCAGCGCAAAGTAAGTATTTTTGGATCGGCACGGACTAGTCAAGACGCACCTGAATATCAGCAAGCTTATGAATTTGCCGAAAAAATTACCGAACGTGGATTTATGGTAATTACAGGTGCAGGTGGTGGGATTATGGCGGCGGGTAATCAAGGTGCGGGAAGTAATTCTTTGGGTTTAAATATCAATTTGCCCTTTGAACAAGCAAACAATGCCGATATAGCTGATGCGGCAAGGTTGGTCAAATTTCGCTATTTCTTTACTCGCAAGTTATATTTCCTCAAAGAAAGTGATGCGATCGCCCTCTTCCCTGGAGGATTTGGGACACAAGATGAGTTTTTTGAATGTTTGACCCTTTGCCAAACTGGGAGAACAACGCCACGTCCGATTGTGTTAATTGATAAGAAAAATGGTGATTATTGGCAGGGATGGGATGCCTTTGTGCAGAATCATCTGCTTGAGCGGGGATTAATTACCCAAGCCGATCGCAGTCTCTATAAAATCACCGATGATATTGATGAGGCTTGCCAGTTTATTAGCTCTTTTTATGCGATTTATCATTCCTGTCGCTGGATTGATGATTTATTGATAATTCGCTTACATCTTGACATTACCGACGCACATCTTGAGCGATTGAATCAAGGCTTTAGCGATATTTTAGTTAGGGGGAAAATCGAGCGTAGTGGGGTTTTACCAGTGGAGGTCAATGAACCACATCTAATTGATTTACCACGCTTAACGATGCATTTTAACCAACATGATTTTGGGCGGTTGTATGAATTAATCGGCGCGATTAATGACAACTGTGATGGTGAGCAAGCGATCGCCTGTCATCCTGAGAAAAAATAAGCAACTGTTACACCGCGCTATAGTTTAAAAGTGCCGCTTCGCGGCACTTTTAAACTAGATCTTAACGAGAAGGACCTAAACCAACAGCGCCAGCATAAACCGCTTGACTGCCAAGTTCTGCTTCAATTCTTAGCAAACGGTTGTACTTTGCAACACGCTCACTGCGACAGAGAGAACCTGTTTTGATTTGACCTGCACGAGTCGCCACAGCTAGATCGGCAATGGTCGTGTCTTCAGTTTCGCCCGAACGATGACTAATCACCGAGCGATAACCATTCTTGTCAGCCGTAGCGATCGCCTCAAGAGTCTCGGTAAGCGTACCAATTTGATTGAGCTTAATCAAAATCGCACTGGCACAACCTTCACGAATACCGCGCTCTAGACGAGTCTTATTGGTAACAAACAAATCATCGCCGACCAATTGGGTCTTGGTGAGTTGATCGGTCATCGCTTTCCAACTAGCCCATTGATCTTCTTCCAATCCATCCTCGATCGAAACGATTGGGTATTGACTGCAAAGATTTTCGTAGTAGTTGACAAACTCTTGAGGCGAGAGCGACTTGCCATCGATCGCATAGTTACCATCTTTGAAAAGTTCGTTTGAGGCAACATCCAACGCCAAAGATACATCTATGCCTGGTTTGTAACCAGCTTTGGTGATTGCGTCGATTAGCAATTCTAGAGCCGCTTGATTGGACTCAAGATTTGGCGCAAAGCCACCTTCATCACCAACAGCCGTTGATAAGCCTTTGTCATGCAGTACTGAGCTAAGGGCGGCAAATACTTCTGCTCCATAGCGTAATGCTTCCTTAAATGTAGGTGCGCCGATGGGAACGATCATGAATTCTTGGATGTCAACGTTATTGTCAGCATGAGCGCCGCCATTAACAACGTTCATGAGAGGTACGGGCAGTACATTCGATAAAGGTGTACCCAAGTAGCGATATAGAGGTTGCCCGATCGCGATCGAGGCTGCTTTTGCGGTGGCGAGAGAAACTGCCAAGATCGAATTTGCGCCCAATTCTGACTTGTTGGGTGTGCCATCACGCTTGATCATGATGCGATCAACCAATTCTTGATTGAGGGCATCAACACCTTTCAATTCAGGCAGTAATTTTTCGGTAATGTTACGGACTGCGATTAAAACGCCTTTGCCACCATAACGGCTTTTATCGCCGTCGCGTAGTTCGTGGGCTTCAAAACTCCCCGTAGATGCACCACTGGGAACCTGAGCGAGACCGATTGCGCCATTGGCAAGTGTGACTTCTGCCTCAACGGTTGGTTTGCCGCGTGAATCGAGAATTTCCCGTGCAGCGATCGCAATGATTTCTGTTCCTTTAGACACTTGAGCTATTCCTTTAATGATTAAGTGAAGCTGTTCGCCTCAATCTTACAGTTTTGGGTTGCCTGATCGTTAACCATATTGTTCAAATGTTATGTTTTCATTAAAAAGCTTGACAAAAATAACTTTTTAATGATCGATTCCTCAATAGGTTTGCAGCGCGTAGCGCTGCAAACCTATTGAGGGTTTAGCTTGCGTTATTTAGCGCTTAAAACCAATGCATCCAACTTTCTAATCCTTTCAACCATAATTTTCATTACACTAATCGCAAAATATGGAGTTTGCTGTACCAAGAAAGTAAAACGTTTCTCATCGACACTAACCAATTTACATTCAGTTTTAGCGATCGCTGTAGCACTTCTTGGCGATGCACTGATCAGAGCCATTTCACCAACAATTCCGCCAGCCCCAGTCGTCTCTAGTAATTTGCCATCTATGAAAATTTCGACTTCACCTTCCAGAATTACATACATGCGATCGGGAACTTCGCCCTGCTGAAAAATCACTTCACCTGCGGGAAATGTGGTGAAGTCTTTCTCGTTTTTGAACAAATCAATTGTAGTCAAAATGTAGCTCCGTTTTAATATGGCTGTAAACATATAGCTATAGTCAGTCTTGTTAGGACATAAAACCCAGAAAGTGAGTGGCGGCTCTTTGCGCCGCCACTCACTTTCTGGGTTTTAGTTTGTCCTAATACAAGTGACTACAGCTATAAAATTCATTTACCTATCATGATTTGAGATGGACTCAGCAAAGTTAAAGAAAGGTTAAATCACACTAAATTTTATTTTGCAAAAATTTTGGGCGAATTAGCTTATTTGGGTTTTATATTTAATTCTGAACAATGTAAACTTGATGAGTAATAGCGCAGAGGGTAGAGCATTTGCGTATGTAGATTTCGGTGATAATTTATGAATATCGGCATAAATGCTCTACCCCTTGTATCTACATTTAAGCCTCACAGCATAACAAGGAGCTTAAGCCCCTTGTCTCTTTTTCTTAAGCCTCTTGCCTGTTACAAGTCGCTATAGAATAAGTTATGGCGGAAATATTTTTGTAGGAGTTGGTTTTGATTTCTTCAGCAGTTTTACCGAATAATTCAGAAGGCGATCGCGAGATAGATACCTATCGATCGCATTTTCCTGCTTTAGGAGTTAAGAATCGTGCTTACTTTAATTTTGGTGGTCAGGGGATGTTATGTGAGGCGGCGCTAGAGTCGATCGCCAGAAATTTCCAACATATTGAAGCGATCGGTTGCTTTTCTAATGCGGCAGGGGATTGGATGGTTAAGGAATATAACGAGACTAAAGCTGTCATCGCCCAAGAATTTCAAGTTAGCCCCAATACAATTTCACTTACTGAAAATACTACGGTGGGTTGTAATATCGCGCTCTGGGCAGTGGATTGGCAACAGGGCGATCGCCTATTATTATCTGACTGTGAACATCCTGGGATTATTGCCAGTGCTGTCCAAATTCAAAAACGCTTTGGTATAGCGATCGATTATTTTCCGCTCACCAATACCCGCAACAGTAGCGCTGAGGGTGCAGATAGTAAATCAGTAGTCGAATTATTAGTACAGCATTTACAGCCCAAAACGCGGATGGTGATGCTCAGTCATATTTGCTGGAATACGGGACAGGTTTTGCCATTAAAAGCGATCGCTCAGGCTTGTCATGAACGCGATGTATTTGTGGCGATCGATGCGGCACAATCCGTGGGCGTGTTGCAACTTAACCTTGGGGATATTGGAGCAGATTTTTATGCATTTACCGCCCATAAATGGTGGTGTGCGCCCTTGGGGTTAGGTGGTTTATATATTCGTCCTGAAATCTTTGATCGGATTGAGCCTGTGTTTGTCGGATGGCGCGGCTTGACAGATAAAACGCCGATCCCGCAATGGCGGCAAGATGGTGCTAAGTTTGAGGTTGCGACCTCGACCTATACTCTGTATGAAGCTTTACGCATGGCGATCATTGAAGCCAATAGTTGGGGAACACAACAGCAGCGCTATGAGCGTATATGTCAACTAAGCGAAATTCTCTGGAAAAAGCTGGATGCGTTGCCCCATATCTCCATGATTCGGCAACTACCGCCAGAATCAGGATTGATTTCCTTTAAGATTGATCGAGAAGGACTAACGAGTGCGATCGCTTCAAAGTCCCATGCCGCGATCTCGAAACAATTAGAATCGGAACATCAAGTTTTTATCCGTGCGCTTGCCGATCCTGATTGTTTAAGAGCCTCAGTGCATTATCTCACCTCAATTGCCGACATTAATCGCCTAGTCGCAACTATCGAATCTATGGTTTAGAGCTTTTCTCGCATAATAAAACCCATAAAGCTGTAGTGCAGGCTGCGCGTGCGCCACAGCTTTTGACTCTGGCTCTTGTATTTGCTTCATTTCACCACTAATTTTCATTACTAATTCAAAAGGCGTTTGCCATGTCTATATTTTCCCAAGCCCCTCAACCTGTTCCCGAAAAAAAGAATGAAACATTATCGCGATCGCAAGTACTAATTGCGATGGCAGTTACGGCGATTATCTTTTTAGGAATCTCTAAAGGTTGGGTTTATTTAACTGATATCCCGATGGTTGAACTTTATTGGCAACCACAACATGGTGCGATCGGTGTGGGAATAGGCGTAGGCGTAGCTTTGCTCAGTAGCCTAATTTATGAAGTATGGGAAAGTTATCGCATCGCTGCCCAAGAATATTTAGAAATGGTACTTAAACCTTTAAAGCCAATCGATCTAATTTGGTTAGGATTGTTACCTGGTTTGAGCGAAGAAATGCTATTTCGTGGTGTGGCTTTACCTGCTCTGGGCATGAATGGTGTCGCTTTGATTGTTACCAGTGTTATATTTGGGGCGCTGCACATGGCTAGTACCAAACATTTGTCCTACACCGTTTGGGCGATCGCGGTGGGGATGATGCTTGGTGCGGTAACTATGTATACTGGCAATTTATTGTCGGCGATCGTCGCTCATGTTCTCACTAATTCTCTTTCGGGAATTATCTGGAAATGGAAACAGCCTAAAATTGTCTTATAGCTTACGATAAATCCAGAAAAAAGTTTAAAAGTGCCGCAACGCGGCACTTTTAAACTTTTTTCTGGATTGCTTGATGTATTACCCAAACGACACATTAAACCTCAACCAATGAGCATCGACTTCGAGCCAGCCTATAGCCGCTATCCCCTTGCTACGGTCAATCAACGCCTCGGAGCGCTAATCGTAGATTTTTTGAGTTGCTGGTTTATATCAGAACTAATTCTATCAATACTATCGATCGCTGCATCTAGCCCCTTGCGATTCGTCACATTTCTAGTGACATGGTTTTTATTTCGGGTGTTAGTCGCTGCTCGTAGTCAAGGTCAAAGCTTTGGTCGATGGCTGATGAGTATTCGGGTCATTGATGCTGAATATGGCAAAACCGCAGACTTTGGCGCATTTTTTAAGCGGGAGATTTTTGTATTTGTTTGTTCGCTTTTCTTAATTGAAACGATTACTTCCACTTTAATCGTATTTGCGTGGATTCCCTTTGCTGCCGATGCCGCCTTTGCGATCGTGGACAATGAAAAACGACAAGCCTTTCATGATCGCGTCAGTAGCACCATCTCGATCCAAAGTCGCAAAGGATTTGCGATCGATGAAAAATTGGGCAAACTCTTTAATCAAGCAGGACAGCAAGCAACTAAGCTTTATCAAAGTCGTTCCGATAATCCTCCAAATAATCGTCAAGATAATCGTCGAAATAGCAATTTTTACGAAGACGAATACGACGCTCCACGCGCTAGACCAAAACGCCGTCCCCGTTCTAAAACCAGAGCGCCCCAAGATTTTTATAGCGAATCTAATCGCGAATCTGATCGTGAGTACGATCGCGATTTTGATAATAGTTCCTATGGAGATTCTGGAGAAAGTGCTTATACAAAAAGTGCTTATCGAGGAGATATTGACACTTCTAGTGATTGGGATAATTTTAGTAATGATAATCGTAATGATGATCAAGATATCTATCCCTCAAAGCCCTACGAAGATGAACCGCCAATCAAGCGATCAGCTCGCCGCCCAAGACGTAGATAGGTTTAAACTAGCATCACTAGCCAATAAGTAAATTTCATGACTGAATTTCCAGATTTACGCATTCCTAAAACAGGGAACCCAGACGATGGTCATGCGGGGCAAAAAAGTTGGACTGAGGTAGTGAATGACTATGCTGGGAAAGATTTGGGTGAAAGAAAGACTTGGTATGGTTCAGTTGCCGATGCTTATAATCGGGTGAGACCGCGCTATCCGTCAGAAATTATTGACCGCACGATTAAACTTGCCCAATTGCCGCCACAAGCGAAAATACTTGAACTTGGTTGTGGTCCCGCGATCGCGACGGTGGACTTTGCCAAGCTTGGGTTTTCGCTATTGGGGCTAGAGCCAAATCGTGAAGTTGCCGAATTAGCGAAGCAAAACTGTGCCAAATATCCTCAAGTTGCAATCCAAAATTTAGCCTTTGAGGAATGGGAATTACAACCAGATCGCTTTGATGCAGTCTTGGTGGCGACATCTTGGCATTGGATCGATTCGGCGATCGCCTATGAAAAATCGGCGGCAGCCTTGAAAGCCAAAGGTTCTCTCATTTTGTTATGGAACACGCCACCACAACTAGATGATGAAACCTATCAGTTAGTAGATGAAATTTATCAGACGCTAGCACCTTCGATTCCTCTCTATGCCAGACATGAAGGGCACAAAGCTCATCAGGTAGATTTCCTAAAGTTTAGTCAAATTATTATTGATTCTGGCTATTTTGGCAATCTCAGCTATGATTCTTCCATTCATCAAGTTGTCTATAGCCTTGATGACTATCTGTTACTTTTGAGTACGCTTTCGCCATATATCGCTCTAACAGAAGAAACTAGATTTAAGCTTTTTACAAGTTTACGAGAAGTGCTACATCGTAACCGAGGCGATCACCTACATCTATCTTTTATTTCGGCTTTTCATGTTGCTCACAAAAAAATTCGTGATTCGCAATTAAAAAATCACTCTCTCGATTTAACGGGATAATTTTTTGTTTTACAAATAAGTGAATAAGTAGCTAAGCTTAGCTACTTATTCACTTATTTTAGGACTTACGCAAAAAGACATGAGACTATGATTCTAACGTAGGGGCAATTCATGAATTCCCCGTACGTTTGGTTATTCTGCGTAAGTCCTATATTTGTAAAACTTTATATCGTAAAGATTTATTTGATTTTGATGCAATTCATTCAATTCATACATTTCTCAAACATGAAATCAAACAATCGGCTGTTAGCTTGAACCTTGACTGATGAATTACATTCAAAACGTTAGGTGAAACATAATGGCTAATATTTCAAACAATGCAAATCATACTCTAACTGCAATGAAGACAACAGTACTAAACGGGATCAAAAAAAGCTTTCTTTCCATCGTTGGTTTGGCCCTAGTTTTGATGTTACAAGTTACCTTTTTCGGTTCTGAGGCGATCGCTTCTCCCTTTAGTGGTATTGGCAATCAAGTTGACAAAATGACGCAAGGTGTCAAGACCGACATGGCGATCGACAAAGTCTCAGGTAGTGCCAAGGAAATCGGTCGCGATCTCCGAGATGGTAGAACCGACAAGGTAATTGACAAGGTTGCCGAGACTTCAAAAGGCTTCGCCAAAGAAGCGGGAAATCGTGCTAAGGAAGTAGCCAAGAATGTCAAAGATGGTACCAAGGAAAATATTGGTAAAGCTAAGGATATGGCTAAGGATGCCAAAAACAACATTGGTGATGGTGTAGACAAAGCGAAAGAAGTAACCGATGAAGTTAAAAATGGAGCCAAAGACCTACCTGATAGAGCTGGCAACAAAGTTGAAGACGCGATCGATTCTGTCAAAAATTTCTTAGGACAGTAAATTCCCAAAGAGAATAGATAATGTTTTGCGTTATCTATTCTCTTTGGGAATATAGCGTTTTACAAATGAGTGCGTACTCATTGGCAAACGCTATCTGATTAAGAATAATGAAACCCACTATAGATAAACGGAGAAAATCATGACATTCATTTGGTTTATTTTGATCGGACTAGTGGCAGGTGCTTTAGCTGGTCAAATAGTTCGCGGCGGTGGTTTTGGTGTACTGGGCGATATCGTTGTCGGTATTGTTGGCGCATTGTTGGGAGGTTTTCTATTCAATACCTTTGGTATTTCTACAGGCGGCGGCTTGATTGGCAGCTTGATTGTGGCAACCATTGGCGCAGTGGTCTTACTGTATGGAATTCGCTTAGTTAATAAAACTTCTTAATTATGTCTTTCTCATTGAGTTAAGAGATAATTCCAATTCTAAGATTTTGTACAAATAGATAATTTAAAGGACAAATAACCATGAATACTAAGAATATCACTTCTGATACACAAACTGATGCTAACCTTGATCCACTGTCTGGAGAAGTAGGATCGCATCCTGTCGGAACAGGGGTGGGAGCCGCAGGTGCTGGCACAGTCGCCACAGTCATCGGTGGTGTGGTTGGTGGACCAGTTGGTGCAGTCGTTGGGGCAGTGATCGGCTCTGTAGTTGGCGGTTTGGCTGGTAAAGATGTTGCTGAGCAAGTCAATCCTACCTTTGAAGACACGAATTGGCAGGAGACTTACACTTCTAGTTCCTACGTCGAGCAAGACAGAACCTACGAAGATTATCAACCAGCCTATCTCACTGGTTATGACGGCTATGCTCGCTACGGTCACACTGGTCGGAGTTATAGCGAAGTTGAGACCGATTTAAAGCGTGATTATGCCGCAAATCAGACTGGAAATCTACCTTGGGAAAAAGCTAAACACGCCGTGAAAGATGCATGGGATCGAGCTTCTACCGCAATTCAGCGCTAAAGCTATCCGCAATAATATCGCGGTTTTCACCTTGTTACGGACAAGGTGAAAACCGCAAACAAAAAATATGGGTTTTATGGATTGCAAGTTGTCAAGGACAACTTGCAATCCGCGATACTAGGGAAACGCTCGATGGTTTTTTGGAGCGCGGATTGTAGACCATAAGGACTGCTTGATAAGAGGTCTACCAACTTCGGTATGTACTTTTTCTACTTCTTCAATTACATCG
>JANMFC010000182.1:0-1965 GCA_031377675.1 Pseudanabaena sp. OTE_70b_metabat_355 | reverse complement strand
CGGACTAGAAATAGCCACCCTCGCCGCCAGCCCATAGGGATGATTGCCCACAGGCCCCTTACAGCCAAAAGGCAAACAAGCAGGACCAAATCCATCTTGACCAGTATAAGAATCGTCCATCCAGTGATAGCCCTTGAAATCAGGAGCATCCAATTGATGAATCTCCATTCCAGAGCAGCCTTTACTAGGACATAACACCTTTGCAAGGTTATTGGACGGATCAGGTAAAGTGCCACTAATCACCCGATCTGGTTGCGGCAATTGATGTTCAGCTTTTTCAAAAACGATATCCACAAGCCCAATCTTAGTTCCCGCCTGAGCGATCAACGGAATCGGTAGCTTGCTAACAGGAATATCCTTTAACCCAGGAATCGAAGAAATCGGTAACTGCTCCGCACCTTGAAGCCCAGACAAAGGCGTATTCGCTAGACCAGGTATCGAGCTGACCGAGAAATTAGATAAAGTCAAATTACGAGGATCGATTCCAGATAGTATGCCATTCCCGCCTCCAAAATTAATCAAATTAGATGGAATCAACTGACTCACCTGAGACAAGTTGGTAACGTTCAATTTCTCCAAAACCGACTGAGCCATTGGTGGCAGATTGGAGATCGCCTGAGTTGGATCTAAGACATTAAGAGGTAAAGCCCCCATAGATGGCAGCAGCTTCAGCGCTTGACCGACAGTTATTGAAGAGATGTCACTATCAGGCAAGACATAACCTAACCCAGCCACACCCGCCAACGCGGCGATCGCTGGAGCTTGGGTCAAGGATAAATCCGATAGTCCCGACACACCATCGATAATGTTCTGGATTGGTAGCATTGAAATCCCCAACCCATTTAATCCCAAAGACTCAAGACTATTTGGAAGCGTCGCCGAGGACTGCAAAATGCCATTAGAAATAGTACCGACACCGAACTGCTTGGATAAACTAAAAATTTGTGACATCGGCAAATCCAGCGCACCCATCGCCATAGATACAGGCATCAAGTCACTCATATTCGCCAACTTACCCGTCAAACCGTTCAAATTTGTTAACCCATATTGACCAGCAATCTGTCCGACAACATCAGGTGACAAAGACTGAATCTGCGTTAATACATCAGAAGTCACGTTAAGAGGTGGAAACCTCGACAAACTGAGCTTGGAAGTATCCAACAGCGAGTAATTTTTATTGATTACATTGCCAAGAGAATCGGTAATTTGCAATTGTTCTACCGTATATGGAAGATCTGAAAAACTGTCGTCACCGCAGCGAGATAGATCCGTGCAAGTTTGGTAACCAGCTATAGCTGAGTTTATGGGAATGAACGAAAAAAACAACACCATCAGCGCCAAGAAACACCAGCGCATTAAATTACGAACGCCCTTCATCGAAAAACAGACCTCAATCTTTAATTTAAAAAATATTTTTAATAATTCACAAGCAAGTTAGCGCTTACCCTCAAGCTGACCGAACTTTTTAGACCAATAACTACCCTGAGAAGTCCAAAAATAAACCACATCAGCATGGTCTTTGCGCTGAGACGCTTTCGAGTCAGAACACTTCAGCATGACCTTATCCACCCCATCCTTGCGATAAGGAATCTTCACGAGAGGCTTACTACAGACAGGACAAGGAAAATCTGTCAAATCCGCAGGTGGATTTTTAGTTTTTGGTTGAGGCAATTCCCATCGTTCCCGCCGATCGCTCCAGAACATGACCAAATTCTCGCAGCCATGCTCGCACTTGAGAAAATGCCCAGCACTAACTTTTTTGGAGAGGATTTTGCTGAGAGGCTGTTGGCATTGAGGACAAGCAACATCGGAAATCGCATTTTTGCGATCTGAAGGAGGCAAAGTACTGCCAATGTTCTTGTAAGCAAGCGTCAACATCGGTTGAAAATAAGACTGATGCCAATCAATCAAATAGCCTTGCCACTCAAGCTTACCGACCGATATTTCATCTAGAGTCGTCTCCAT
>JANMFC010000181.1:0-1965 GCA_031377675.1 Pseudanabaena sp. OTE_70b_metabat_355 | reverse complement strand
CGGACTAGAAATAGCCACCCTCGCCGCCAGCCCATAGGGATGATTGCCCACAGGCCCCTTACAGCCAAAAGGCAAACAAGCAGGACCAAATCCATCTTGACCAGTATAAGAATCGTCCATCCAGTGATAGCCCTTGAAATCGGGAGCATCCAGTTGATGAATCTCCATCCCAGAGCAGCCTTTACTAGGACATAACACCTTCGCCAGATTATTCGATGGATCTGGTAAAGTGCCGCTAATTACCCGATCTGGTTGTGGTAATTGATGTTCAGCTTTTTCAAAAACGATATCCACAAGCCCTATCTTTGTTCCCGCCTGAGCGATTAACGGAATCGGTAACTTGCTAACAGGAATATCCTTTAACCCAGGAATCGAAGAAATCGGTAACTGCTCCGCCCCTTGAAGCCCAGACAAAGGCGTATTCGCTAGACCAGGTATAGAGTTGACCGAGAAATTAGATAAAGTCAAATTACGAGGATCGATTCCAGATAGTATGCCATTTCCGCCTGAGAGATTAATCAAATTAGACGGAATCAACTGACTTACTTGAGATAAATCGGTAATGTTCAATTTCTCCAAAGCAGCCTGAGCCATTGGTGGGAGATTTGCCATAGCCTGAGTTGGATCTAAGACATTAAGAGGTAAAGCACCCATAGATGGCAGCAGTTTGAGAGCTTGACCGACAGTTATTGAATAGATGTCACTATCAGGCAAGACATAACCTAAACCAGCCACACCCGCCAATGCAGCGATCGCTGGGGCTTGAGTCAAGGATAAATCCGATAGTCCCGACACACCATTGATAATGTTCTGAATCGGCAACATCGAAAGCCCCAAACCATTCAAACCCAAAGACTCAAGACTATTAGGAAGCGTCGCCGAGTTCTGCAAAATGCCATTAGAGATCGTACCGACACCAAACTGCTTGGATAAATTAAAAATCTGTGACATCGGCAAATCCAGCGCACCCATCGCCATAGATACGGGCATCAAATCACTCATATTCGCCAACTTGCCCGTCAAACCGTTTAAATTTGTTAATCCATATTGACCAGCAATCTGTCCGACAACATCAGGAGACAAAGCCTGAATTTGAGTCAATACATCAGAAGTCACGTTAAGAGGTGGAAATCTCGACAAACTGAGCTTAGAAGTATCCAACAGCGAGTAATTTTTATTGATTACATTGCCAAGAGAATCGGTGATTTGCAATTGTTCTACCGTATAGGGAAGATCCGAAAAACTATCATCACCGCAGCGAGATAGATCCGTGCAAGTTGGGAAACCAGCCATCGCTGAGTTTATGGGAATGAACGAAAAAAACAACACCATCAGCGCCAAGAAACACCAGCGCATTAAATTACGAACGCCCTTCATCGAAAAACAGACCTCAATTTTTGTTTAAAAAATTCACAACCAAGCAGAAACAGGAAATTAGCGCTTACCATCAAGCTGACCGAACTTTTTAGACCAATAACTACCCTGAGAAGTCCAGAAATAAACCACATCAGCATGGTCTTTGCGTTGAGCCGCTTTGCTGTCAGAACACTTCAGCATGACCTTATCAATCCCATCCTTGCGATAAGGAATCTTCACGAGCGGCTTGCTACAGACAGGACAAGGAAAATCCGTCAAATCCGCAGGTGGATTTTCAGCTTTTGGTTGAGGCAATTCCCAGCGATCTCGCCGATCGCTCCAGAACATGACCAAATTCTCGCAGCCATGCTCACACTTAAGAAAATGCCCAGCACTAACTTTCTTGGAGAGGATTTTGCTAAGCGGGCGATCGCAAGTAGGACAAGCAACATCGGAAATCGCATTTTGGCGATCTGAAGGAGGCAAAGTACTGCCAATGTTCTTGTAAGCAAGCGTCAACATCGGTTGAAAATAAGACTGATGCCAATCAATCAAATAGCCTTGCCACTCAAGCTTACCGACCGATATTTCATCTAGAGTCGTCTCCAT
>JANMFC010000176.1:0-1994 GCA_031377675.1 Pseudanabaena sp. OTE_70b_metabat_355 | reverse complement strand
GGCGGCGAAGCCGCCCCACCACTTCTGGTTTTATATTTGTATTCTATTTTCTCGCAAGTCTCCTAATACTTAATTTATAGGATACAAAACAACAATTGGCTGTATACCTGTTTCGCCAATCTCGCTAACTCCCAGAAATTGCTGCTCAGAGCCATAGGTTCTTGCGAATTTAATGTCATCTTCCGCGATCGAAATCAACTGAGATGCATCAAAATTTTCCCTAAAAATCTCTTTGGCAATAGTTTGCCCCATACACCAACGTTTCGTAGTATCTTCGTCCAGAGAGAGTATGGGCATAAAATGTAACCCATGATCAGTAGCAAGAATCTCAAGGCGATTGGAGTGCAACAAATCGGCAATTTGTTCAAAAGTTAAACTCGCATCCAATCCAAAACCATTGCTATAGGTTCTTCGTAATCCTGATAGAGTAGCGCCGCAACCAATTATTTCACCCAAGTCACGGGCGATCGCCCTGATATATGTGCCAGAACCACAGGCGATCGCCACGTCTAACTCTGGATAATCACCATTAGTCCATGCTAAATCCTGAATTTCTTTAATTTCCACCGATCGCATCGGAATATCTACGCCTGATATCTCCCCTCTCCTTGCTAGATCGTAAAGACGTTGTCCATTGACTTGAATCGCACTAAAGGCGGGAGGGCGCTGGGTAATTTTGCCGATAAATTTTGAGAAGTGTCTGGTGACTTGTTCTAAAGTTAAATCTGGGCTAGGGCGATCGCTTAAAACTTCGCCTGTAATATCGTCAGTATCGGTGACAATTCCAAATCTGATTTTGGCGACATAAGCTTTACCTTCAGGCAAAAACCGTAACAGTCGAGTGGCATTTCCCACAGCGATCGGCAAAACCCCCGTAGCCATCGGATCGAGTGTGCCACCATGACCAATTTTTTTTTGTTTAAGTAACTTGCGTAACTTGCTCACGCAATCATGCGCCGTAATCTTAGGTGGTTTATCAATGCTAATAAATCCATGAAACATAAAAATCTAATCGAGCCTATATATTTTTAGTAGCAGAGAGTATCATTACTGATCAGAAAGGGAACAAAAGCAAAGAAAATTTGTCATAAAATGGATGCATCTAGATCTCGTAAGCATTACCTTATATAAATTTGTATCAATCCCAAATAACACCTTCAAAACCTCACTAGGTTGTTACAACTTAATTAAATGTTTACCTCTAGTTTAAGTAATTTATACATTTGCCTTCACCATTGTTACGGGGTGAGATAAGTTGACTCGATTTGTTTTTGGCGATATTCATGGTCAATATGACGGCTTAATGAGCTTGATAAACTTCATTAAGTGTGGTTCTGACGACCAATTATTTTTTTTAGGCGACTTGATTGATCGTGGCGATCGCAGTGCCGACGTTGTGCGCTGGGTTAAGGACAATGGACACACTTGTCTCAGGGGCAACCATGAGCAGATGTGCCTTGATGCCTTTAACAGTAATCAAGGTTCTCTGGTTTGGAAAGGGTGGCTGCTTAACGGTGGAACCAACACCCTAGAAAGCTACGGAGATGAGGGCATTCCTCAAGATCATTTAGATTGGATGCGACAATTACCGCTATTTGTCGATTTAGGTGATACTTGGTTAGTTCATGCGGGTTTAAATCCCAATTTACCGCTTGAACTGCAAGGAGCTGCTGAATTTTGTTGGATTCGTGAATAATTTCATAGTGCGACCGAACCATTTTTTGAAGATAAAATTATCATCACTGGGCATACGATTACCTTTGTATTTCCCAATGTGAAACCGGGTAATTTAGTTCTCGGTAAGGGTTGGCTAGATATTGATACAGGTGGATATCATCCTAAGAGTGGATGGTTATCAGCGCTAGATCTGGATTCGGCGACTGTATATCAGTGCAATACCTTTACCAATGAGTTAAGAGTTAATACTTTGGCTGATATCACGACTGTGATTGAGCCTGTAATGACGCGATCGCAAAGACAAGAGTTAGCTAAAC
>JANMFC010000175.1:0-1986 GCA_031377675.1 Pseudanabaena sp. OTE_70b_metabat_355 | reverse complement strand
CGCGGCGAAGCCGCGCACCCTTATTTCTGAGAGGGGAAACGAGTAAACTTTAACGATTGCGGTTCTGGGTAGAATCCGATCGTTCAGGTCTAGTACTTCTACCAACCTGTTTCCTTTGAGGTTTACTTGGCGAATTACTTGGGCTGGTGGGCGATGATGGCTTGGATGCAGAACTGCGATGATCGCCATGCCCACCACGTCTCGGCTGTTGCTTGGCTTGGCGACCGACTTGGATCGGCTCAGGTCTAGCATGGGGATCGGGATCGAAACCATCAATGATTTCTTGAGGTAGCGATCGCTTGATCAACTTCTCGATGTCGGACAGAAACTTGCGCTCATCCACACATACCAACGAGATCGCCTCACCCGATGAACCAGCGCGTCCCGTCCGTCCAATCCGATGCACATAATCCTCTGGCACATTCGGCAACTCATAGTTGACAACATGGGGTAGTTCACTAATATCCAAACCACGCGCCGCAATATCCGTAGCCACTAAAACTTGCAAACTGCCATCTTTAAATTGCCCTAAAGCACGGGTACGGGCGGCTTGGCTTTTATTGCCGTGAATCGCCATCGCCACGATGTCATCTTGGTGTAACTGCTTGACGAGGCGATCGGCTCCATGTTTAGTGCGCGTAAATACTAAGACCTGATACCAATTGTGAGTTTTGATCAAATGGGTCAATAACTCCCGCTTGCGATCGCGATCGACAGGAAAAATCCTCTGAGTTACCAAATCCGCAGTGGCATTCTGAGCCGCAACTTCAACCATTACAGGTTGGTTGAGCAAGGTACTCGCAAAAGACTTAATCTCATTGGAGAAAGTCGCTGAAAACAGTAGATTTTGTCGCTGTTTTGGTAATAGTGCCAGAATTCGCTTGATATCACGGATAAAGCCCATGTCTAACATGCGATCGGCTTCATCTAATACCAAAATTTCTACTTGTGACAAGTCGAGTCTACCTTGCTGAACATGGTCTAATAAGCGCCCTGGGGTTGCCACAAGGATTTCTACACCACCTCTCAGGCGATTGATTTGGGGATTAATATTCACGCCGCCATAGATCACCATCGAGGTGAGGGGCAAGTGTTTGCCATAGGTTTGAACACTTTCTTCGACTTGGGCGGCAAGTTCGCGGGTCGGCGTGAGAATCAAGGCGCGAATTGGGATTTTGCCTGTGGACGATCGCTTAACGACTTTATTTGATAGCAAATGCAAAATTGGCAGGGTAAATCCTGCGGTTTTGCCAGTCCCAGTTTGAGCGCCAGCTAATAAATCTTGACCTGAGAGGACAACGGGGATCGCCTGAGACTGAATCGGAGTGGGTTGGGTATAGCCACGCGCTGCGACAGCACGGACAATTTGCTCGGACAAACCTAATGCTGAGAAACCTGATGCTGATGCGATCGGCGTGGATGATTTATGCAATACAGAAGATTTTTTAATGACGGGCGCGGCGATTACGGAAGAAGACATAGAACTCCAAATTTTGTATTGGTTCTGTCGCTGTGAGCGAATCAATTTATAGTCATACCAATTCTTAGGATTTTATGACATTACTAAGAATATAAAACCTTACAGAAAAATTAATTAGGGGGATTTTAAAACTTCAAAGACGACTAAGCGATGATGACGCAGTGATTTTTGAAATTGGTGTCGGACGAATCAGAGACAGAGATGGATAACGAGCCAACAGTATTAATAATTATGAGCAAATACTGTGAGGGTAGATTCTAGCAGAAGTTTACTACTTATGGGAGCTATATGGGAGCTATTGCGGTTTGTAATTTCGCGAGCGATCGCTTTGCTGCTTACCAATTGCCCCCGTCTCAGTTTCTCTAGGCTATGTTATTATCGATACAAATTATCAACTTCAGATACTTGCTCTAAACTACCTGTTCGTAGTAAAGCGGTGAAAGTATCAATGTACCTTGGCTTAATAAAAAACAGAACCCAAAGAAGCTGATTCGCCCGCTTCGCGG
>JANMFC010000414.1:0-8562 GCA_031377675.1 Pseudanabaena sp. OTE_70b_metabat_355 | reverse complement strand
TATTCGGAATGTCGTTTTGGAGTTCATTATCCACAGGTGTTTCATCGGAATCTGGCAGATCTTCCGCAGTCGGCAGTTGGCGATATTCAAACGGTATTGTCACCATCACTTTTGACACATTACTTTTGTTTGATTATTTCGGATTATAGCAAAGCGATCGCTCTGTGTGGCATGAACCATCAAACGCTCAGTTTAACAATGCTAAGTAAATAAATCTTTTAAAAACAAGGAAATTTCCGCCCGATCGCTGACGTTAAAAAAGTCAAGGGGAACGGCTCCATCAATGTGCCGACTGACTACGCTAAACCCCAATCTGGCGCGGCGATAGTTAAATACTAATGGACTATTCGCGGCTAACGGTTGTCGTAACCAATTATCGAAATTAGCAGCTTGCGCCATGCGATCGCTCATGGCTCTGACCGCTAACGCTGATCGCTGATCGGGTAAACTGCTGGAAGCGAATATATAGGCGCGTTCTAGTAATTTGTCACGTTGGTTAGGATTCAGCCATGCCGAAATCACCATTTCTAGAGCAGTTTGCGGATTTTGCTTCACTGATTGCAAAGCATTGGTGTCATTAGCGATCGCATTAGCTAACAATACAGCTGTAGGATTGACCGTTTGCTTGAGTTCAGCAATCGCATTAGGGTCGCCAGTCCACCATCGTAGCATTGCCAGATTGAGGGATTTAGGAGGATAGAGACGCTCCAGATTTGTGACTATTTTTTGATAGATTGGCTGAAAAGTCGGTTCTGCCCAAAGGGGGCTGGTGATAAAACTGGGATCGTTCACAACTTCCGTGGTCATGGCAGCGATCGCATCATCAGTCTTGCCTTGACGCAATAGACTCACTCCTAAACCAAAACTTAGCGATCGCTTCAGGGGATAGAGTTCCAAACTACGTCGGAAATAGGTTTCGGCATCTTTGACTGAACTTGGAGTATTTTCTTGAAGACTTAGCCAAGCGGCGGCATTGTAACCTGCTTCATTATGGGGATTGGTGGCGATCGCGGTTTTGATCCATGCTAAACCTTCCTTTCGCATGGAGGCGGAATTCGGTAACTTGGGATAGTTAATCGCGAGGTCAGCTAAGTTCCATCCCAATTGATAGGGATAATAGGGTTCCCAAGGGGAAAACTGATGCGCGAGTTTGAGACGCTCTTGAAATTTATTAATTGAGTCTTGGGCGATCGCCATACTGGTTGCCAGCTTTTCCTGCGGATTTCCCACTTCCTGTTGAGAAATGAGTTCAGGATCAAGATCGGCTCTGGCTCTGGATAAATAGATAAAGCCCACACTCGATGATTGCCAAGCTATATTTACAGGAATTAACCAAGCGATCGCTCCGCCCAAATAGAATGTCAGCACGATCGCCAACCAAAGTCGCGGTTGTTTGTGATAGCCGAGGGTAATCAATTCATGAGTATGTACTTGTCCTAAATAAGCTAAGCAAGCAAATACAATCACTAAACTGCCACTAATTGCAGGCACATCCAGTTGATAATCGGTAATCGCGAGGATGCCATAGCCCAAAAGACTGCCAAATAGTCCATAGGCGATCGCTTGATCCTGTGGGTTGGCTTGCCAAGTTGGAGATTTATGGAGTTTGATGGCGAGACTAGCGATCGCGATTAATAAGAATATAAAAGTAATCACAGCGCCGATTCCCAATTCTGCCCAAAGCTGCACGGGGGTACTATGCAATTGGAATAGAATCTCGGCTTCGCGCCCAGCCCATTGTGGTCGATATTGTTGGTAGAACATTACTGCCGAACCTGCTCCCGCCCCAAATAGCCAATGATCTAAACCCATCCGCCAGCCTGTATCGGCAGCGATCGCCCTAAACATTAATTCGCCCACCCCTTGAGTAGGATTGCTAAAACTGGTGATTAATCCCACAGCAAGCGATCGCAAGCGATTATTGGCGATAATCAGTAAACCAAATATGGCGATCGCACTGCCACTTCCCAAAAGCACAAATCCGCGATACCGCTTGACCCGAAACAAAGCCACAATGATTGCATATAAAACTATTGCGCCCAGCCCCAAAAATCCGCCGCGTGAACTGGTGGTATACAAATCCAGTAATCCTAAGCCAATTCCTGCTAGCCACAGCGATCGCCATTTTCCCTGTTGGGCGATCGCTAAACTCACAAAAAGCGGTAACACCAACATCAAAAATCCTGCGACATAATTTTGATGTCCCATCGGAGCCCAGTTGCGTGATTCTAAATCGGAGAAGTCGTAACTGAGATTCAGACCCCATTGATTGAGTTTGGCGAGATTTGCTAATCGCGGCAACCAAGATTGGGTTGTCCAAATAAATAGACTTTCGACAATTACCGCAATTCCCAATAAACCTTGAAATCGCAAAATCGGTAAAAGTCCTGCTGTCGATCGCTGAGTTGGATCTGGCTTATGCAAAAAATTATTAGTTACATACAGCGCGATCAAATACCCGAACGCAGTCAGGCTATACCACATCCCCTGATTTGGGAATTGGGAAAACATAGTCGATAGACCTAAGGTCACAAATCCCGAACCGATCGCCCAATCAAAACCATTCCCTAATAAATAAAAGGGGCTACCCTTGCGCCATAGATTTAATAGTCCTGCGATCGCAAAGCATAATAATCCCACTTGCCATAACATCACCCAAGGAAAAGCCACCATTTGACTGCTGCTATCGGGAAGTAGCGTAAATAGAATATAGGCGGCGATACCTAACTGAATGATTAATCGTCCTGTATTCATCTTAAATTTAAATTAGTAATAGAGCTTCTGCAAGTTCACGATCCATCTCTTCAGCATTGGCGATCGCATCGGTCATAATTTGACGCGGCGAAAGTCCATTGTGATAAGCCGATAACCAACGCTGGGCTTCATTTCCCTGTTCCAGAATCTTTTTCAATGGTGACAGGAAACACCACACACCAGCATCCTTAGCCCGCGATCGCAGTTCTTCATATTGACTAGAAATCCATTCCCGCGCCGTAATTTGTTCACCCGTTTGCCAATGGGTTAACACAGCATCCAGACTATTACCCGCCACCGCTATTTCATTTTGATCGGCGATCGCTTCCAATTCACTAGAGGTAAATTTGCTGGCATTAGGAGCAAGAGGGTCGAGAGAGGAGCCAATTCCTGCTTCCAGAAACTGATGTAAACGCATCTCTAGGAGCGCAGTTATCGCAAGTAAAGCCACAGGATCAATTACTAAATCAGAAATTCGCAATTCCAAACGATTGAGATTATAGGGACGATTATCACCATTGGGGCGTACCGATGACCAGAGATGGCGGACATTTTGCATCGTTCCCAATTGCAATTGCTGTTCTGTCCATTCCACAAAATGACGATGACTGCTAAATAAGGGAACTAATTTTGGTGTTTTGGGAAACATTTGCCATCGCGAAGAATGAAAACCTGTAGCTTTGCCATCGAGAAAAGGTGAGGCGGCACTAAGGGCAAGATAAAGCGGTGCTTCCAGTCTAATCAATCGACAAGCGGCGATCAGTAGTTCTAAATCAGGAATGCCGACATTAATATGAATACTTGCTGTAACTACATCGGTTCCATAAGTCTGTTCGATATAGTCATGATAAGGATTTTGCGGATCGGAGCGATAGAAATGATCCACCCCACCCAAGGCAAGCGTACTCCCTGGCATCAATGTATAGTCACCCAGCGATCGCAAATAGCTGCGTAATTTTTGACGTGGCTCCACTAGAGCCATTAACAATGGTTCATATTTATGAAAAGGCGGCGTAATATATTCGACATTGCGGCTGTCTGGCTCGCGCACAAATCCATGTAAGTTCGCCACAATGCGATCGCTAAAGCCAACCACATCCCCCGTTGGTGTAGAGGTGTAGATTTCTACTTCAAAGCCTTTGGATAAAAGCACGGGAGGTTTCCTTTTACTATCGATAGTGTCACTAGAACGCTACTAGCCTACCTTAAAACCCGTATCAGTATATAAAAATACCGCATCGCGGACTTATTACTGATGTTAAGTGGAAGGAATTTTTGCGATCCTCAATGCTGGGGGCTGGCACGGGGGCGCAGCCCCTACAGGACATGAATTATTCAGGTAGGGGCAATGCCCCCGTGCTTGCCCTGTCAGGCTGTATAGATTTATTTAGCTTTTGCCTTTTGTTTCTGCTTTTCCTGATTTTTTTCAGCTTGCTTGGCTTTATCCTTCTCTTTCTCTTTTTCCTTTTTCACCGATTCTTTCGCCGATTTAGCCGCCAATTCGGCTTTATGTTTGGCCTCACGACCTTCTTCTTCCTTCTTTTGTTGATAGTAGGCATAGTCACCAGCATAAACACAAAGATCGCCATCGCGGATTTCCACGATTTTGTTGGCAACTTGAGAGATGAAATAGCGATCGTGGGAGATTACAGCCACAGTGCCTTCATATTCGCGTAAGGCCGCTTCTAACATCTCCTTGGCAGGAATATCAAGGTGATTAGTCGGCTCATCAAGGATTAGAAAATTCACGGGAGTTAGCAACATTTTGGCGAGGGCAAGCCTTGCTTTTTCGCCGCCACTGAGGTCGCGGACGCTCTTGTATACCGTATCACCACTAAACAAAAACTTACCAAGCACGCCACGCACTTCTTCATGGGTCATCTTCGGGAAATCATCATGAATCGTCGCAAATACGTTTTTATGCAAATCAAGGGCTTCAGCTTGGTTCTGCTCGAAGTAGCCAACCATCACGTTATGACCAAGGGTGATTTCGCCTTCGTTGTAGGCTTCTTTGCCGACAACCATTCTTAAAAGCGTCGATTTACCCGCACCATTTGGTCCTAAGAAAGCAACGCGATCGCCTTTTTCGATTTCCAACTTTGCACCCAAAAACAGGATCTGTTCGCCATAAGCATGGGTGAGATCTTTAATTTCTACGGTGACGCGCCCACTGCGAGACGCGGGGGGAAAGTGGAACTTTAAGGTTCTGACATCACTATCAGGGGCTTCGACACGATCAATTTTGTCGAGTTGTTTTTCACGGCTCTTAGCTTGGGTACTACGGGTGGCGCTGGCTCTAAAGCGATCGACGAATACCTGTTGCTTTTCAATATATTTCTGCTGACGTTCAAAAGCGGCTCCCTGTGCTGCCTTAGCTTCCGCCTTTTGGGTGAGATAGGAAGAGTAATTACCGAGATAGGTCATGGACACGCCGCGCTCGGTTTCCACAATCGAGGTGCAGAGGCGATCTAAAAATTCGCGGTCATGGGAGACGATTACCATTGGCGTACTAAGCGATCGCAGATACTTTTCTAGCCATTCGATCGTTTCTAAATCTAAATGGTTTGTCGGCTCATCCAGCAGTAATAAGTCGGGGGATTGCAGCAAAATTTTGCCCAAGCCCATTCGCATCTGCCAACCGCCGCTATATTCACTGACAAAGCGATCGCCATCGTCAGATTTAAATCCTAGTTCTGGCAAAAGTTTATCAATGCGGCTTTCAAGTTCGTAGCCATTACAGTCCTCAAACTTACGTTGTAAGCGATCCATCACCTTGAGAATCGGCTCGTAGTCTTCGCCATCTTGTAAATTCTCTAGATGATGATGGACTTTAGCGAGTTCTTTTTGGACTTCGCGAACTTCTTGAAATGCTTGCCACATCTCTTGTTTGACGCTGCGAGTCTCTTCGACATCAAATTCTTGACTGAGATAGGCAATTTTGAGACTGGTGGGGCGGACGATCTGCCCTGCGGTGGGTTCGATTTCTCCCGCAATGATTTTTAGCTGTGTTGATTTCCCTGCGCCATTTACGCCGACTAAACCAATGCGATCGCCTGTTTTTACCTCCCAGTTAACGTCTTTAAGGACTTCGCCAGTGGGGTAGATTTTCTGTACATGTTCAAGACGAAGCATAGATTTGGGGTAGCAACAAAACTTAACTTTTTACTGAGATTAACATTTTTTTGTAACAAATGCATCTAAACCGCACAAAACTAAAGCTTACTCCCTTCTCAGCCAATAAATAGCGGTGCGCGGCGAAGCCATGCATCGCTATTTACTGGGGTTATCCTTCATCGCCCAAATAAGCTTCAATCACCGCCCGATCGCTTTTGACAATTTCGGGTTGCCCGATCGCAATTAGCTGTCCAAAATCTAAAACGGCAATGCGATCGCATAGTCCCATTACCAAGGGAACATGATGCTCGATCAGGAGAATTGTCAGGGCAAAGCGATCTCGTAAACTGCGAATAAAATCACTTAACTGTCCTTTTTCATTGGGATTCATCCCTGCGGCAGGTTCATCGAGTAATAATAATTTTGGCTGTAGAGCGAGGGCGCGGGCGATCTCTAGACGGCGCTGATCGCCATAGGAGAAATTTTTGGCTTTGACATCATGGCGATCGCTTAAGCCGACTAGTTCTAAGAGTTCGAGAGCGCGATCGTAGGTTTGGATTTCTTCCATCTTGGTTGGTGGAATTCCCAAAATGCCATTCCATAAATTAGTGGTGGTACTAAGATGTCTAGCGATCGCCACATTCTCTAATGCTGATAGTTCGCCAAACAGGCGGATATTCTGGAATGTTCGGGCAATTCCAAACTTGGCAATCTGATGGGGACGACGATTGGTAATCTCTTTGCCATTGTAGATAACCTTGCCTACAGTGGGAGCAATCAATCCTGTAATTGTGTTAAATAGGGTGGTTTTACCTGCGCCATTAGGACCAATCACTCCAAAGATTTCATTTTCCTTGACATCAAAGGAGACCTCGTTGACTGCGACCAAGCCACCAAAGCGCTTTGTTACTTGCTGAATCGCTAACATATTTGATGTTTAAGTTTGATGAAAAAGCTAGTAGAGCTAGCTTACAACGCTTTGCGTTAAAACCAAACCCATAGAAAAGTTTAAAAGTGCCGCTTTGCGGCACTTTTAAACTTTTCTATGGGCTAAATCGATTTTATAAATAAGCGGCGGGATTGATCGGTTCGCCATTAGCGCGCAACTCAAAATGTAAATGTGGTCCAGTCGAAAACCCAGTGGAACCCACTGCTGAAATCGGCTGCCCTCTTTCCACCACATCACCATCTTTGACATACAACTCACTACAGTGAGCATACAAAGTTGTCATGCCATTACCATGATCAATAATCACCGCATTACCATAGCCACCATACCAATCCGCATAAATTACCTTGCCCCGCGCACTGGCATACACCAAACTGCCATAGTCAGCGCCAAAATCGATACCCGAATGAAAACGCTCTGTCCCCAAAATCGGATGTACCCGCCAGCCAAAATTACTGGTAACTTCACCAATCGTAGGATACATCAACTGCCCAGTACCAGGGGGAAGCACTAAACCCGAATAGGGCTGTACCTTTGCCAAAATAATTTGTGACAGACGGCGCGAATCTTCAGCAAGACGATCTTCCGCTTGGGTCAGCGCCTTGCGATCGCTCTTGAGTCGATCCAATGAATTTTGTTGAGCGACAGTTTCAGCCTCAATATTTGCCTTTTGATATTTCAGCTTTTGGGTCAATAACTCAACTTCATTTTTTTGAGCAATTACCTGATTGCGCTGTTTCTCCACCCGCTCCGAGCGTTGGGTCAAATCGGCAAGTAACTTGCGATCGGTATTATAAATACGTTCAATCTGGCGGCGGCGATCGGCAAACTGATTGAGATCGCGACTACTAAGCAACGTCACCCACCAACGCTGTAGTTGTTGCCTTTGCAAATAACGTAACCGCGCCGAAGTTGCATCCCGCTTTTTGTTAAGGTCATACTCCAATTCTTGCAAATTAAAACTCAGCTTTTGTAATTGCTCTCTGGCTTGGCGAATTTTTTTTTCGTTATCTTGAATCTGAGCATCGGTGACACGCACATTTCGTCTAAGTGCCTCAAGTCGCGACTGGGCGGGTTTAGTTAGGGCATTAATTTGTTCCTGTTGCTTCTGGATGATTTGACGCTGCTGCTCCACATAGTTTTGATAATTCTGTAATTCTTGTACAGATTGGGCTTGTGCTTCTCCTCCCCATCTCATAGTCAGACCAATAGTCAAGCTAAAAAAAATGGTGATCGCCACAATTCCTAACCTTGACCACAAAAAATACCGCTTACGGCGATCGCCCATCCAACTCATCTCTATATTTTTAACTTTAGTTTTAACTTTTAATAATATTTCTGTATCTTTAACTACAAATAGTTATCCGTATGTTAACTTGATGACATAAGTTTTGTAGAGATGAAATCATGAAGACCGCTACAAATCAACATCGAGTTTCTACAAATAATAGAAATATGAGGAGAGCCTCTTCCCCTCAGTGCTTAATCCCATTGCCTTCAACTTGGGTAAATTTGCTAGAACCACCCACATCTAGTTGCTATGACGAAGCATGGTTAATGTGCCAATATCCTGACGGTCATTGGGCGACATGGATACCCGACTTTGGTGAAATAAAACTACATTCGGGGCAGTTTTGCCGACTATCATAGGGCTTTCGGGGGCTTTGTTTTGATCTATAGCTGTAGCCAGCCAAGTCGGGACATAAAACCCAAGAGAGAGTGGCGGCGCGAAGCTCCGCCACTCT
>JANMFC010000139.1:0-1828 GCA_031377675.1 Pseudanabaena sp. OTE_70b_metabat_355 | reverse complement strand
CAATAATGGCAATGGGAAAAATTGCTGGTCTATTAAGGTTAGGAATTCTAGTTCTTTCTCACTGTAGGTTTCAAGTCTAGTAGCTTGAGTACTAGCTTTTGATTGTTGATATTCGTCTGGATAGTAATGTTGATACAGTTGCAGCATTGTCGCCCTTTGCTGGATGGCTTCGAGGTACTCTACGGCTTTGTCGGCGGTGCGTGCGGCGAACCACTCGAATTTGGTTTTGTCCATCTCAGAATCCTCGGATTGTCATCGGTGCGGCGATTGGGCTAGCTCTTTTTAAACTGTCTAATGTCCTTTGGATGGACAGACTTTGTTTTTGCGATTGGGCTGTTACTTCACTAAGATCTTCGAGTCCAATTGCTGTTAGTTCAATTAATGGATTGCCTTGCTGCTGATACTGTTCAATTTCCCAGAGGATTTCGAGTAGGGGATTGATGTCTTCGGAGGCGGCGATTAAAGTAGCGATCGCTGTTTCGCTCATGTCGTTCCTTTTGTGCCTGCTAACTTGCAGACATCCACGAGGATATCGCCGTTGGCTTGCACGGTTCTTTCGATTTTTGAGTTCTTGATTCCTTCAAAATATAGGCTGAGGGTTGCTCTAATCTGTTCGTCGCTACTGCCAATTTCAGGTGGTACGGGAATCGTTTGTCCTTCAATCTTGATGTTATAGTTCATTGTTGTTTCGCTTATAGTAAGGCCATTTGTTCTGGTTTTGAGGATAATAAAGATCTCTTGGTGATGGAGATTAGTTCTGGGTTTTCGGCTGCTGTGTCGGTTGCGGTTGGTTCTTGGTTTGCCAACTCGCTGGTGGCATAGGCTTGGATAACTTCGGCTAGTGGCAAGGGAATTGGCGCTAGTTCGTTCAAGTTAATCGTCCGAATCATTGGCATTCCTTGTTCTCGACAAATGGAAATTATCACCGTTCTCTCGGTTGAGTCGGCTTCTGGTAATATTTCAATGCAAAGCTTTAGTCTGTCTTTGTCTAGGTCAATTGCGGAATTGGTCATGGCTTTTTCGCTTATATTCTTATGGCTTTCTACACGAGTACTGGCGCTAGCCACTTTTAAGCAATAATAGAGTTTGAGAATTAGAAGTAAAAAAAAGTAAAATCCTCGCAGTTGAGGATTTTACTTTTAAGTTGCTTTCAAGATTAGTTTGCTCAATTAAGCAGCAAGTGGCCTGTATCTTGGTTTCACGTTAGATTTGATGCCAACGGGAATCGGGATGCGAGCTGGAAATACGCGCAGGTGTTCTTGGGCAAATACTCGAAACTTGGCGGTATGGTGTCTCCCGCTATTGTTGACTGTGAGGTAGACTCGCTCATCCAGAATTGCTTCGATGGTTGCATCTGGTAATTCTGGGCGGGGATATAGTGGGAAGATATTCGCATGTTCTTCCAAGAATAGTTCCACAATCTCAGCAAAGTGTTGTTTGGTCTGTTCAAGGTGAAGACTAGCAATCAATTCGGTTCCCAGCCATTGCGCGAATGCTTTCTGCTCGATGCTGATTGCATATTTCTTGGCTTTGGCTACCCATTCAGTTCCGTGATTGGTGGATCTGGGCGATAGCAAACATTGGTAGCCTTTGTGAGTGTAAATCATCGTTACTTTCTCTTTCTTTAGTTGGGCATGAGCCTTAAGCGACAGCGCCTAAAAGAATAGCTATAAAGAGCTTGGATAGTTATCTATCGTTACTCTCTATAGCTGTTCAACTAGAAGTCGTCGTCGTAAGTGGTTGATTCTTCATACTCTTCGTCTTCAGCAGACTTCTTCACAACATCAATGAAGTTGAGAGATTGGGCATAAATCACTGTTCGCGCATG
>JANMFC010000069.1:0-13732 GCA_031377675.1 Pseudanabaena sp. OTE_70b_metabat_355 | reverse complement strand
CCAGTAAAGCCATAAAGCCTGAAAAGAAAATCACTGCAGGCAAAGCCCGAAAAGCAAACACATAGGCTAAACGGTTTGTGGTGCAGTACTTTGCCGCCGCATTTGCCGCAGTAGTGAGATCATCTAATAACACTTGACCCGCAGCGCAAGTGCCATCGGGTTTTACAGGCAGCAATGCATAAGGCTCCTGACCTGTAGGTGGCACAAGTAAGCGTCCAAACACAAATCTTGCACCAGTATCTGCGGAATCAAATAAACCATTCAACAAATCACTAAATCTCTGTAACCATTCTCTAGTCACAGGTAGCTGAAACACAAAAAATCCTAGAACTAATTGTAAACCGATGCCCCAGATAATTACGCGCCAAGGAATGACTCGCCGATCCTCAGAAAATATCCAAGCTACAAAGCACAAACCAAAAATGCCGAAGAAAGAAACAAAATTGAGGTAAGTCATTGGCGTTTGAAAGTGAAATTAATCAAGATTAAAAAGTAAATTGGTTTAGCGCTTGCAAAATCTGATCAAAATGTTACGATAATAAATGCTTTAAACTATGTAATTTCGCTAAAGGAATCAACTGTGGCAAACATCAAGTCCGCAAAGAAGCGTATTCAGATCGCTGAGCGCAACCGTCTGCATAATAAATCATATAAGTCAGCCGTCAAGACCCTAATCAAAAGCTATTTAGAAGCAGTAAATGCTTACAAAGCAAATCCTACTCCTGAAACACTAGAAGCAGCTAATGCCAGACAGTCTTTGGCGTATAGCAAAATTGATCGCGCTGTCAAACGGGGTGTACTTCATGGCAACACAGGCGCACGTCGCAAGTCAAGACTAGCTGTAGCCCTCAAAAAAGTAACTGTCACGGGCTAGTGCCATAATCTCTACTAAGCAGGTACCTAGTAGTCAAAGTTTGGTAACCAAAGTACTGAATAGTCAAAACTACTAGGATTTCAATTCAAATTTGTTACAATACTTGCTAACAAAGATTTGAGATTAGTTACATTGGGTTGCGTTCTGACACATACATCTTCACGATGACTCTCCGATTTATTCGGGCAGGTTGCAGAAAAATCGCTATTCCCTACAGTTTTTCCGTCTGCGATCTTGAGGTCTTCTCAGCCTGTCCCGTTTACATCTATGGGTAAAACTTACCAATGTCTAATACTGACAAAGATAGCTTTTTAAACCCCAGAGCTACTTACAGGGGAGAGTTTTCACCAGAAAACCTAGCATTTGACGCTAACCTCCAAGAATTTACTAATCGCATTTCTATAATTTGCGCTTTAGAGACTGGCGGTAAGATTTCACCCATCGAAGCCTATCAACAGATTAAAGATCTCTGGAAAAAGCTAGATCGATCTAGAAAAAACCTTTTAGGTGATGACTAATTTGTTGTGAAATACTGTCCCAGAGTAGATCATCCACTTTTTTCCTCTTATTACCAAAACTAAACATGGCTACGCCATGCTTAGTTTGGAAAACCCTTACGGAGTCTAGTTCTTAATTCACAAAAGTGTTGACATACTTTCGTGAATTGGTACTACCATAGGTATAAATCCTCGAAAAGATTGTTTACAATCTTTAACAAAGGTTTATACTAGTTTATACTAGAAATAATTAACTTCATTTTGCTGATTTCTCCCATTGCATGACTATCCAAAGCAATCTAATCTTTGGAAGCTGAGGTTTTCATAGAAGAACTCTTTTTAAACCGCTTAAAATTTAGGGCAGAGATGTCCTTCGGCTTTGTTAGTGATTGTTTATCGCGTGCGATTGGCAGAATAGGCGAACTGTTCGTAGAACAAATTTGCTGCAAATCTTAGGAACATCAATGCCCTCATCTTTTCTTTCTCTCGGTATTTCTGAAGCACGAGTTGCTAAGCTCGAATCCATTGGCTTTACAGAGCCAACCGCTATTCAAGAACAAGCAATTCCTCAACTACTCGCTGGAGCCGATGTACTCGGTCAAGCTCAGACAGGTACTGGTAAAACGGCTGCGTTTGCCCTGCCAATTCTCGAACGATTGGATCTCAATAGCGACTCTTTGCAAGCACTAATTTTGACTCCAACTCGTGAGTTGGCAATTCAAGTTGGACAAGCCCTGCGTAGCTTTAATACAAAACCAGGTGCAAAAATCCTCACCGTCTATGGTGGATCTGACATCAGCCGCCAGATGATTCAACTCGATCGCGGTGTCCATGTTGTTGTCGGTACACCAGGGCGCGTAATCGATTTAATGGAGCGCGGCAAGCTCAAACTAGAAGACCTCGCTTGGTTTGTTCTAGATGAAGCTGACGAAATGCTCAACATGGGCTTCATTCAGGATGTAGAAAGAATTTTGGTGACAACTCCTTCTACCAAACAAAGCACTTTCTTCTCGGCAACTATGCCACCTGCGGTAAAGCGCTTGGTAAAGAACTTCTTGAAATCGCCTGTCACTGTGAAGGTGGAGAGTCAAGATTCTACGCCTACTCGCATCGACCAACAGATTTATCTGGTTCCTTATCACTTGTCTAAGGAAGAGGCTCTATTGCCTGTTCTAGAATACGAAGCACCTACTTCGGCAATCATCTTTGTTCGTACAAAGGATTCTGCTAGTAGATTGACTGAGATTCTGCAAGGCTGCGGTCACAGTGTCGATGAATATCACGGTAATCTCTCCCAGTCCCAACGTGAGAACCTGTTGCGTCGTTTCCGTAACCAACAAGTTCGCTGGGTTGTTGCCACGGATATCGCGGCGCGTGGGCTTGATATTGATGGTTTGACTCACGTATTTAACCTCGATATTCCTGATGATCCTGAACGCTATGTTCACCGTATTGGTCGGACTGGTCGCGCTGGCAAGAAGGGAATCGCGATTACTTTGATTTCTGGAAAAGAACGCTACAAGTTGCGTCAATTGGAACAGCAAGTTGGTATGCCTCTACCTCCTCAGCCATTGCCAAATATTGCTCAGATTCAGGAACGCCGTATCGGTCGTTTCACTGAGCAAATCCTCGAAGCATTGACTGGAGAGCGTTTGGCTTCATTCTTGCCTTTGGTTTCGCAATTGGTTGAAGATTACGATCCTCAAGCGATCGCTGCTGCTGCCTTACAACTTGCCTATACCCAACTGCAATCTGAGAAATCTGAGCAAGCAGCATTGCAGATTTTGGCTAAGCAACCTCACAGCCCTGAAGGTGGTCGTGGACGCGATCGCGATCGTGGCGGTGATGGCGGTGGTTACAACAGTGGCAGACCAATTAAGCGTGGTCAAAGCGGTAATGGCTCTCGCTCTGGTCGTGACGGCGGTGGTCGTGATGGCGGTGGTCGTGATGGCGGTGGATATGATTCGCGCCGTTCTTCTTCGGCTGGACGCGATCGCGCTCCTATTCCTGCTCCCGTTAAGTACTAATAAAATATCAATTTAAGTGTTGCGAAGCAACACTTAAATTGATAAGAACTACCCGATCGCTTGATATCTTTAATCGGAAAATCAAGCCACAATCTTAAATAACTAATCGCAGCCCAAGCCATTTGCAGAAAGTTCTTGTAACAGGAATTCTCTCAAGCGGCTTGGGTTATATATTTTAATGGTCATATTCAGATCATGCAGTCCATCACCACTTTCTCTAACCTCGATACGCACCTTCGCAAAAACCTGACTGCGGTCTTTTGGGCGGGACTGTTCTTTTGGTCGAGTATGGCTTCGCAATTGCCGACTTTACCCTTATACATCCGCACCTTAACCCAATCCTACGATCAAATTGGAATGATTATGGGTTCCTTTGCGATCGGATTATTGGTATGTCGCTCCTATCTTGGCAAGCTTTCTGATCGCAAGGGTAGACGTTACACCATGCAAATTGGATTGATCGTGGCGGCGGTGGTTCCTTTATGTTATGCGTTATTACCATCGATTCCTTTATTGATGTTCTTTCGCGCTGTTCATGGCATTAGTATTGCCGCTTTTGCTTCTAGTTATAGCGCCTTGGTCGCCGATCTTGCACCCATTGAGAAACGTGGTGAAGTAATTGGTTATATGAGCTTAGTTAATCCGTTGGGATTGGCTTTTGGTCCCGCAATTGGTGGTTTAATGCAAGAAGCTTGGGGATATCAACCTCTATTTATTACAGCTTCTTTACTAGCTTTTGGCGGATTGTTATTAACATCTCAAATTGAGATGGAAGGGAATATAAGCGATCGCCATGCTGCATCCAAAGAAATCAAAAAAGCAGAATTTTGGCAAACTTTTCTTAATCCTAGAGTTCGAGTTCCCTCCACTATTTTATTGTTAGTGGGATTTGCTTTTGGAACGCTCAGTGCATTTATGCCAATTTTGATGCAGCAAAAACATATTGCCCTAAATGCAGGGTTGTTCTATATGGCAGCGGCGCTGTCAGGATTTATCATTCGCTTTCCTGTTGGACGGCTCAGCGATGAATGGGGACGCGGGATCTTTATTTCCATTGGCATCTTCTTTTATGCGCTATCTATGGCAATCATCTATTTCGCAAGTCATGACTACGAATTTTTGTTATCGGGAGTTGCAGAAGGAATGGGTTCAGGAATTGTGATTCCCGCGATCGTGGCTTTGCTTGCCGATCGCACTGTTCCCCAAGAAAGAGGCTATGTATTTGGAATGACATGGATTGGCTTCGATTTAGGAATTGCTTTTGCAGGTCCCGTAATGGGAAAGATGATCGGGGTGGTAGGACTTACAAATATCTTTGCGATCGCTACAGGATTTTGTATGCTGGGGCTAGGGATTTTCGCTACACAGTCGAATAAAACTGTGGCTGAGTCGTTTAGATTTGCGATCGGTAAGGCTAGAGATCGCTATGCCATAGTGAATAATTAGAGATACAGCGCTTTGCGCTAACATTAAACCAATGAAAAGTTTAACAAAACCATGAAGTTTTATTACCCCTCTTCTACGATTACCTCAGTTGCGCTAACGATCGCCAGCCTTACAGGTGTTTCAGCTTTAACATTTGCCCCACAAGTGACAGAAATAGCGATCGCCCAAGAAGCTGCACCACTAGTTACATCGGCTTCATCAACGGGGGCGATCGGATTAGCCAATCACTTACGCAAAAATGGGGCAAAACTTTATACTGCTTACTGGTGTCCCCATTGCCATACCCAGAAGCAACGCTTTGGCAAAGAAGCGGTTAAGCAGTTAGAGGTAATTGAATGCGATCAGGGCGGGGTTAACCCTCAAACTCAGCTTTGTCAAACTAAGCGCGTCCGCGCCTATCCTAGTTGGGAAATTAATGGCAAAATCTATGCTGGGAGCCGATCTCTAGAAACTCTTGCCGAATTATCAGGATATCGGGGCAAATTGTAAGTAGGTTTGTTCTTAATTTAGTTATTAAGTTAATTGCTTGCATGATACAACTTTCCATGCATTAATTGAGACCTATGCATTTTCCGCGTTGATTACCGCAAACCTTGCAGGCTAATATGTCTACCCTTGTCATTGTCGAATCGCCAACTAAAGCTCGCACCATTCGCAACTTTCTACCCTCTGAGTATCGAGTAGAAGCTTCGATGGGTCATGTGCGCGATTTGCCACAATCAGCCAGTGATATTCCTGCGGAGCTAAAAGCCTTTGATTGGGCAAAACTGGGCGTGAATGTCGATGCAGATTTTGAGCCACTATATATTGTGCCAGAAGACAAAAAAAAGATTGTCCGTGAACTTAAAGCTGCCCTCAAAGGCGTAAAAGAAGTCATTCTGGCAACTGACGAAGACCGTGAGGGGGAAAGTATT
This sequence comes from Pseudanabaena sp. OTE_70b_metabat_355, assembly GCA_031377675.1. Classification (GTDB taxonomy): domain Bacteria; phylum Cyanobacteriota; class Cyanobacteriia; order Pseudanabaenales; family Pseudanabaenaceae; genus Pseudanabaena. The sequence goes on along the minus strand of JANMFC010000069.1, from coordinate 7,974 downwards.
TCTTGGCATTTATTACAAATTTTGCAGCCGAAAGTGCCGATCAAACGGATGGTGTTCCACGAAATCACCTCTGAAGCAATTAAGGACGCATTGAAAAATTGCCGCCAAATCGACGATCGCCTAGTTCATGCCCAAGAAACACGCCGTATTCTCGATCGCTTGGTTGGCTATACGCTCTCACCTTTGCTTTGGAAAAAAATTGCTTGGGGGCTTTCGGCTGGACGGGTGCAGTCCGTGGCTGTGCGCGTGATTGTCAATCGTGAGCGCGAGCGCCGCGCCTTTAAATCAGGTAGTTATTGGGATTTGAAGGCAAGCCTCTACTCGCCTAAGCAAGAATTTCCTGTGCAGTTAGTCGCGGTTGGCGGCATGAATGTGGCGATCGGTAAAGACTTTGATGAGGCGACAGGAAAAATTGCCAAGGGTCGCAAGGTTTTGCTATTGGATCAGACGGCAGCGATCGCTTTGCAAAATCGCTTAAATGGCAAAGTCTGGTCAGTCAGCAATCTGGAAGAACGCCCCACCACTCGTAAGCCATCGCCACCTTTTACCACATCGACATTGCAACAGGAGGCAAACCGTAAATTGCGTCTGTCGGCAAGGGACTCGATGCGTGTGGCGCAAGCTCTGTATGAACAAGGTTTTATTACCTATATGCGTACCGATTCAGTACATTTGTCGCAACAGGCGATTACCGCAGCGCGTCAATGCGTCACCAAGATGTATGGCAATAATTTCCTTAGCAAAGAACCGCGTCAATATGTAACTAAGTCCAAAGGCGCTCAGGAAGCCCACGAAGCCATTCGTCCCGCGGGTGAATCTTTCCGTGCGCCCCAAGAAACAGGGCTTTCGGGTCGTGAATTAGCGCTCTATGACTTGATCTGGAAGCGTACCGTTGCCTCACAGATGGCGGATGCGCAGTTAACCATGCTCAGCGTCCAGTTGACCGTGGAAGATGCATTATTTCGGGCTTCGGGTAAACGCATTGACTTTGCGGGATTTTTCCGCGCATACGTTGAAGGTTCCGATGATCCTGATGCAGCCCTCGAAGAAAAAGAAGTGATGTTACCGCCATTAAAAATTGGCGATCATCCTGTCTGTCACGAATTAAATACAGTTGGGCATGAAACCCAACCTCCCGCCAGATATACCGAAGCCGCTCTCGTGAAGATGCTGGAAAGTGAAGGGATCGGTCGTCCGAGTACTTATGCCAGCATTATCGGCACAATTTGCGATCGCGGCTATGTGCAGCTAATTAATAATGCCTTGATTCCCACGTTCACCGCCTTTGCGGTTACGAGTTTATTAGAAGAGCATTTCCCCAATCTCGTTGATCCCAGCTTTACCTCGAAAATGGAACAGACCCTTGATGATATTTCGATGGGGACGGTAGAGTGGTTGCCCTATCTCAAGAAGTTTTATTCAGGCGAAGAGGGATTGAGCGGACAGGTAAAGTCTCGCGACAGCCTGATTGATGGCGATTCGGCACGAACAGTTAAGCTTGAGGGCTTAGATGAGGCGGTTAAGGTCAAAATCGGTAAATTTGGTGCTTATATTCAAGTTGGCGAAGGCGATCGCATGGTCAATTCTTCGATCCCCCAAAACTTAACCCCCTCTGATTTAGTCCCTGAAAAGATCGAACTTCTGCTCAAACAGAAACTTGAAGGTCCCGATCAAGTTGGCATTCATCCCGAACTGAAAGAACCAATTTTCATGATGATGGGGCAGTACGGTCCCTATGTGCAGTTAGGACAAATAACAGAAGCAGTCCCCAAACCCAAACGCGCATCATTACCGAAAGGAATGCAGCCTGAAAATGTCACTGTTGATATTGCCGTAAAGTTGCTGGCTTTGCCGCGCACTTTGGGTGAACATCCCGAAACTGGTAATCGCGTGTTTGTAAATACAGGGCGTTTTGGTCCCTATGTTTGTCATGTCAAAGGTAACGGCGACAAGGATGATAATCGATCGCTCAAGTCCAGCGATGATCCCTACTCGATCAGCTTTGAGCGTGGTTTAGAACTTTTAGCTCAACCGAAAACCTTGCGCGGCGCATCGGCAGCTAAGGTTTTGAAATCCCTTGGTAAGCATCCTAATGATGATGAAGTGATCGAGATCCTTGATGGCAAGTATGGCGCTTATGTCAAACATGGCAAAGTCAATGTTTCGTTAACTAAAGAGCAAACCGTGGAAGGCTTAACCCTAGAAGAAGCCTTATCGATGTTGGCGAGTAAATCTGGCAAAACGGGTAAAGGCGTAAGCAAAGGTACGAGCAAACGGGGTAAGTCGGCTGATGCGGACGACACCAAAAAGACAACCACAAAAAAAGCAACCGCAAAATCTGCGGTAAAATCGACAACAACTAAGACAGGCAGTAAGGCAACCGCTAAGACTGCTACAGCTAAAACAACTGGCAAAACTGCTGCTAAAGCAACTACAACAAAAACGTCGGCAACTGCAACCTCTAAGAAATAATTTTTAAGAAATAATTTTCGATTTCACTTTCCAGAAAATCAATCTATTATTTATTCACCCCTTAGACAAACCTCTTATGTCAACAAATCTTACCGCCCCTAATCACCCACCATACACTCAAGCCCAGATATCAGCTTGGTTACGGGGACTGATGAGTGTGGCTCTTGCCGACAATGAGTACAGCGTATCGGAACGCACCCTGTTTGATCAAATTAGCCATAGCGAAGAATGGGGCGAAGAGGTAAGGGTCACTAATTCTGAGCCGATTAGCGCTCAGGATCTGGCTGAGGCTCTAGGTAGCGATCGCCGCATTGGTCAGAATTTCTTACGGATGGCGGTAATGATGGCGCTTGCGGATGGTAAATATAGCGATAGTGAAGATCAAGTCATTCAGGATTTTTGTACCGCCCTCGATCAAGAAGTTACCGCCATTAATGAGTTACGAATCAAGCTAGAAGCAGCCTCTCATGAAGATGAGCATCATCCCGATCTATTAGAGCCTGTCAAAGAATGGCTGGATCACATGGATATTCACGACTTACGGCTTGCCAACTTAATCTGCAAAATTGTCCCCGCTCAATGTCCTTTCGAGCGCGATCTCTCTTTGTTTGGACGCAAGATCATGCATATTCCCGCAATGTGCGAAATTAATCCTCTATACGATCAACTTGTGGGTTTACGTTTCCGATCCCTAAGTTATTTAGCGGAAAAAGGCGAAGATGTCTCTAAATATTGCTAGTGTTGTTACTCACTTCTGAAGTAGACAGTCATGCCCAGAGAACTAAAAAACGCTCCAAAAGATGATGAGAACGGCGATGTCTCGCCCAATGTGTTGCGGGTTGTTTTAGCATTTCGGCGCTGTGGCTGGGCTTCGTTTTGGACGCAGGTTGTCTTATGTGTGGTTTCATCGGTAGTTTTACTGCAACTCTTTTTGTTTCCCCGTGCTAATCAGCTAAATGCCGCCACTGGCTTAGATACTAGCCCCGCATCCTTACCAGGTTTAAGTTTTGCGTGGGTGGGGGTAGCCGTATTAGGCGCAAGTATTTTCTGGAATTATCGCTATACGCAGATGGCAAAAAAACTGCGATCGCCCGATCGCCCGACAAAAAGCCAAACTGTATTTCAAATCAAAATTGGATTGATCATAAATTTGATTGGTATGTTGGTGACTTTGCTAGGAGCCTTTGCAATTATTGGTGCTTTGACCCTGAGAGCAGGACAAGGACAAGCGATTTTACCAGGGGCGGGAAGTTTTAACTCCGTGATTCAGCCCCTCGATTTTCAGATTATTCAAGCAAGTTTTAATATTATTTTTGCTCATTTTGTGGGTTTGGTCTGCTCTCTATGGCTACTGAACAAAGCCACTGACAAGCCTAATCGTGAGTAAAGGTTATACGAGTCCGATTTTTGAAGCTCAAAGGTCATTAAAAGCTTACTGAGTAAAGGTTATACGAGTTCGATTTTTGAAAATACTAAACGAGATTAAAGTATGAGTGAGTCAATCAAAGCCACACGCGCTACTGTGGCGATCGGCACTTTCGATTTTTTGCAATCAAAGGCATTTAAACGTTTGCTGAGAAAAGTTTAAGGCACTTTCGACCTTTTGCCAGAAGCCTCTTCTGACAACTATCAACCAGAAAATTTAACGGTCGCTATTAGCTAAAAGAGATGATGCGTTACGCTATCGTTAACACATCGTACATTTAGTTCTAAAACCTTCCAAAACATGGGATTTTTAAGCTAACTAACTGTTCTGAGCTACTCAGCTTTAGCCAGTTGACGACCATAGGCGATCGCTAATAGTCCCGTTACATACATTAATAAGCTGTATATCGCTGCGGGAATTGCCATATCAGGATTATTTAGCAGTCCTGCGGTAATTGCGATCGCTAATGTTCCATTTTGCAGTCCTACTTCGATGCTGATACAAATTTGTTGTTTGGGATTGAGGTTAAAAAGTTTGCTCAAATAGAAGCCAGCCAACATTGACAGGGTATTTAGTAGCAAAACCCCTACTCCAACTTGCAGGATAAAATTGGGTAGACGGCTCCATTCTTTAATAATCAGCAACAGAATAATCAAGGCAAGTAATGACGCTGCGGAAACGCTGGTTACTTTTTCTAATTTTGCGGACAAGGTTGGCGCAAATTGGCGAATGGTCATCCCGATCGCGGTCGGTAGAAATGTAATCACAAAAATTTGCAGAATTGTCGTCCCAATTGGCAACTCGATCGCCGCACTTTGTCCAAAGAAATGTTGGCTAGCAAGATTAGTAAAAATAGGAATCGTAAATATTGTAATCAAACTGCTCAAAGCTGTCAGGGTCACGCTTAGGGCAACATCGCCTTTCGCCAAAAATGTGACTAAGTTGGAGGAAACTCCCCCAGGGCATAAGGCGATAATCATCAAACCTGTGGCGATCGCGGGTTGCATGGGGACAATCTTAGTGATCGCAAACCCAATCATCGGCAATACCATCATTTGACTGGCTAAGCCAATGATCACGGCTTTAGGATATTTTCCCACGCGCTGAAAATCTTCTGGCACAAGGGATAAGCCCATACCTAGCATCATTGTGCCTAGGGCGATCGGCAAGATCAATGACGTAAAAATATTTGATTCCATAGGTGAATTGATTAAGATAAGTCAGATGTAAAGAAGTGTAAAACACAAACAGTGGTAAAACCAATGCAATGGCAGCAAGTTGAAGAAAATTGGGTATTGACCCCAACTAAGCCCAAGGGCGTAATTCACTTTTTAGGCGGCGCATTTTTCGCGGCTGCGCCCCATGTTGCCTATGGTCGCGTGTTAGAACAACTAGCCGATAATAACTATGCGATCGTGGCTACCCCATTTTTGAATAATACCTTTGACCATCGCCAGATTGCCCGTGAGGTTAATACTTCATTTCGCAAAGTACGGAGCAAGTTATTTCTCGATTATTTTCCTGTGTTTGGGATGGGGCATAGCATGGGTTGCAAGATTCATTTGCTCATTAATAGTCTCTACAAACCTACTCGCGCTGGCAATATCTACATTGCCTACAATAATTACAGCGCCGATCGCTCAATTCCTTTTTTTAAAGAACTGGCTGGCACTATCCCCGAAATGTCTTCGATGGAGTTCACGCCTACTCCAAAAGAAACCGAGCAGTTAGTCACCGCCAATTATCAGACTGCCAATAATTTATTAGTCAAATTCGTTGACGATGGCATTGATGAAATTTCGATTCTTTCCCAGATCCTTAAACAAAAATTTCCGACAACCGTAAGTTTGCAAACCCTTGAAGGCACACATCTCACCTCAATGGGGCTAGATATGAAGTGGAAAGCAGGTTCTAGCTTCTCAGCAATTGATGCGATCGCGCAGTGGGTGAAGCAAGAAATGCATAAAAATAATCAGAGTTTAGAATTAGTGCTGCTGCATTGGCTATCTCAACAAATCAATTAATAAAAAGGGGCGCAAGCGCCCCTTTTTATTAATTTCCGACAGGCATATATGCTTGGATCAAGTTGCGCTGACTCACCCGATCGCCTTCTGCTAACAGGCGATCGCCTGCCTCTTTGAGCGATCGCAGATCAAAGCTGGGTGGACGAAATTCGGGTGGCGCTTCCGTACTATTCACTAATCGCATCGACAGGCGATCAAAACCGATCTCATAGACAAACTTGCGTACTTGCTCATCGTAGAGGCTTGATCGCAAAGAGCTAAAGAAATCAATCGAGCGATCGGGATACATATCGACTAATCTTTCAATTTCCCATTGGGGAATGCCATCGGGTGCAAAAATACCGCTCACAATCCCAATACGATCGTGGCGATCGGGTTGCCAGAAAAATTTCTCCATGCGTCCATCTCGCACCAATGGCGCATATAAAGTCGAAAAGTCATTGCCTGTCACAATAATTGGCACACGCCGAATTGGATTGCTGTCATAGCTACCTGGTAACTGCACATTCGTGGGATTGTCGGCAATATTCATCAAAGTGGCGTTTACCATCTGGGTATTCACCGTATATTGGGTTGTTGAGTCAACCCTTCCCGCCCCCGCATCCAGATCGTTAATCAAAAGTGCACACATTTTACCGCGAACTTTCACTAACTCCGCCGCCTCACGATAACGCATTCTAATCAACCGCGCAGGATCACCCGCATCAGGGCTTTCCAGTTCACCGCCAGACATCCGAATCGGCTCGATACCTAACTTTTCAAACGCTAATTCACATTGAAATGACTTACCCTCACCCTTGCCGCCATGAATCCCCAAAATAAGCGGGACACTCACATTGGGTAATTTCATAAAATTTTTAGCGAGATGGACAGCCAACTTGTCCAAAAAACGCGGTGAAATGTAGTAAGACATACAAAATTAAGGGTAAGGACTAATAGCAATTTACCCTATGCCGCGCGTTTAAGGTCAGCGAAAAGCCTTGTAATTAGTTGTAACTAACAGTCAATAAGTATAAATACTCTCCCTAATTCACTACTAATCGGCGCAATACTTTTACGCAATATATAGAAAATACGCAGAAAATATAAAGCCCAATCAGACAGTTTAGATGCAACCGATTTTATATTTATATGTAAGTGATTAGAATTTCTAATACGGTTTTAATACTATTAAAAAAACAAGACTCTTTATCCCAACTTTGATGTCAATATGTATCAGGCGATCGCCAAAACAACTATTGACCTAAGTGATTCCCTTGACATCTCACGATCTGCTTACCAGTATGTAAAGCAACAGTTTTCAAGGGTTTTATATACGTTGACAAAAAAATAATTAGCCACAATCAACTACCAAAAGATATATCTAACTTATTAGAGCCATATAAATTTTTTATATAGATCTACCCGCAAAATAGGGCAAGTTTCCAAAAAAAATTTTGAAAAAAGTAAATCTGGATACGCACTTTATGTTTAAATTGTAGACATCGCTCAAGGGCTTCACACGAAGAACTCCTGATAGGATTAACTTATATAAAGTATTAAGCAAAAAATTATTTCACTAAAGAACCAGATTTCAAAGAGCTAATTAGATTTTTAATGGATTTTTAACTTTTCTTTAATTATTGATTTGACGCTTGACTCTGACTCTTAAAGTTTTTTGCGGCACTTCGTGCAGTTTTCCGACTTTTATTTAAATTTAGTAAGGAGATATTAATGTCTTACTCACAAACACAGTCTAAAGCCAAAGCTGGCTATGACGCAGGTGTACAGGACTATAAACTAAAGTACTATACCCCTGACTACACTCCCAGAGATACCGACCTTCTCGCTGCTTTCCGCTTCGTGCCTCAACCAGGCGTACCTCCAGAAGAAGCTGCTGCTGCTGTAGCTGCTGAATCTTCCACAGGTACATGGACAACTGTATGGACAGACTTGTTGACCGACCTCGATCGCTACAAAGGTCGTTGCTATGATGTCGAACCAGTACCCAACGAAGACAATCAATACATCGCTTACATCGCGTATCCTCTTGACTTGTTTGAAGAAGGTTCT
>JANMFC010000065.1:0-1548 GCA_031377675.1 Pseudanabaena sp. OTE_70b_metabat_355 | reverse complement strand
GCGTTACGGTGAAACCCAAAGTATTTAAGAAGTTGGAAGATGCACAGGCTAATTATCCGCAGTGGGTAGCGGCGATCGCTGGCAAGATGGGTGAAGCTAATGCGACAGGATTTGTTTTGCTTGAGCCAAATATCCAAGTATTTGAGAAAAAGCCCAAAGAAGCCAAACCTGCTGAAGAAGCAAGCCCCAGTCGATAAAACCATAGGAAAATATATTGCCCAATCCGTCTGACCGTCCTATTGACCATGCCGCGATCGCACGCTCAACACTGACAGCAAGTGCGAAATCCCTGTCATTTTTACCATCAATCCTAGAAACTTGCACTCAAGATCTACAAGCGATCGCACTACTAATTTTTCCTTTAAAGGCTCTGGCAATCGATCAAATGTCAAAACTTGAAGTAATTTGTAGGATGGATACACAAGTTGTAAAAAGCTTTCTTTAGGCTGTCAATTTAATCGATATTGGTATTGATATCGAGGCTTTACTGGGTAAAAAAAGCTAACGAATCCCCATCACATTTTTTGGGGATCGCTTTTTGTTTACAGCAAAATAGATTTTGCCCAGAGTAAATAATTTTGCGCCACTGCGATCGCTGGTAAGGCGATAATTTCTGGTACTTCATAGGGGTGTAGAGCAGTCAATCTAGCTGTCAGTGATTCATAGTTGCTTGCCAGAGTTTTGATGAAGACTAGATGCTCTGATTCTTGGCAGAGTTTTCCATCCCAGATATATGCCGATGTCATGCTAGGCATTACTTGAACGCAAGCAGCAAGTTTTTCTTCGACAAGTGTTTTGGCGATGTCATTGGCAAGATTGAGATCGGGAACGGTTGTCATGACAACTATTAATTCTGAGTTAGGCATTGGTACTTACTTTATGAACAGTGGAATAATCTGCAAGATCGAATAACTAGCGATCGGACCTGCGATCGCCATTGCCACAAACCAAGGGAATATCTGCCAAATACAATATGCCATCACGCCCAAGGCGGCGATCGCCACAGGGATAAATAACAGGCGAAAGTATCTCAATCGTGATTTAGGTGTAGCAGATTTTAGTTCCATGTTTGATTTGATAAGCGTGGAAAACCTATTAAATGGACAGCAATCTCTTAAACATTGCTTTTTTGTAACACAAAAACAAAAAACATCTGATATACTCGCTATATCACTTGATATATTTCGCTGTCATGAAGTTACAGGTAAAAAGTTATACATATTTAATAGACGAGCTTCTGTCAAGGTTGAATTTAAACCAAGGCGAACTCGCTCAAAAACTTGGTATATCCTATCCTTCGCTTAGCCGATGGCGTAATGGACATCATCAACCGTCACCGATGGCGATCGCCTTGCTAAAACAAGCGGTTGTTGATTTAGGCGATCGGGGGAAAGATTTGCAACAGTATTTCTAAATTTAGTAGTGTGATGTTAAAAATTTATTGGGCTAGACTCAAGTTATACTTTTTGTACTATTTGAGAACCTGTTTTTTGAAATCTAGACACAACACAAGCATTCTAGTAGAGTGTCAACCGTCATTTAATAGGC
>JANMFC010000063.1:0-1877 GCA_031377675.1 Pseudanabaena sp. OTE_70b_metabat_355 | reverse complement strand
TATTTGGGTTCTTGGTTTTATTCAGCCGAGGTACTTACAAACTTTTGTCATGAAAAGCGGTATTCTGGTTACATTAATGCTAAACATTTCGCAATATATTGACAGCCCCAATGCACGAGACGGATTTTCGTAGCAGCCTTCAGACTGGAGGCGATCGCCGCAGACTCAAAACCATCATCGCGCTCATCATCGTCTATGCCGCGACAGTTGGACTGCATTTCGCCTCTTGGAGTCGATGGGTACTGTTGGGATTATTTAGTATTCAGGCTTTGCGGTTAATTTTTGCACCAGACTTACCTGCGATCGCCAGAGAGCCGATCGCCAGAGAACAGGAGACATCTCCAGAACTACCATTTTTCTCGCTGTTAGCTTCCGCAAAAAATGAAGAATCAGTGATTGCCAACCTTGTCGAAAATTTGTGTCAGTTAGATTATCCTAGCGATCGCTTTGAGGTGTGGATTGTCGATGACAATAGTAGTGATCAGACTCCCGAAGTTTTAGCGTCACTTAAACAAAAATATCCTCAGTTACAAACCCTTCGACGCAGTGAAGATGCTCAGGGCGGCAAATCTGGGGCGTTAAATCAAGTGCTAGCCCTAACTAAGGGCGATATTATTGGTGTTTTTGATGCGGACGCTCAGGTTCCTAATGATGTGTTGAGATCGCTTGTGCCTGTATTCCAACAACCGAAAATCGGCGCGGTGCAGTTACGAAAGGCGATCGCGAATGCTTCAGAAAATTTATGGACATCGGGACAGTCCTGCGAAATGGCATTGGATTGGTGTTTGCAAGATTTACGGATCAGGGTGGGTGGCACTGGTGAATTGCGCGGTAATGGTCAATTTGTGCGATTGGCTGCCCTAAAAGATTGCGGGGGATGGAATGAGCAGACAATTACCGACGATCTTGATCTGACAATTCGGTTGCATTTGAGTCAATGGAATATCGCCTGTTTAAATTCTCCTGCGGTACAAGAAGAAGGAGTGGTGACGCTCAAGCAACTATGGCATCAGCGCAATCGTTGGGCGGAGGGTGGTTTTCAGCGCTATCTCGACTATTGGGATTTATTGCTGAGCGGTAAAATGGGCTTTTGGAAAACCTTTGATGCTTCGCTCTTTTACATCAATCAATATTTATTAACCGTCGCCTTCATTCCCGATACGATCGCCGCAATTATATTCAGACACAATCCGATGTTACCTGCGATCGCGGGTTTCTCTTTGGCTCTGAGTGCGGTGACTATGGCTTTCGGGTTGAGACGTTCCTATCATATTTCATGGCGATCGGCGATTTGGAAGACTATCTCTGGCATGATCTATATGTTGCATTGGATTCCTGTAATTGGCAGCGTTACCTTGCGGATGTGCGTATTGCCAAAGCGATTGAAGTGGGTGAAGACAGAGCATCAAGGCGTTATGCCGAGAACACAGTTAGCTGAAGATATAGTTTGAACTTAAGCTCCAAGCGCTGTAAGAAAGCTTAAGCGCTAAGCGCTGTAAGAAGTTGATGCGTCCGCAAAGTCGGCTAATCACCTTCTTCGGGTTGTCAAGTGTTATAATTTAAATTAAGCTCCTCTGTGGCGTGCGTGACTACCGATAATGTGTCTTGATCGATAATTGTTTTCTAGGAGTTTTCGCAGTCTTCGCCGCAGTATACCAGATTCCGATCTGGCAACTTTAAGTTAGGCGTAGCGCTTTTTCTCCACCTGGTTTTACCGGGTCAAACAACTGAGGTAAGACGGCGTTGCGGAGGGGTGATCCCAAGATTTTTAAATTACTATTTTGCTTTGCAAAATAGTAATTTAAAAATCTTGAACAAAATGCTTGCATTTACAGCAAACTATGTTATATTAGTTAAACGAAACAACGCGGGGTAGA
>JANMFC010000049.1:0-13050 GCA_031377675.1 Pseudanabaena sp. OTE_70b_metabat_355 | reverse complement strand
ATTTACACTACAAAGAAATCCCCATTAATCCTTTAAGGAAATAATCATAAAAACTTAAATACATTTGATATGTAAACAAATCAAATGTATTTGCTTTTTATAACTAATCTTACAGCAACTTACAAGTGAACCTGAATTTCTCATAGTCAACACAATAAGTGTCACTATATTTAGTAGAAATAAATATATGCGCTTTAGCTGTAAATTGCTGAAGTATTCATACAGATGAAAAATTTGAAGTCTCGGATTGCTTTAGTAAGTTGATAAAAACTTATCGACACCCAGCAAGGGCTACTTCTCTTTCTTCGGGTGGTTTGAGACTAGGGAACAAGAAGTGATTTTCTTCAACATACTGTGCTCCGAATAGTCCTTTTTCTGCCCAGAAGTATCGATCTGTTGTATGCTCGTTACGTCTTACGAGCAACAGTGCTGGAGGAAGAATGCCATGTGTATGAATGTACTTACGTGCAGCCGTCACAGGCTTATCTTCGCCGCTATCGATACTAAATTGAGGAATATGTTCTAGGATTTTGCGCCCTTCTTGGCGACGTCTACTTTTGCGCTTACGTCTCCTTGCCAAATTGATACCTCCTAATTTAGACCCTGAAATGCGATCGGGATTACAAAACATTGTTATTATAACCAAGGCAACTAGGAAAATTCAACTTTTCTTTACAAAATTTTGTCAGATTACATTTAATGTGCCTTAACCTGATACATTTTTAAATCTTAATTTAAAACGAAACACTTTGTAATACCATTTATTTCATCGAATTTTTGGTATCTGTCAAATATTTGCGATATTCTTTTTTGAAGAGTTTTCCTGAGCGAAATGAATAGTGGCGATCGCAAACAAGCTTTTAAATCCTTTGAAGTAGTTAAGCACTCTACTTTAAAAATCTGCAATAGTGCAGGTGATATTATTGGCACTGGTTTTTTTGTCAGTTCTGAGGGACATTTTGTTACTTGCGCTCATGTTGTTGTGGACGCTGAGGGGCTTGGAAAGCTAATCGCTAATGGTCATGTTGGAATTACTGAATGTTATATAGGTGATCCCAATAAAGACGATATTGCCCTGTTGCAAGTGATCGATCATAAAAGTCCATTATTTTTGCATCTAGTAGATTTACCTGAAGATCAAACTTTTCGATGTTTTGGATTTTCCAACGAAATATATAAGGATGGTGCGCCGATTGAAGGCAAAATCGTTGGCTTAGCTACTTCTACCGACTCTACGTTGCTTAATCAGCGTGTATTGCGATTAGTTACTGAAGGTGACTCTCAAGCAATTAAGGGTGGACAGAGTGGTGCAGCAGTCTGTGTATATAACGCTAAGAGAAAGCAATGGCAGGCTGTTGGTATTTTAGTAGCAAGTGAAGGTGAGAATGGTGGTATTGCTTTACCAATTACAAATACGGTGAGGCAATTAATTCCCATAGATCCTAATATTTTGCGTTGGAAGATTGCCAAAATCATTACAAGTATCGCGGCAATTTCTTTGATTTGTTGTAGTGTTCTCTGGTTGTCTTTGCTTAAATGTTCCGATGAAAGACTTTTAGGTTTTAGTGATCGCATTGACGCATTACTAAAAACAGATCTAATTCCTGACTTAAACAAAGCTATTGAATTAGCAGAAAAATTTGAAAAAGAATGTCCCATCAATTTAGATCCGCTAGTTTCTAAGGGTTTTGTAATGCTTAAAAAAAGTAATCTGGAAGGTAAACCCAACCAAACAGACTTAAAGTTAGCTAAAAACAAGTTCTTGGAAGTACTAAATCTAGAACAACCAGAAAGCAAAAATCACAATAGAGCTATATATGGACTGGGTATGACTCTTAGCAGAATGAAAGACTATGCAGAAGCAGTTAAACAGCTAGAAAAAATCAAAGATAATACCTATCTAGGTATAAAATCACGCTATCAGATCGGTTGGATTTACTGGATGGATAATAAATTTACGGAAGCAGAAAATTATCTTGAATTTATAGTTAAAAATACTCAAGATCTAGGGATTCAGTGGAATGAAATAAATAGTAATGATGAGCCATTCACATCATATAGAAAATCATTAAAAATACTAATTGGTATCACTGGGATTATGTGGTATCGGAACAAAGACAACAATTTTCAAAAAATATACTCTGAAAGATATAAAAAATATAATGAAATCTACTTCTATGAAACTGTATTACCAAGTGAAAGAAAGTTGTATTTAGAAAATTTAGTTGACAAAATCAAAGCCTCACGCACCAATAATAGTGAGTCTTCTCTAGCGTTCTCATTCTATACTTCAACAGATGATTACAAAAATATGATTTGTAAGTTTTATGAGAAATTTGATATTGAAAAACCATCAAAGCTTAGATCTCAATGTAAATCTTAATTTCCATTCGATTATTCAATCTGTAAGGTTTATACGCCTCCAGTTAAACGAATAATTTCTAGAAGAATTTTTCTTTTTGCACAAATTTCAACACAAAAATTAGGATCGTTGGGATCTGATATTTTACATGAACAGGTAAATCCTGCATTCATATTTTTTTGAATTCTCAAAGCTGTATCTCTTATCAAAGATATTTTTTTATTAATGTCATTACTCATTACCGATTTCCTCATTAAACGTTAAACTAATCCCACTAACTCGACTAAGACTAAAAAGATGTCAATTTCTCAATTTTCCTGACATTAGCCGTTATTTTTTTGTAATCTGTATAGATTCCATCTTGTTCTAATGATTCTGCCTGATTGAGCAACTGCTCCAATTCGTTAGCTTCTTTCTGAAGTAAATCAATATCATCATTGATTTGCGCGTAAAGAGCTTGTTTGTCAACTGGTGGAGATTTAAATTTCCATGTTACTTTGATCTTGAAGCTCGCTTGTCCTGAAGTCTGGACGATCGCCATATTACCTGAAGCAGTTAGTCCCAGATTAAACTCAACTTCAGCACTATCAGCAACTAGAGAGCTTGACTGCTTGACATCTTGCCAGAGTGAAACAAATGTATTGCAAGCTGGCAAAACCGCCTTACGAAGAGCATTATCAAAGCGTTCTGTGGTCAATTTTTCTATGGGATCAGCTTTTGATGTTTTCTTGAGACCAGAAGTACTTTCAACTGGAATCACCTCAATATAAAAAGCATCATCACTTTCTTCATTAACTGCAACAAAATTTGACATCTAATAACTCCTATAAACATTGCGGAGGTTTACTGCGCTACTCTGTAGCAAAAACTTCCTTGAATTTTACAATGATTATGTGCAAATCCAGAAAAAATTTTAAAAGCATAAAAAAAGTGAATTAGTTTGCGTCAAAATGACTTAAAGCTTCAGCAAAATCTCTGACACCCCGAAATTGTCGATAAACTGATGCAAATCGCACATAGGCGACTTCACTAACATTTTGTAAATATTGCAACACCATTTCGCCAATTTCCACACTAGAAACTTGATGCCGATCGCGTACTTGTAATTGCGCTTCGATTTCATCAATGATCGATTCAAGTTGGATTTGAGTGACTCCAGTTTTTTCACAGGCGCGAATCATCCCCCGTAACAGTTTGGAGCGATCAAACGACTCGCTCTCGCCATCGCGCTTTAAAACCGTAATTGGTACAAATTCGATCCGCTCATAGGTAGTGAAGCGGCGCTGACAACTGAGACATTCACGTCTGCGGCGAATGCTACAGCCCGACTCTGCCGAACGAGATTCTAGAACGCGGCTATCGGTATGCTGACAAAACGGGCAAAGCATGACATATCTCGGCTGATGAATTATTCATTAATCAAGTAGCGCAAAGCACTTCTTTAACTTGTTAACTGTAATTATAGGGGGCGATCGCCTTGTTCTCGCGCCTTCTGTCTGTGCTATATTCATAAATAATGAATTGATTATGAAACGCGATCATGGGTTTGCCAATTAGTCAAAACCTAACGAGCCAAGCTTCTACAGCAAAAATCATTGCCTTTCTGACAGTGGTGACGATCGCCGTGGGGGGATGTGTTACGCCTGATTCTCGCCAAAATTTAGATAATACAGGTATACCTAAAAATTCCGCAGTAAGCGATCGCCAAGGCAAGAAACTAATCCTGACTACTTTCACGGTCTTAGCGGACATGGCGCAAAACGTAGCTGGCGATCAAGCAGTTGTAGAGTCAATCGTGAAAGTGGGGGCAGAAGTTCATGGCTATGAACCTACTCCTAGCGATTTTCGGCGTGGGCAAGGAGCCGATTTAATTCTGGATAATGGTTTAAATTTGGAGCGTTGGGCGGAACGCTTTTATGGCAACTTTCCCAAGGTGGCGCGGGTGACGATGAGTGCAGGCATTAAGCCGATCGATATCGCTGGAGACGCTTATCAAGGTAAGCCCAATCCCCATGCTTGGATGTCTCCCCGCAATGCCTTGATTTATGTGGAAAATATTCGTAAGGCGTTAGGAGCGATCGATCCTGCTAATGCATCGGTATATGACGCAAATGCCAAAGCCTATAGCCAACAAATTCAGGAAATTGATCAAAAGTTAAAACAGGCGATCGCCGCTATTCCTCCTGAAAAACGCTACATCGTCAGTTGTGAAGGAGCTTTTAGCTATCTCGCTCAAGACTATGGACTCAAGGAAGTGTATATATGGGAGGTCAATGCCGAACGTCAAGCCACACCGAAGCAAGTTCAGAAAGTGATTGATATGGTGAGGGCGAATAAAATTCCTACGGTATTTTGTGAAAGTACGGTCAGTAATGAAGCGCAAATGCAGGTAGTGAGGGAAACGGGAGCAAAGTTTGGCGGCGTGTTTTATGTGGATTCTCTATCGCTGCCCGATGGTGTAACCCCGACTTATCTCAAGCTCTTGGAATACAACGTGAATAATTTGGTCAAGGGTTTATCGGATTCGAGTTAAGAAACAAACTAAATGCCCAGATCCCCGACTTTTTCTCTGCGATTACAGACTAATCCTATCAGTCACAAAAAAGTCGGGGATCTTTAATCTTTTCAACTATTTATTATTTTTTAGATATGAATAACTCCATTAATGGCATCAGCCCAAATATCAGCATTGACATTGAAAATGTAACCGTTGCCTATCATGGCAAAGTTGCCCTGCATAGCGCCACTTTGCAATTAAAATCTGGCTCCATTTGTGGGTTAGTAGGCATGAATGGGGCGGGTAAATCGACATTATTTAAAGCGGTAATGGGATTTGTGAAGCCTGTCACTGGGCGCGTGCTAATCAATGGCTTACCGATGCGCCTAGTGCAGAAACAAAGTCTAGTCGCCTATGTGCCGCAATCGGAAGAGGTAGATTGGAACTTCCCTGTTAGTGTCCATGATGTGGTGATGATGGGGCGCTATGGTCACATGAACTTTTTGCGGATGCCGCGATCGCTAGATCAACAAATAGTGCGCGAAAGTTTGGAACGGGTGGAAATGTGGGACTTGCGCGATCGGCAAATTGGTGAATTGTCGGGCGGTCAAAAGAAACGCGCTTTTTTTGCAAGGACATTGGCTCAGCAGGGGCAGGTTTTGCTATTGGATGAGCCATTTGCTGGGGTTGATGTCAAGACCGAAAAGATGATGATCAATTTATTAACGGACTTGAGGGATGCGGGTTATACGATTTTGATCTCTACCCATGACCTCGATTCAATCACCACTTTCTGCGATCAAGTGGTGCTAATCAATCGCACGATTCTTGCTTACGGCGAGACTTCGGAAGTATTTACCGAAGAGAATTTGAGCCGCACTTTTGGCGGTTACAGCGCCTTGCGCTGATTTAAGACTGATGTCCCGTGGAACCCTCACCCCTAGCCCCTCTCCCAAAAAGGGAGAGGGGGCTGGGGGGTGAGGGTCTTGGAAACTTCCACGTAACATCAGTTAAGACTTAAAAAGGGGCGCTTCGCGTCCCTTCTGATGAGTAACTTATGTGGATAAATCATGGATTTAATGAATTGGTTGATCGCCCCTTTGCAATATGGATTTATGGTGAAGGCACTTTGGGTAAGCGCCTTAGTAGGCTTAGTCTGTGCAGCCCTATCCTGTTTTATGATCCTCAAAGGATGGGCGCTGATGGGTGATGCTGTATCCCATGCGGTGCTGCCAGGGGTGGTACTTGCCTATGTTATGAATATTCCCTTTGCGATCGGTGCTTTTGTGTTTGGGGTTGGCTCGGTCGTGGCGATCGGCTTCATTCAATCTCATACTCGCGTTAAAGAAGATACGGTAATTGGTTTAGTGTTTACAGGGCTATTTGCCTTGGGCATAGTCTTAGTTTCTAAGGTCAAAAGCAGCGTCGATTTGGGACATATTCTATTTGGCAATGTTTTAGGGATTGGCGATGGCGATATTATCCAGACCGTGATCATTGCGGCAATTACTTTAGTGACTTTAGCCCTTTTACGGAAGGACTTAATTCTGTTTTGTTTTGATCCCACCCATGCCCGTTCCATCGGCTTGAATACTAATTTTTTATATTATGTGCTGCTATCCTTGTTGTCCCTAACCGCAGTCGCAGGTTTGCAGACGGTTGGCATTATTTTAGTGGTGGCGATGTTGATTACGCCAGGGGCTACAGCCTATTTGCTATGCGATCGCTTTGATCGGATGATGTTAGTAGCCATGAGTTCGGGCGTTTTTTCAAGCGTGTTAGGGACTTATGTTAGCTATCACCTTGACGCTTCAACAGGTGGTTGTATTGTCGTAGTCCAAACTTTAGTTTTTCTAATCGCGATGATATTTGCGCCTAAGCATGGAATTTTATCGCGCACAAAGGAAGTATAAATCTATAGCCTCGACAACATTGGAAAGCATCTTCCTTAAATCCAACATCAAGAATCCATTGCAGTTGATTCTCAATACTCCAATGATTTCTGACAGACTCGGCAAACTTGTGGACATCATTCTCAAGACTGAGTAGATAGTATCGCCATTCAGTGGAGAGAACCGCACTACTAATGGCGTTGTTGAGGGTATCAATAATAAGCTAAAGCTAATTAAACGATCTGGATATGGCTTCAGGAATTTTGATAATTTTAAGTCGCGATCCCTAATCTGTTGGCATTTCGATATTTAGTCGAGCATAGTTTGAACGATTGAGCCGATTTTTTTAGCTTCAGTATTACGTTTTTTGCTTTTCTTTATGCCAAGGTAATTTCCCATTGTATTTTTTTAACATTTTTTTATTACCCTCAATAAAGAACTCTTTTTCAACAGAACTTTCTGTATTTCCTGCGCGATAGTTAAGGGTATATTCTTGGCTTGTGTCGTAACTTAATTTGTTTTCACGTAAAACATAAGTCAAAGCTCTATCAGGTTCGGCAACTCCAACTTCTTTTGCGCGACGATACCAAATTGGACTAGTTTGGAGTGCTATCTTTTTTGATAAGAAAAAGCAATTTACATCAACCAAGTAATCTCTGTCATCTATTATTGACGACCATTTACCTAAACTCTCGCAATCATCATTGCAGATATAATTACCTTGCTTGTCAAATATTTTCCTAAAGGAAAAAGCCCACAAATTTCCTCGGTTAATTACCTCAAGTAATGATTCAATATGGTTGCAGTCAAACCAATTATCTTCATCTAAGAAACAAACAAATTCTCCTTTAGCTAGATAAATAGATGCTCCATAAATTCTATGTCCAAGATATTTATCTATCCCCGTTGAATAGGGCAAGTAAATTACATCAATACCAGAGTATTCATCTAATATACTTTTAGCACTTGGATATATTCCATCAACAACAATTAAATGCTGAATGTTTTCATAGGTCTGCGCCTTTACGCTTTCAATTGCTTGACTCAGATAGGAAGTTCCTGTCGTTGGAGTTATAACAGTTATCAAGGGATTCATATTTGAAAGTTAATTTTCTTAACAAAATTTTTTACGGAAAACGGCTTTTAAATTTGTGCTAAATTATACAGTCAAATAATAAAGCCATCTCATTCATGCGTTCTTATGGCGATCGCTTATCCTAATTGGCAATTAGTTATAAAATCATGTTACGCAGAAGGTTTTAAGACCCTCACCCCTAGCCCCTCTCCCAAAGAGGGAGAGGGGAACAAGAAAAATCCAAAAATGTCTCTTACTCCCTTTCTCCCAAGAGGGGAGAAGGGGCTGGGGGATGAGGGCAGATTTTCTATCTACGTAAGGTGAGTTATGTAATAATCTGAGATAATCTATGAGAAGTACATTCTGCTGATGCGCTTCTCATAAATGTACAAATCAATTCTGATTTGTTGTTGCAAATATCGGGGGCAAGCGAAGGGGGGAACAAGCATATTTCTAACGCTTGTTTTTTTGATTTCAGAAAGTCAGTTTTGAATTCTTCCCTTTTTAGTTGCTAGAGGTTTCATCATGTCTCGCCCATTACCCCGATCGCTGTTTACTTATTCTCTAATTAGCTTTTGCGGCTTATTTGCGGTTAACAGCCAAAGTGCCTTCGCCCAAATCATTCCCGATCAAACTACCGCAACCGAAGTTAAAGGTAATGCGATCGCACCAGTGGGTGCGGGTAATGTCAATGGTGGCAACCTTTATCACAGCTTTGATCAGTTTAATGTGCCGAATACTGGTGTTGTGTTTAACACGGGTAATTCGACGGTTGATGGTACAAAAATCAACAATATCCTCAATCGGGTAACAGGCGATAATCCCTCGCAAATTTTAGGAACGATTGAAAGTCGCACCGCTTTTCCCCATGCCAATGTATTTTTACTCAATCCCAATGGTGTCGTATTTGGCAAGGACGCAAGGTTAGATATTGGTGGTTCGTTTAATGTAACAACGGGAACGGGTTTGGGCTTTAGTGGCGATCGCACCTTTAGCGTCGATAAAGCATCATTAGAATTTCCTAGTGGCGATCCGCAAAATATTAAGTTTGGTATCAGTCAACCTGCGGCGATTATTAATCAAGGCAATTTATCGGTTGATACGGGTAAAAGGATTTCGTTTACGGCGGGTGCGGTCGTAAACTCAGGTGTGTTGACTGCGCCTAGTGGTAATGTGGCTCTGACTTCGGTAGCTGGCGGCTCGGTGGTAGATCTGCGATCGCCTAATCTGGTTTTAGGTTTAAGCGTTGATAAGGATGCAGTTCCCGCTAATTGGAATGGCACGATTTCGTCTTTACCAAAATTGGCTGAGCTTTTAACTGGTAAAGCTGAACAAGGCGATCGCGTTGTGGTTAAGTCCGATGGTACTTTAGCGATCGTGGTAACTCCTGCGGCGGATCAAGTTCCTGTTACAAATGGAACTACGGTTATTTCGGGAACTATTAACACAAGTTCTGCTAATGCTAATGGCGGAAATGTTGGAATATTTGGCGATCGCGTTGCTCTTGTCAATTCTCAAATCACTGCAAATAGCGGTAATGTGCTAATTGGGGGTGACTTCCAAGGTAAGGGTGTTGTGCCGAATGCTCAATATACTTATTTTGATAATAAATCTATTGTTGATGTTAGTGCTTTTCAGAATGGGAATGGTGGGAAGGTAATTGTATGGGGCGATCGCGCTACGCAATTTTTCGGGACAATCCTGAGCAAAGGCGGTGAACTTAGTGGTGATGGCGGCTTTGTGGAGGTTTCGGGTAAGGAGAATTTACTCTATCGCGGTAATGTCGATACTTCTGCAACCAATGGCAATTTCGGAACTCTATTACTCGACCCGACAAACATTACTATTGTGGCGACAGGTGGAGCCAATAATAGTCAATTAGCGGCTGGAATTCCTACTGCTGGTGATCCTGCTTCTGTGATTTTCTTTGATGATCTAAGTACAAGCAATTTTACGATTGATAGTTCGGTCTTAAACTCAGCTACTTCTAATATTATTTTGCAAGCTCGAAATGATATTAATGTCAATGCCAGCGTGAATGTCGCGAATCCAAATATTAGTTTTACGGCTCAGGCAGGAAATAATATTAATGTCAATCAGAATATTACGACTAATCGCGGCAATATCTCTTTACTCGCAAATAATGGCGCGACTGCAACAGGTATTGGTTCTATTCAATCTACATCAGGTAGCAATTTCTCTATTGACACTAATGGCGCAAACTTTAGCGCTACGGGTTTCAACATCGAAAATATAACCACAGTTAGTACTGCTTCATCCACTGGTGGTGGAAATATTGATATTAATGTGACAGGTTCGATTAATGCGAATTCATCATCGTTTCTATCTGGAGCTTTTGGCGCTGGCAATTCAGGTAATATCTCTTTGAAAGCATTAGGGAACATTCAAGCTAGTGCTTTTCAAGCTCCAACTAGTGGTACTACAGTAGCTAATAGCGGTAATATTACTCTTGACGCAGGTGGAAATATCACCATTGCAAGTGGCACGATGTCTACTTTCAATACAACAGGCGGTAAAGGCGGCAATGTCTTACTAAAAAGTGGTGGCTCGATTACGGCATTAGGAAGTAGCGGTATTAATACTAGTGTTATTGGTTCTTCTGCTAGCAGTCAGGCGGGTAATGTCACCTTTACGGCGGGTACAAGTATCAACACTGATTCCGCGATCGCCACTGCGATCGATAGCAACACCGTTACTAGCAATGCAGGAAATATTACATTGACTTCAGATGGAAATATCTCAGCTACAGGTGATTTACTTCCTATCAATTTAGGTGTTGGAAATGCTGGAAAAGTAGATATCACTAGTAATAATGGCAGTATTACTCTACGAAATGTTGCTGTTAGGTCAATATCTGCCAGTAGTGGCAACATTACACTTAAGGCTTTGAATAATATTACGGCTAATTACATTCTTAGCCTTGGTAATACTAATGGCGGTGATATATCTTTAACTTCCACTAATGGAACTACACAAATCCTATCAACCGTTCCTAGTAATCTATCTGGAATTAGTCTTGCGCCTTGTGTTGGCGCTACTATTTGCACGGCTGCTACTAATGGAATTGGCGGTAATATCACGATCGCTGGCAATGTCATCCTAACTAATCCAACTAAATTCCTTTCAACAGGTACACCCACAGGCGGCGCGATCAATCTTCAGAGCGCAAATATAAATGGTACGCAAAACCTAACCGTTGACGCAGGAAATGGAGCCGTTAATCTTGGCAACATTGGCGCAACGACTAAATTGGGAACCCTGACGATTAATGCGGGTAGCATTTTGGCAAATCAAGCGATCGCTGCAAGTGATATAACTCTTACATCTATAGGAAATATCACAACACAGTTGCTTGATACCACAAATGACTCAGTATTTAACGATGCAGGAAGTATTGCCATCCAAAGTACGAATGGGAATGTAGCGATAAACGCAGTAAATGCTTCAGCTTTTTTTGGTAACGCAGGTAACGTGACTATTCAAGCAAATGGGGACATTCAAACCACTGGGAATTTCACTATTAGCGAACAGGATTCTACATCTATTAAGCGTGGACAGAGTTTTACAATCGCTACATTCAGCGATTCAGGTAATGGCGGTAACGTTTCTTTGATTAGTGATACGGGATTTATTAATGTCAGTTCAGGTCGTGTAAATACAGATTCTAGTTTAATTACAGCAGGTAGCATTACCTTCAAAGCATTCGGTGATATCAATACTGGCGTTGGTACAACATCAACTAGTGGCAGAGGCGACAGCACTAATACTAACTCGATCACCTTAATTAGTAGTGACGGCTCAATTAATACCAGCCTCGGTAATATTTTTTCAACAGGAAGTTCGATTACATTTACTGCTATGAATAACATCACCACATCAGATATATCTTTGAGAAGTGCTAATAGCGGTACAGTTAAATTAGAAAGTAAGTCAGGAGTGATCAATACAACTGCTGGCACAATAGGTGCATCGGACTTTGGTAATTCACTAAACCTTATTACTGATAGAGGAATCAGCCTTATAGCAAGTGGAAACATCTCAACTAGCGTATTAGGTGCTGTCGGAAATATTGTTATTCAAAGTAACAATGGCAATGTTAGTACTTCCCGAATTTTAACTACTGGCGATGATCTTACAATTAAATCATTAGGTGATATTTTAACTGGAGAAATTGAAGTTGAACAATTCGGCAACTTAGGTGACTCAGGCTCATTAGGTGACTCAGGCTCAGTAAACCTAACTAGTGACACAGGGTCGGTTACATTTGCAGCAATTAGTGCGCGGCGCAGCATTATTCTTGGCTCAGTACCTATTGGCAATGCTGGCACGATTAACATTCAAGCTAATGGCAACATTACCTCAACAGGAGGATTGACCTTTGGAGGCATACTACCTTTCGTATTTAGCTTGACTACGGATGTATTTGGAACAGCTAGTAACGGCGGTTCAATTAGGCTCACTAGTACTAATGGTTCTATTGACACAAGATCTGGAACGGTTCGCACAAGTTCTCAAAATGGAACTAGTGGTAATATCGTTTTTACCAGTAATACAGGCGCGATCGCTACTGGCGATTTATTGACCAGTGGAACTCAAGGTGGCGATATCATAATTGATGCGCGTACCCAAATTGATGTGGGACAGATTAATACAAGCAGCAGCCTTGCTAGTGGCGGCAATGTGACCCTTGATCCAATAGGCAACGCCACATTTACTAGCATTAACGCAACAGGCAACATCACCGCAGGCGGCACTGGTGGAAATATTAATATTGTCTCTACAGGCGGTAATGTATTGGGAGCAGGCGTAGTGACTTTTTCTACTGCCGATCCTTGCGTGGGCGCGACCATCTGCACCAATGGCACAGGCGCGATCGCTATACAGCATGGCATCACCACACCATTCAACCTAAATACATTCATAGTAGGGGGAGCAACAACAAATGGAACGGCTGGCACAATAAAAGCTAATGGAGACATACTAGCAGCTACAGGCATCCCTAACGGAGCAGGCTCCTTCATCCAAGGCAATATTTCCATCACCCCTGGTGCTGGCATAATTACCCCCACACCAACTCCAACTCCAACTCCAACTCCCATACCAACTCCAACTCCAACTCCCATACCAACTCCTACTCCAACTCCCATACCAACTCCTACTCCAACTCCCATACCAACTCCTACTCCAACTCCCATACCAACTC
>JANMFC010000040.1:0-14384 GCA_031377675.1 Pseudanabaena sp. OTE_70b_metabat_355 | reverse complement strand
GAAGCGCCGCACCGCTAACTTTTGAGTGGGAAGGGAGTAGGACTACCTAATTAAATGCTAGATTTTTGGACAAAAACGAGTGGAACTTGGATTAATGTTTTGGCGATCGCGGCGGGTACATTTTTAGGATTAGTCCTACGCGGTCGCTTTCTTTACCAAGTTTTGCCAAATATCAAACAAGCGATCGGGCTAATTACGATATTTATTAGCCTGAATATGGCAAATAGCCTACTCAAAGTTAAAGCAGGTGAACTTGATGGCATCATGCTGTCGCTAATTTCATTAATTGTTGGGGGTGTATTGGGAGAATTAGGTCAGATTGAAAAGCGGTTGGAAACCGTGGGCGAATGGTTAAAAGCGAAATTTAAGGGCAAAGGCAAATTTACTGAAGGATTTGTGGCAGCGAGTTTGTTGTTTTGTATCGGTCCAATGGCAATTATTGGCAGTCTGAACAATGGCTTGAGAGGTGATCACAATCTTTTATCACTCAAATCGGCTTTGGATGGGTTTATTTCGATTGTATTTGCTAGTACCTATGGGATCAGTGTAGGGTTTTCAGCTTTGCCCGTAGCGCTTTATCAAGGCAGTCTATCGCTCTTGGCAGGAATACTAGCAAATAGTCTTCCCGATCCTGCCAATGCGCCATCGGTACTCATTGTTACTGGCGTTGGCGGATTAATGCTATTGGGGCTAGGTTTAAATCTATTAGAATTAGCCAAAGTTCGGGTGGCTTCTTTTCTACCCGCTTTAGCGATCGCCCCTTTAGTTTATTGGCTAGCTGACAGCATCAAATGGTAATTTTTTGTTGACTGCAACAAGAGGAAAGACCATGTAGGTCTATGGAGAGAACCTTCAATTTCATTGATTAGGAAAAATTACGTTGGTCTTGCTGATCAATTCGCTCACATCAATATTTCGCCAAAGCACTCGATATAACTGTAATGGTTCATCTTTCCCTTTGACCTTAATTAGTTCCAACTTCTCTAAGGGTAAATTAAATGGCGCGATTTTTGTCATCGTGCTTTCAGAAACAAAGATTTCCCCAGCCTTAGCTTCCGAACAAATTCGGCTAGCCACATTCATCGTATCGCCAATATTTGTATATTGAATCAGATTTTTGGAGCCAATATTTCCAGAAGCCACCATGCCCGTATTTAATCCAATGTGAATTTGGATTTGCAAATCACGCCCTTCTTCTTTCCATTGCTCATTCAGCCGACTCATCGACCATTGCATCGCGATCGCTGCATTTACCGCCCTAATCGCATCATCATCTTTTTGATAGGGCGAACCCCATACCGCTAACAGGGCATCGGCAATATATTTTTCTAAAGTACCACCAAAGGGAAAGACCGTATCTTCGACCATCACTTTAAAGTATTCATTCAGAAACTCGATCACCTTGCGGGGCTGCATCGCCGCCGTCATCTCGGTAAAGCCACTAATATCGGAAAACAAAGCCGTCACTTCCGTTTCGATAATCCAGTTTAAGTCCCAACCTTCATCAATTTTTTGGCTAACGGCGGCGGGAAAAAATCGCTCTAGTTTAGTGCGCCGAATCACTTCCGATTGCATATTTCGATAGAGATTGGCATTCTCGATCGCGATCGCCGCTTGGTTGGCAAGACTACTCAAAAATTCTAAATCTTCTTTTTGATAAGCATGACCACGCGATAAATTATCCACATAGAGTACGCCGATCGCCTTGTCTCTTGGTTTTAAGGGCGCACACATCGCTGCTTGAATTGACTGGAGAATAATCGACTGGGAACTATCAAAACGGCGATCGAGAGAAGCATCATCACTAATAATCGCATCACCCTGATTTAAAACAAAATTAGTAATCTTGCGACTATAAAAATCTAGATCATCTGTGGCATTGGGATCGCTAAATCGACAAGCCTTCGGCTCTAGTTTTCCTGTTTTTTCATCAACAAGTAACAACACAGCGCGATCGACTGACATGATTTTGAGTAATAATTCTAGAATTTTTTCAGGTAAAGTTCCGTAACCTTCGGGAGAAGATAACTCTTGACTCACCTCCAATAAAACTCGTAATTTTGCCGCCATGCGTTGCGATTCATCATTACCCTGAATCATCAAGACTGAGCCTGTGGTTGCTAACTGCTGTTGTTTTAGCAAATCATGCATAGTCACCCGCGATCGCTCAGGCGATACGCGCATAACAATTGACAAGCCTCCATTTGGACTGTTAGCAGCCTGCATCACATTAGGGACTGCACTAGCTACTACAGGTCGATTTTCCTCAAAAAACTGAAATACGACACTGCCAAACTGCACCAAATCGCGATTATTTAACTTTTGTTGAACTATCTTGGCTTGATTAACTAATGTGCCATTACTACTATTCAAATCAGTTAGAAATATGCCCTTGTCTGTCACCTGTATTTCAGCATGATGGCGGGAAAGGCTACGCGCATCATCCTCCACGACAATACTATTATCGAGTCCACGACCAATTGTATTCACCCCAATCCGCAGATCGCAAACGCGCTCATAGGGGTTTCCTTGATTTTGGATGATGTATGGCATAGATTTATCCCTTAATTAATCCACTACTTGTCCGCTATTTGTCCGTTATTTATCCGTTTGCGCTAATTCCACTACAGAAGTATCTACAAAAACTCTTATATCATCGATAATGAAATTAACAGCATTATCACACTTTTATCCATGTCACCAACTACACTACAAGTGCAATCTCCCACACAGGTAGATCATCAGGTAAATGATCAACAGGTAAACGATCATCAAGCAACTACTGACACGATCGCCGAGTTTAATCAATATGTAATGAGTACCTACGCTCGCTTTGCGATCGCCCTTGAGCGTGGCGAAGGCTGTCGAGTTTGGGATAGCAATGGCAAGGAATATTTAGATTTTGTCGCTGGCATTGCTACTTGTACGTTGGGACACGCCCATCCCGCGATGGTAAAAGCGGTAACAGAGCAGATCCAAACGTTGCATCACGCTTCTAATTTGTTCTATTTTGCACCCCAAGGTCAATTGGCTAAATGGCTTGTCCAAAACTCGTGCGCTGACAAAGCCTTTTTCTGTAACTCAGGTGCTGAGGCAAATGAGGGCGCAATCAAGTTGGCGCGTAAGTATGCTCACACGAAACTTGGGATCGAAGATCCGCTAATTTTGACCGCGAATGCTAGTTTTCATGGTCGTACCCTCGCCACAGTAACCGCCACAGGGCAGCCCAAATATCACAAAAATTTTGCGCCGCTTGTGCAGGGTTTTGATTATATTCCCTACAATGACATCGCCGCCCTCGAACTCGCCGTCACTAAATATGCAGGTCGGCTTTGTGCGATTATGCTAGAACCTTTGCAAGGTGAAGGTGGTGTGAACCCTGGCGATCGCGCCTATTTTGCGCGTGTTCGTGAAATCTGTGACGAGAAAAAAATCCTGCTAATTATCGATGAAGTTCAAGTCGGTATGGGACGGAGTGGAATGCTCTGGGGCTATGAAAATCTTGGCATTCAGCCTGATATTTTTACCTCCGCAAAGGGTTTAGGCGGCGGCATTCCCATCGGCGCGATGATGTGCAAGTCAACTTGCGATGTATTTGAAGCAGGCGATCATGCAAGTACTTTCGGGGGCAATCCCTTTGCCTGTGCGGTGGCTCTTGCTGTTTGTAACACAATGGTCAAAGACAATCTGATCGCCAATGCCAGAGAGCGTGGTCAACAACTGCGGACTGGTTTACAAGCTCTATGCGATCGCTATCCCCAGCATCTCGCCTCCGTCCGTGGTTGGGGCTTAATCGATGGTCTGGTATTGCAAGAATCCAGTAATATCCAAGCGCGTGATGTCGTCGCCGTAGGCATCGAGCAAGGTTTGCTATTAGTCCCTGCTGGGGTTAAAGTCGTTCGTTTTGTGCCACCGCTAATTGTCTCCGCCGCCGAGATTGATCAAGCTTTGGAGATTGTTAGTAAGGCGATCGCCAGTTTCGCCTCCTAAAAAATAAATAAAAGTGCCGCAAAGCGGCACTTTTATTTAAAGCCTATTTATCAAGATGTAAATACTATGGTCACTGACAATTCACCCGCAATATTCACTATTCTCGAAAATGGCGATCGCTTGAATCGGATCGAATTTGAACGCCGTTATGCAGCGTCAAAAATCAAAAAAGCCGAACTTATTGAAGGAATCGTACATCTGGCTTCTCCCTTACTTTTTACTCCCCATGCTGAATCTCATGGTCGCATTATTGGCTGGCTGATTGCATATCAAGCCAATGCTATTGATTTAAATAATTTGAAAGTCGAGATCGAGCCAACTGTGAGGCTTGACGAAGACAACGAACCGCAGCCAGATGCAGTCCTATTTCGGTTAGGTGGTAACGCTCAGATTGATGATGATGGTTACATTATGGGCGCACCAGAGCTAGTTGTGGAAATAGCGGCGAGTACGGTTTCCTATGATCTCCACGCTAAAAAACTTGCCTATGAACGTAACGGTGTCAAAGAATATATTGTGTGGCGGACATTGGATCGGGAAATTGATTGGTTTATTTTAGAAAATGACAAATATGTGAAGTTAAATCCTGACGACGCAGGAATTATTCATAGTCGCGAATTTGAAGGCTTACGCTTAAACATAACTGCCATCTTGAACGGTAATATGGCAATAGTTCTCAGTTCTATTGTCCAAAAGAAGGCTTAAAAGTGCCGTAAAGCGGCACTTTTAAGCCTTCTTTTGTTTTTTGTATCAAATATTTTCTTTTATATGACTGATGTTACGTGGAACGCAGATGATGAATCTCTTGCTACTAGCGCGACAGGGCAAGCACGGGGGCATTGCCCCTACCTGAATAATTCGTGTTCTGTAGGGGCTGCGCCCCCGTGCCAGCCCCCAACATTGAGCAAGAATTCCTTCCGCGTAACATCAGTTATATGCGTATAATTATGATAACGATTATCATTTCTTAAGCAGCCATGCTTGAAATTTATGCTTGAAGTGCAGAACCTATCAGTGCGATATCGCGAACTAACGGCGCTGTCGGATATTTCCTTTAGTCTCACGGCTGGATCATTAGTGGGGCTAATTGGTCCCAATGGTGCAGGTAAAAGCACCTTGCTCAAAGCAATGCTGGAACTGATCCCTTCCCAATCAGGGCAAGTTTTTTATCAGCGAGATCCCCTCAAACAGCACCGCCAAAAAATTGCCTATCTCCCACAGCGATCGCAAATTGACTGGGACTATCCTGTGACGGTCTGGAATGTAGTAATGATGTCGCGCACATTACATACGGGGTGGTTTGGTAGCATGAGCCGCCGATCGCGAGAAATTGTCCGCGAAGTATTAGAGCGCGTTGAATTATACGAATTACGCGATCGCCCAATCAAAAATCTTTCAGGGGGACAACAGCAGCGTGTATTTTTGGCAAGAGCTTTGGCGCAACAGGCGGATATTTTATTGTTGGATGAGCCCATGACCGCCGTGGATAAAAAAACGGAAGCGTTAATGTGGCAAATTTATCATGAGCTACGACAAGAAGGAAAAACTCTATTAATTAGCTGTCATGAGTGGGGCAACTCCCTTGAACGATACGACAAACTGTTACTGCTTAATCGTCATTTAATTGATTTTGGTACACCTCGACAAGTATTAACAACCGAAAATATCCAGAGAGCTTACGGGATCGGCGGTGATCATAATTCTAACTATTTAGATCAAGATCAAGGCGATCGCGCTAATCACTTATCTGAAGAATTATTATTTTGTTAGTCAAATGCATATAATTATTAGGCATAACTGCGATTCTGTGAATCGCAGTTATGCCAGACCCCGTAAAGCTTTGAGTTAAAAACTTTGTTAAAAATACAGTGAAGGTAAAAACGAATTAATAATGAAAATAGCCTTGAAAGCGAATTTTTAGTGTACGCTGCAAAAGCAGAGTTGAAAAGAACTAGGTTTAAATTAACATTAATATAAATTTGTGATTCATCAATATATCGATATTTATAAAAAGATTAATAGTTCATTATTTTATCTTGTAATTAATTGCTGGGAAAAAGAACGTAAAGATCGCTATGTATCCCATAAATACGATCTAGAGAATATTTGTTTAAGTAGCGTAAATATATCTAGGCTTTCAGTGTTTGTGCGGGGTGATAATAACTTTAATGAGGATATCTGTTTATTGAAAAACATGCAACTTCAAACAGATAGTTTCTTGAATTTTGAAATATTTATGTTTGTTTTTGATCGGCATTGGAAGCAGGCAGAAAGTCTTTCTGAAGAGGCTTGGCAATCAATACGTTTGTATCTTTATGATGATGTTCCTTTTCCTTTTCCTTTTCTTTCAGACAGCCATCAAGGCTTAGAGTCATAATACAGTCCGAGATTTCTTGCTGTTGTTAACACCCACAGAGAGCCGCCCTAAGCGGCGTTTTATGTAGTGGTATTAATCCTTGCTTTCACAGAACCAGATCATGATTTTTCTCTTGCACAAAGATCCGACCGTGCGAATGCACGACTAGCGACAGCGTAACCCGCGCCGCCTAAAGCGGTTGCGGTAGGGTTATAGCGTAGCGGCGCTGTTGGGGTAGCGATCGCCATTGAAACAAGAGTTTTTGACCGCGCTCCCGCGTAGCGTACCTTCACTTGAGCGCAAAGCGCTAAAATTAAACCCAGAGAAAAGTTTAATGCTGCATTAAGAATCCCAATAATAAGCACATAGATATTCCGTTAAGGTCGGTATCTGCAAGCCGACCTTTCTCGCATCACCCTCAGCGATCGCTGGTTGCAAAATTGGCTTGCATTGTGTCACAAACTTCTGCTTGTCTGGAGATTTTGACTTCAACTGTTTAAGCTGCCCCACGATCGCAGGGCTAACAATTTCACCTGCCATTGCTTCAGCACTTAGCTGAAGTTCAGCCACTTTAGTAATTTGCAGTAGCCCCGCTCGATAGGTTTTGAGACGAGTTTGAGCATCGGCGTATAGCATCGAATCGGGCGGAATAGACTCTAACATCTTCACCCCCTCTTGGCGCTTCTCTTGGACTGATTTCCAAACCGTTGATTTATGAGGTGGTTTTAGGCTTAACTTAGCCGCTTCCAACGTGATCGCCTTACCTGACTCTAAATTTTTATTAGCTGCTTGTTCAATCGCGATCTTGCGATCAAACCCTCCTAATTTCGGACGTAGCCCTTGTAACTCAGTCTTAGCCTCGTTATATAGCGAAGCAGGGCGATCGGAAATTGATTCCAACTGCGAAACTACTGTTTGTAATTGATTGCGCGTATCTGTTAACAAATCTAACTTGATGATTTTTTTGGGATCAAGATTTTGGTTCTCAAGATTGCGAGCGCTGATTAAATATTTTTCTTGGACAGAGCGATCCCATAACAACCAACCACAAGTACCCAGAATAGCGATCGCTGACACTATTACCGCAACAGACAAAATCAGGGATTTTTTAATAGGCTTAGCGGTGCGTTTAATCGCGGGTTCAAGCGTTGGGTCAGCTTTAGCAATAACGTCACTGGGAACATCACTCTTCAGGGCATCCATTTTTGGTATATCGTTCTCAGGGATATCACCTTTCGATGGGTCATTCTGGCTGACAATACGCTTGGTCGGGGGAAGTGGTGGTGGTAAAGGGAGAGGTCGCGCTGCTATGATAGTGGTTTGGGATAGATCAAAATCAGCCTCATCACCCCAATCGTTACTGCTCATAGGGATTTGGTTCTTGGCAGTAGAGTTGTTAGATATCCCTGTACCAAAGGACTCTAATTCAATGGGATCTAAATCCAAATCTTTTAGAGGCAGTTTGTCGGCTTTAAAAGCATCTAAATCGAGATCTTCTAAATGCAGATCTTCTAACTCAAAATCACTAATTTTATTATTGAACTCCCCTTGGTCGCTAGTTTGGTCGCTAATCTGAGCGCTAAGTTTAAGATCCGCATCCAGATCCTGCTCAAATTTGTTTAATTCATCAGAAGTAGTTGGCAGCACATTGTCCGCTTTATCTAACCAAAGATTATCTTCCTGAATTTTTGTGGCATCATCGCTAGAATCCTTCATAAAACCACTGATGGAACCGATATCGCCAAAATCATCTAATTCATCAAGATAAAGCTCAATTAATGGTAGGGGTGGCTTAATACTGCTAGATTTTTGCCATTCAGGCTGTTTGGCTCCAGCTAATCGACCATACATTACAAGGTTATCCGCCCCTTCAATCGAGAGTTTGTCTATGCGATTTTTGACAATATCATAGAGGGTGGCATAATCTAAATCATCGCCCTCGGATCGGGTAATCAGCACATGGAGTTGCGACTCTTTACGACGAATTTGTGGTTTTATCTTGTAGTCTTGTAGATCTGCCTGTAACGCATTGACGATGTTAGTCTCATCCATTTTGATATCCTCATCCTTGCATTTTGATCGCACATATTAAACGAAAAGCTCTACAAATAACTAACCAAAGCCTACAAAAAGATGAACTTTCTCCTGCAAATCTATACTAAGCCCCAACGTTGGTGGACAGAATTTTCTTTACAGACAAAGCTAATGGCGCTGATTACGCTACTAGTTTCTTTGTTGATGAGTGCTGTCACTTTTTGGGCTGTGAACGATATTCAAATGGATGCTCGTCTTAATGATACGCGGTTTGGTAAAGATTTGGGACTGTTGCTTGCTGCTAACGTTGCGCCATTAGTTGCCAAAAACGATCTCAAGGAAGTAACGCGATTATCTAAAGAATTTTACGATAGTAGTTCTAGTATTCGCTATATTCTCTATGCTGATCCCGATGGCGAAATTTTTTATGGGATTCCTTTCACCTCGAATGAGGTACAAAATTCACTTAGTATCAGGAGGCGCATTCAACTACCCGAAGATCCGATGATGCGCCCCGATCGCCCTTTAGTGCGTCAGCATATTACACCGCAGGGAGAAGTGACCGATGTATTTGTCAATTTGCAGCATGATGGTAAATCTTTGGGGATTGTCGCGATCGGAATTAACCCCAATCCAACCGCTGTGGCTTCTTCAGGACTGACTTTAGATGTGACAACGGCGGTGTTTGTATCGATCTGGGCGATGGTGATTTTGGGGGCAGCCTCGAATGCGGTGACGATTACT
This sequence comes from Pseudanabaena sp. OTE_70b_metabat_355, assembly GCA_031377675.1. Taxonomy (GTDB): domain Bacteria; phylum Cyanobacteriota; class Cyanobacteriia; order Pseudanabaenales; family Pseudanabaenaceae; genus Pseudanabaena. The sequence goes on along the minus strand of JANMFC010000040.1, from coordinate 5,260 downwards.
CGCCCACTGAGGGAATTAGTGGCGGGGGTGCAGAATATTGCTAGCGGTAATTTTAAACAAAGAATTGATTTGCCTTTTGGCGGGGAGTTGGGGGAATTAATCCGTAGTTTTAATGAGATGGCGCAACAGCTCAAAAAATATCAAGAACAAAATATTGAGGAGTTGACGGCGGAAAAAACTAAGTTAGAAACTTTGGTGTCAACGATCGCAGACGGGGCGTTATTACTCGATTCGGATATGCGAATCGTGTTGGCGAATCCTGCGGCGATTAAAATTATGGGCTGGGATCATGATTTAAATCAAAACGATTGGAAAGGTAAAAGTATTCTCAATATTCTGCCCGATCGCCTCAGTGCAGATTTAGGGCGATCGCTAATGCAAATCGCTACAGGCGATCGTGAGGGCGGTGAGTTTCGGATTATGGCTTCGGGAGACAAAGACTCAGTGCTTGCCCATGCCTTTCGGATCTGGATTACCAGTGTTTTAAGTTCCAGTAATGCGATTAAGGGGATTGCGATCACAATTCAAGACATCACCCGTGAGGTGGAGCTAAATGCGGCGCAGAGTCGCTTTATTAGCAATGTCAGCCACGAGTTACGCACACCTTTGTTTAACATCAAGTCCTTTATTGAGACTTTGCATGAATATGGCGATGAACTTAGTGATGATCAGAAAAAAGAATTTCTCGGTACGGCAAATAGTGAGACCGATCGCCTAACGCGCTTAGTTAATGATGTGTTGGATCTCTCGCGTTTAGAATCAGGTCGTCAATTTCATTTTTCGGCGATCGATTTGTCAGAGACAATTGAGCAAACAGTACGGACTTATAAGCTTAATGCTTCTTCTAAGGGAGTTGAACTAATTCATGAAATTGCGCCCGATCTTGACCGAATCTGGGGTAATTATGATTTGATTTTGCAAGTTTTATTCAATCTCGTGGGTAACGCGCTTAAGTTTACCGAAACTGGCGGCAAAGTGACGATTAGGATCTATCCTTGGCAAGATCAAACCACTACTCAGCCCCATCGCACAGTCAATTATGTGCGGGTCGAGGTTGAGGATACGGGCTATGGTATTCCTGCGGAAGATTGCGATCGCATCTTTGATCGGTTTTTCCGTGTGGAGGATAAGGTTCACACGCTGGAGGGGACGGGGTTAGGGCTGTCCATTGTGCGTAACATTATCGAGAAGCATCATAGTGAGGTGCATATCAAGAGTACGGTTGGTGTTGGTAGTACGTTCTGGTTCGATCTGAGTGTGTATCAAGATCGTTGTGATTTACCAGTATTAGGGACAGATTTTGCCCCAGTGCAAGCAATGTCGGTCTAAATAATTAGGGTTACGCGGCTCCGCCGCGCAATCCTAATTGTCGAGATTTTTTAGCCAAATCGATAGCCCTTCCCATAAACCGTATTAATCAGAGAAATATCGCGATCGCGGTCAATTTTGCGGCGTAATAATTTGATTTGGGCAGCTAAAGCATTGCTAGTGGGAATATCTTCGCCTTCTTTCCAAATATGTTGAAAAATCTGCTCATGACTGAGTAACTGATTGGGATAGAACATGAAATATTCTAAAAGTTGATATTCTCTTTCGGTTAAAGCGATCGCGATCTGCTCACGATAGACCACTTGATTATGGCGATCGAGCTGCAAATCACCATAACTTAACTGCAAAGATTGATTACGCAGAAATTCATTATTTGCGGTAACGGGAGCGCGGCGTAGCAATGCTCTTACCCTTGCGAGTAGTTCACGCAACTCAAATGGCTTGACGAGATAGTCATCGGCTCCACTATCCAAACCTGCAACGCGATCGTCGAGAGTATCTTTGGCTGTAAGGATTAAAACTGGTGTACTGTCTCCCCTCTGACGTAGTTGACGACAAATCTCAACCCCTGACTTTTCGGGCATCATCCAATCTAAAATCAGTAAATCATATCCCCCTTTTTGAGCCAACTCCCACCCGCGATCGCCACTATTAGCTACATCGACCACATATTTTTGATTTGTCAAAATCCGTTGCAACGGTTCTGCAAGTTCTTCTTCATCATCTACTAATAGAATTCGCATAAAATCTAGTCAATCTTAATATTTACACAATATACATCGCTTTGCGATCAAACCCAAACCAAGAAATAGCGACCGCTATTTCTTGGTTTAAAGGATAGATGGCGCATCGCGCCGCCTATTCTTATTTAATATTGCGTAATGGAGTTTCCTGACCAAAGATAAACTTTCGTTCGAGATTATTGCAGATTAGCCATAGGGTTATAGCGATCGCTGTAGGAATCGCACCTAATAAAATAATCACTAAATTTGTTGGCGCAAACCAAAAACTAACTAGTGGGCTAATTGTCCATGCGATCGCCGCGATCGCCATACTTGCCGTTTTCAGCGATCGGACATTTTTTAAAGCTTGACTACAACTGGCGCAGTTGACTGTATGGGAATGATAGCGATCCAATAGAATTTGCTTGGCTAAAGGAGCAGTTAGTTGCTGACCCACAAAAGGATCGGCTTGATAGTGACTGACCCATTTTCGCAGTTCCAAAACATAGGTGTCGGCTGCGGTTGCCAAATAGAATGCCTTGGCATAATTTTTATCTTCCATTTTATTTAGCATCTTCTCTACATAACGTTCTTGATGGTGCAAGAAAATTTGATCGTCTTCAAGAATGCCATTTTGTCCGATATGTGAATACCAACGCGGTGTAATCCCAATAAAAAATCTCGGAATTGCGGAACTAAATTGAAACGGAAATCTGGCAAACAACCGACATTCGCCTTTACGGGTGGGTGTCGCATAGACGGCGGTAATCGTCCGACCAAATTGCTTAGAAGTCAAGTCATGCCACATCAACGATGGTGCAATAAAAGTGGTGTCCTGCCTGCCTAACTTGCCCCGTCTCGGACCTTCTTCCCATGTGCCATTAAAGCCATTTTTGCCACTTTCGAGAACTTCCAAAACCATCGGTGCTGCATTGACGCGATTGCCGACCGACTTGTGATGCGTAAATGGCAGATGACTAGCATCAAGCACATTTTCTAGTAGAGTAATTGCATCATAGGGTAAGTCGCGAAATGTTCCGAATAGAGTCCATTTCTCTGTTTCTGTTTCCAATGGTTCAATAATTGGAATCTTAACTTGGGGCGCATTCTCAGAATTACCCGCATAAATAAATAGCAACCCCTGACGCTCAGCCGTTGGTAATGTATCTACACAAGCTCTCTTAGAAGTATGAGCAGTTCCACCTTCGGGCTGTTGGGGAATGCGATCGCAACTACCATCACCCTTAAAAGCCCAACCATGATAGGGACATTCCAATAAGCCATCTTCAGCAATTCTGCCTTCCGATAGAGGCACGAGGCGATGGGGACAGCGATCGTCAAAGGCTTTCCATGCATTTGTATTTCGATCCCACCAAATAACCAAATCCCGCTCTAGCAAGGTAAATTTAGCAGGTTTAGCTTTATCTAAATCTTCTGTATAAAAGACGGGATACCAAGCCTCTAACCAATCAAAGCGATCGCTATCCAACCCACCCGCAGGCAAAATTTGTAACTGAGAATCATTGCTTTTAGGGTTCCCAAGGTTGAGAGCGCCTTTTGATACTGTTTCTAATACTGGGTTTAATATTGGGTTTGCAGTCATGGCAGCTAAACTTTTGGTAAGGTTTTTTGAATTGTAAAGATATGTATAGTTTAGCTTGCGATCGGCTAAGTAAGCACCTCGGTTTAAAAACTTACGGTGCGCTAATTTTTGAAAATAGCTTAAAGCATTAGTCAGTCTTCAGAGTGGCTCGACCGATCGCTTCGAGATCTAAAATTGACCAGACAAGTTGTTGCTGTTTGTCCTATGCAATCAAGTTTAACAGGTCAATTAGTCTAACTGTCGATGTATTTTGGCTATTCGGATATTTGATTTCAGTTACATTAGACATTTTTGTACATAAGACTTTGTTGCAAATTGTGGCATAAATGTGGATATGTAGGGGCATTGCATTCCCGCAGAGATTGATGATTTTACCGATTCCCTTCATTTGGGAATGCTATGCCCTAAACCTCGCAACGCAGGGACAAGCGATCGGTTTTGCCAAGGAAAAAGGCAAAAGGCAAAAGTAAAAAACCATCCGTTCCCCAACTTTTTCCTTTTTCCTTTCTACTTTTTTGTTGGTAAGAGCATCGTTGCTTCAATTTCTTCGCGGACTTGTTTGCTGACGTAACTGCGGTTCATGCACTCGACAAGGAGGAGATTGGCTGCGTAATATTTATTGAGAAGTTCTAATTGCTCATCAGTAAATTGCCAATCGTGACCGATATTGCGGCGATCAATACATACCTGACGCAATTCGTTTTTCCATTCTTCTCCATGATTTTTCCACCATTGATAGAACTCCTCTTGGTCGGTCGGTAACTGAGACTTAAGCGCTTGCAGCGCTTGTCGTAATACATCATCACCAAGATCGGAGGCGAGGTCGAGGGCGCGGTCGAGGTCGAGAACACGAGCGCGGGCGCGTTGTTTGAGGTCACGTGGTGAGAAGAAGTCGCGGGCGAGGTCGCGGGCGAGGTGGAGAACACGTTCGAGGGTGCGTTCAAGGGCGAGGTCGAGGGCGAGGTGGAGGGCGAGAGCGCGGGCGAGGTCGAGGTCGTGGGCGAGGTCGTGGTCAAGGGCGAGGGCAAGGTCGCGGGCGCGGTCTTTAAGGTATGCGTAAAAAGCTCTAACAGAAACAGTTTTGTATTTAAAATCTACAGAATTTGTCTTTTGATCTGCCCATTGTAAAAATCCTTGCAATTTCTTATCACCTGCCAACATTCCATCAATACGATTCTTCATCATCTTCACAAAATCATCTGATCGCCTCAACATTTCCGCAGTCAGATAAAACACTTCTTTCCATCTGGGATTAGAAATATTCTCGATCAACCTTTCAAAATGTCTTTCCCTCTCAATTTCTCGCGCCGCAAAATATTCCTGAAAAGTCAAATGGGAAAAAGAATAAATATTTCTTGCCCTCTCCACTAACAACCCATGATGATGCTCGATCGCTTTTAGCACCACCTCACTATCCAACTGCAACGCATCAGGATCGGAGGAGGCTTCAGGGAGATTGCAGATATAGGGCATCTCTAAAAAAGGCTAAGAGAGGCAAACACGAAAAACAAAAGCAATTAATTACCCAAAAAACAAGGCGTAATCACGATTATTACCTGATATTGGATGTACTATCTTCTTGATTTCGACAATTTATTTTTGACCT
>JANMFC010000037.1:0-1584 GCA_031377675.1 Pseudanabaena sp. OTE_70b_metabat_355 | reverse complement strand
CGCATTTGCCAACTCTCTGCCATGCTGATAGAGCTTCGCTTTGATGCGGATAAGGCTCCATTTGAGTATGAGCTGATAAATTAAGTTCGTTATATCCCCGTGACTTATCCTCGATCGCAATACCTTCCGATCTCAAAGTCAAAATTAAGTCACGATAACGATTCGCAGGAATCCGAAATTTTTCAATGCGATCGTCCCAAGTGGCAAATTCGATCCATGACTTGCCCTTGGGTGGTGGATGTAGAATCAAGGTTCCGCGATCGTAGGTTAATAGGGGGATACGGGGCATAGATTCCTAATTTACAGCGCTTTGGGCTGACTTGTTACCAATCCGTAATTTTTAGATTAGCAAAAACATTGCCTATAAAATTTATCCACAGCGATAGACTAATGCTATAGCCATCTGTGCGATGATTACCTTAACTATCTTGTCGTTAGGTTTTGTTGACTGTGAATACTGTCCGTACTGTCTCTGATACCAAAAAAGATTTTTATTTAGCTTTCCCCAAACCAGTCAATCAAGTCTATCGGCGGGTTGTGGATGAGCTTTTAGTAGAAATTCATCTTCTTAAAGTCAATCAAACATTTGTTTATGACTCAATTTTTGCCCTTGGTTTTGTAACCACTTTTGATCGCTTTACGGTCGGTTATAAGCCTGAAACCGATCGCTTTGCCGTATTTCATGCCTTATGCACGGCGCTGCAATTTGACTCGGATCGGGTGCGCCAAGATGCCACTACTTTAAGTGATCTGGCGACAAAATCCCCTAGTGACATCAAGCCCCTATTAACTACCCCAGATTCGGGTATTAATCTGGAGCCTCTTTCTGGGCAGTTGCATACGATCGCCCACAAAGAAAATTTTAAATATAGTCGTCTACTGGGTGTGGGGCTATATGCGTTGCTAGAGATTGGTGAGCCTGAAGCGATCGCTGATAGCACAAAGCGGGAAGCTTTGATCAAGTTGGTCGGTGAGTCTCTAAAAATTGGTAGCGATCGCTTACCCAAAGATATTGATTTGTATCGCTCCAATCTCGATAAGATCGAGCAAGCACGTCAGATGATCGCGGATATGGTGGAAGCTGAGCGTAAGAAACGCTCTCAAAAAGAAGCTACTTCCGCCAGCAATACTCCCGAAACGACTACGGACAGTAAATAAACCCAAAAAGGAAGGCTAAGCCTTCCTTTTTGAGGATGTTGGGCTTATTAAGCTGCCACTGGTATCATTTCATGGGCTTCAATTTCAGAATCTTCTGGTGCAGAATCTTGAATTTCGGCTTCTTTATCCACTGTTACCGTCAATTTCAAGCCCAATTCTTTCAGCCAATCCGCTAAACCATAGATCGCTTCTGCACCTTGTTTTTGTAAGATTACTTCGATGGTTTCAGCGTGAGTTGTTAGTTGCTCTGGCGCTAGGGCTTCGGCAAGGTTGCTGAAGGCTAGTTTAAGGGCATCTCTAAAAAAGGCTAAGAGAGGCAAACACGAAAAACAAAAGCAATTAATTACCCAAAAAACAAGGCGTAATCACGATTATTACCTGATATTGGATGTACTATCTTCTTGATTTCGACAATTTATTTTTGAC
>JANMFC010000036.1:0-3281 GCA_031377675.1 Pseudanabaena sp. OTE_70b_metabat_355 | reverse complement strand
AAAAATACAAGGATATCCTTCTCGACGTAGCAAAATCAACGCATAGGCAAGGGGCTTAAACCAAGCTTCAACGATTGACTCTAGAGACTGCAAGGGCTGAGAATCATGGTTATCGACCAAGGTAACGGCAAGCGTAGGCTGTACTTGCACCAATGTATTCTCAAAAATTTTGCTGAGGTCATAATTTTCACCCGCTTGACTAGCAACATGAAAATTGTAGTGTAAGGGCGCATCAAATAAGTCAACCTTGCCCTCAGTAACAGCAATGAAATAGTTTAAAGCTTCTACTTCGTAAGACCAATATTCTCCCACTGCAAATAGATCCCGTTTGGCGTGATGACGCACATGCTCTAACCATTCTGGAAAAAATCTTGCTGACACATGCTTAACCGCGTCAAATCGAAATCCATCGACATGGGTTGTGTCATAAACCCATTCCCCCCAATATTTTAGTTCTGCTTGGACTTCCGAGTTTTGCATATCAAGGTCGCAACCCATTAAATAATCAAAGTTCCCTTTTTCGAGATCAACGTCTTGATCAAAGGATTTTCCCTTCAGCAAATAGATTGCATCTTCACCTTCGTTATAAACGTTGTAATCGATCGCGTCAAAATGCCACCAATGCCATTGCATCGTCGAATACTGGCCTTTGCGACCCTCAAAAGTAAAGTGCGTCCAAGCTTTGATCTTTTGATATTCGCCGATCGCCTCATTCCGATTTTCCATGCTAAAGGGTGTTGCTTCCATTTCCTCTTCGCGATCGGCTCCTAGCTTGTGATTAAACACCACGTCGGCATAAACATTAATTCCAACTTTCTGGGCAGCTTTAATGGCGCGAATATATTCATCTTTAGTCCCGTATTTAGTTCTGATTGAGCCTTTTTGATCGAATTCTCCAAGATCAAATAAGTCATAAATGCCATAGCCCACATCCATGCCACCCGCCGTACCTTTGTAAGCAGGTGGTAGCCATAGAGATGTAATTCCAATTTTTGCTAATTCCTCAGCTTGTCCAGCTACCTGATTCCATAAACTGCCATCATCAGGCATATACCAATGGAAATACTGCATCATCACGCCATTCTGGTTGGACATAGTTGACATTTTCTATATAAGATCAAAAAACAAAAGTAGAAGTAAACAAATTATTGCTTAATTACGAGACTAATTGAGTAATAAATATTTTGGAAAGGCTGGTGATCTCTATACCTATTGACTAAATCCTCTGTGTTAACTTTTATGTCGTATTTAATCAAGTTACTCATTTCACTCAATAAATCAATCACGTAGATGTAAAAGTAGATTTGTCAAAGAGAAAAACAAAGGATATTAATTATGAGTTTACAAGAAAGAGCTAAAGCGGCTGCCAAAGATATTGAAGGCAAGATTGAAGAAGTTATAGGCAATATCACTCATGATTCTTCAAAGCAAGCTGAAGGGCAAGCCAAGCAAGTTGAAGCCGATATTCGCAATGCATCTGAAGATGCTAATGACAAAGCTAAAGACGTAGCTGATGCTGCTAAAGAAGAGGCTAAAAAAGCTAAGGATTCTATTGATTAAAGTTGATTAGCTAAACAATTAAAAAGGATGGAATTATATGGATTTTATTTGGTTTATCTTGATCGGTTTAGCGGCTGGCTGGCTGGCAGGACAACTAATGAGAGGCGGTGGATTTGGATTGGTGGGAGATATCGTTGTCGGTGTCATTGGCGCATTGATCGGTGGTTTCCTATTTAGCACCTTCGGTGTATCTACTGGCGGCGGACTACTTGGCAGTTTGATTGTTGCCACGATTGGCGCGGTTGTCCTCCTATTCCTGCTACGGCTAATTAAATCAGCGTAGTTATTACCTGCGATAGTTCGCAACACCCAGATGCAACACCCAGATGCAACACCTAGATTAAACAATTACTAAGAGTTCGATTAAAAATCATGCCTGACGAAAGAGATCAAGAAGTTACCAGAAAAGTTACCTCTCATTCCAACACTCCTGTGAACGGATATAGTAGTACTTCTGAAGAGCGCACAAGTAAAGTCAACAATGAGGGCACTTCTAGTGCAGTAATTGTCAGTGTCTTACTTTTCTTGGCACTAGGCGGAGGAGCGATCGCATACTTCCTCAACAATCGCCCCACAACAACGCCAATCTTAGTGCCAAGTGCGGTTGATACTGTTAGAGACAACAAATCAACAGTTATCGAACGAAATAACACGACTATTAAGGAAGTAAGCCCTGCAACTCTGCAACCAACTCCCAAAGTGGATGTCACTGTACAGCCTCAGCCTGCGGCTCCCGCACCAGCAGTAACTGTAACAGCCCAGCCTGCGGCTCCAGCACCAGCAGTAACGATAACAGCCCAACCGACAGCGACACCATCCGCAACGACTAAGGCTGCCACTCCCTCTGCAACACCAAACACAGGTTTACCAAAGAATTAATCAATCACAATTAATCACAGTAAAAAGACTTGAAACCCTGATTCTAACGTAGGGGCAATTCATGAATTGCCCCTACGTTTGGTTATTTTGCGTAAGTCCTAAGTTACTAATTCTCATGGACAAACAACAACGGAATAATTGCAACTAAACGGAGAATTGCAGAGAGAAAAAACACCCCAAAAATTCCATCGTAATGGGCATATTGCGCTAAAGTGCCGCCCACCGTCGCACCTAATGCACTGCTAATACCTGCGATCGCAGAGACGATCGCAAAAAAAGTTGCGTGATGTTCTCTAGGTGCAATTCCAATCTGAATATTATTATTTCCTAAATCGATCGCCGCCCAAGTTCCGCCTAAAAAAAGATGAAAGATAATTAAATATAACCACAATTGTTCTTTTACTTGCGATATCCCAGTCAGCAACCAAAACAAAGGCGTAATGGCGATCGCGATCCCCACAAATATTAATAAAGGACGATTACCAAAGCGATCGCTTAATCTTCCCCACACCAATAACATCAACATATTTGCGCCACTGGATAGACTGCTAAATAGAGTTACCCAAGTGATATCAACATCAAGATTATCGAGCATATAGAGATTGAAAAAAGGAGTACTGAGATTAACGGCAAATCCCCAAAAAGCAATGTAGATTAGAAAAAAGATTAAGTTGCGATCTTGAAACGGAGCGATGAGATTATTAAGGGCATCTCTAAAAAAGGCTAAGAGAGGCAAACACGAAAAACAAAAGCAATTAATTACCCAAAAAACAAGGCGTAATCACGATTATTACCTGATATTGGATGTACTATCTTCTTGATTTCGACAATTTATTTTTGAC
>JANMFC010000548.1:0-3423 GCA_031377675.1 Pseudanabaena sp. OTE_70b_metabat_355 | reverse complement strand
CGCCCGCTTTGCGGGCGAATCAGCTTATTTGGGTTTTATAACCGTATTTGGTTACCGTGGTAACTACGCCTTTACTTAAGACAATCTAAGTTTAATAATAGAGCTTTAATATTCAGTTTTGATATCCATTTTCTCTCGCGGTTACTCTCATAGCCTATGAAGCCTCAACTTACCCATCGAGAAGAAAAAGTCCTTTGGGCGACAATCGAGCATTACATTCAAACAGCCGAACCAGTTGGCTCTAAAGCTTTGGTGGCAGGATATGACTTTGACATCAGCCCCGCCACAATCCGTAATGTGATGAATATGCTCGATCGCAGTGGTTTGTTGTTTCAGCCGCATACATCATCGGGGCGAGTCCCTTCTGACTCTGGCTATCGTGTCTATGTCGATAAGCTGATCGATCCTGCCAGTGAATTGACCTATAGCACCGATCGCTTTCTAGCGAGTAAGAGTGATCGCCTTGGCAAGTCTAGTCTTGATGGCGTAATGCGGGATGTGGCGCAGATTTTAGCGACTCTAAGCGGTTGTATTGCCGTAATTACTGCCCCAAATATGCAGACAATGCGGATTCGACATTTGCAATTGGTAATTGTGGATGACCATTTAGATACGAAAAAGATTATGGCGATCGCCGTTAGCGATACTTACCACACGGCTTCGGTGACGATGGATTTACCCATAGATTCTTTGAATGAAACTAGAACCGAAATTTTAGAAGGGGAATTAAATATTCTTAATAATTTTTTGAACGAACATTTGCGCGATAAAAATTGGTCAGAATTAAATAGCGCATTGGATTGGGCGGAACTGGATCGTCATTTTCAGCAATACGCGGTGTTGTTGCAGCAGTCCTTACACCAACTCATGAAATTATGCGATCGCACAGCTTTAGGACAAATGTTTATCAGTGGCTTGACGGAGTTATTGCGTCAGCCCGAATTTTCTAATTTGCAACAAGTCCAAAATATCGTGCAGTTACTGGAAGCCGATCGCGCTTCGTTAATGGCTCTAATCATTGATCAGCCCACGCCTTCGACAAATTCCGTCAGCATCAGAATTGGTTCAGAAATCTCGATCGCCCCCATTCAAAACTGTACGTTTATTTCTAGCGCTTATCTCTGTGATGATAAGCCTGTCGGCACGGTGGGAGTATTAGGTCCGACGCGATTGGGTTATAAAAGGGCGATCGCTTCCGTACAGGCGGCGGCGCTACATCTCACTGATGCAATTAGTAAATGGTGAATTTGTCTTGATTGTTTTAAGTTTTTGTCGCCCCTTCTGTGAGATTCTGGTATCAATACAGACTATGCACAATCTGGAAAAATGCTTATGAGTTCGATTCGTGTTGTTCTAATTGAAGACCATGACCTCACCCGCATGGGCATGAAGATCGCGCTGCAACAGCAAGGGGAATTGGTGTTTGTTGGTGAGGCTGCCACAGGTGCAGAGGGCGTGGCGCTGGTAAATAGCCAGCATCCTGATGTCGCGATCGTTGATTTGGGCTTGCCTGATATGGATGGCGTGGAAGTAACTCGTCAAATCAAGGCGGCGGCGATCGAATCAGGACGCGCCACTAAGGTTTTGATTTTGACCTTGACCGATAGTCAAGAAACTGTGCTGGCGGCGTTTGCCGCAGGTGCTGACTCCTATTGCATCAAAGATATTAGTTCCGAAAATCTTGTCCAAGCTCTGAAGTTAACTTCCGAGGGCAACTCGTGGATTGACCCCGCGATCGCCAGCATTGTTTTGCAGCAGGTGCGCCGCCGTGAAGCAACTGTGGAAATTGACGCGGCTGAGGCTGACTACAAACAAGTTTTAGCGGCTACGCCCTTAACTGAGCGTGAGTTAGAAGTACTATCGGAAATCGTCAATGGTAATAGCAATGCGGAAATTGCTGAACGACTTTACATTACCGTTGGTACGGTCAAAACCCATGTCCGCAATATTTTGAATAAACTTTGCGCGGATGATCGCACTCAAGCGGCAGTTCGCGCCCTTAGAGCAGGGCTAGTTAAATAAAGAGTGGCGGCACTCAGTGCCGCCACTCTTTATTGATTTCGGGTCACAATCTATGCTGAAAGATATTAGAATAGGACAGCACTAATCTTGGCTCGGTTACATAATTTCATGACTGCTCAGAAATATCACATCATCACCTTCGGCTGCCAAATGAATAAGGCGGATTCTGAGCGCATGGCAGGCGTATTAGAAAACATGGGCTACCAGTCTACCGAAGAGACTGAAGACGCGGATTTGATTTTGTATAACACTTGCAGCATTCGCGACAATGCTGAACAGAAAGTTTATTCGTACTTGGGTAGACAAGCCAAGCGCAAACGAGAAAATCCTAAATTAACTCTGGTTGTGGCGGGTTGTGTCGCTCAACAAGAGGGTGAAGCCTTAATGCGTCGTGTGCCTGAACTTGATCTGGTGATGGGACCGCAGCACGTTAATCGTCTTGGCGATCTACTGGGGCAAGTATTTAATGGCAATCAGGTTGTGGCTACGGATGAAGCTTATATCGAAGAAGACATCACCACGCCGCGCCGTAATAGTTCAGTTTCTGCGTGGGTAAATGTGATTTATGGATGCAATGAAAACTGTACCTATTGCATCGTACCTGCGGTAAGAGGTCGTGAACAGTCCCGATCGCCTGAATCGATTCGCCAAGAAATCGAGAATCTGGCGGCGCAGGGTTACAAAGAAATTACCCTGCTTGGTCAAAATATTGATGCTTATGGGCGTGACTTAGTTTCGGGGGGCATCGGTGCTGGAGTCGGCGGCAAAATTACCTTTACGGACTTACTTTATTACGTTCACGATGTCGAAGGCATCGATCGCATTCGTTATGCGACTAGTCACCCGCGTTATTTTAGTCCCCGCTTGATCAAGGCCTGTGCCGAACTGCCCAAGGTCTGCGAACATTTTCATATTCCTTTTCAGTCAGGCGACAATGACATTCTCAAGGCGATGGCGCGGGGCTACACCCATGAGCGTTACCGTCGGATTATTGACGATATTCGCGAGATTATGCCCGACGCGGCGATTACTGCTGATGCGATCGTCGCTTTCCCTGGGGAAACAGAGGAGCAGTTCGATCGCACAGTGCAATTGGTTAACGACATCGGCTTTGACTTGGTGAATACCGCCGCCTATTCGCCTCGCCCTGGTACACCTGCGGCGGTTTGGGAAAATCAACTCAGTGAAGAAGTCAAGAGCGATCGCCTTCAACGACTCAATCATGCGGTCAATCAAAATGCTGCCGAGCGATCGCAGCGTTATGCAGGGCGGATCGAAGAAGTCATGATCGAAGGCACAAATCACAAAAATCCCAACCAAGTTATGGGACGCACGCGCACCAATCGGATCGCCTTCACCGAAAACACAACAGGGCTATCATTAGCGGAGCTAATCGGTCAA
>JANMFC010000538.1:0-16963 GCA_031377675.1 Pseudanabaena sp. OTE_70b_metabat_355 | reverse complement strand
TTCGCAGCTTGATTTTGCTGTTTGTCAGTTTGTTTTTCCTAATTTGAAAAGATCGTAAAGAGACATTAACAAAAAACTTGATTTAGATTTGAGCACGAAAAAATTAAACAACAAATCCCAAAGTATTTCCGTCCGCGTATTGGGCGATAAAGTTTTTGGCGTGCTAAGATGCGATCGCCATATTATCGATCCAAAGAGGGATTCTGGGGTGACTTGGACAGATCCTAGACCGCTTGCGTTAAGATTAGTTAATTAAATCATCCGTTCTTGGCAGAATCGTCTAGGAACACCTCTATTGATGGAGCAGTAGTAGTTAAAAGCAATAATAAAAACGACAATAATAAAAAGTGGAAAAATTTCGGTTTGTACGCACTGCTTGGCATTGTCGTCATCACCTTAGGCACAACCCTTTTAGAACAACCAACTACACAAGTCGAATGGCGCTACAGTAAGCTGCTCGAAGAAGTAAGAAAGAAACCCGCAGGCGTTTCTCGCATTACCCTTAGCCCCGATCGCACCTTTGCCGAAGCCACTGTACCTAGTGCAGTTGAAGGTAAGAAAAAAGTGCGCGTCAACCTGCCCAACGACCCTGATTTCATCAAAACCCTCAGAGAAAACAACGTTGAACTAGATGTCGCCCCTCGCCGTACCGATGGCGCTTTGATTCAAACCTTGAGTGGCTTAATTTTGCCAATCTTGCTGCTAGTTGGACTTTTCTTTTTATTGCGCCGCGCCCAATCAGGACCGGGCAACCAAGCTATGAATTTTGGCAAATCTCGCGCTCGTGTGCAGATGGAACCACAAACACAGGTGACATTTGCCGATGTTGCTGGCATTGAGCAAGCCAAATTTGAACTTACCGAAGTCGTAGACTTCTTGAAAAATCCCGATCGCTTTACGGCTGTCGGCGCAAAAATCCCTAAAGGCGTATTACTAGTTGGACCTCCTGGAACTGGTAAAACCTTGCTAGCGAGAGCCGTTGCTGGTGAAGCAGGCGTACCTTTCTTCAGTATTTCTGGTTCAGAATTCGTAGAAATGTTCGTTGGGGTTGGCGCATCGCGTGTGCGTGACCTGTTCGAGCAAGCCAAAGCAAATGCACCTTGCATCGTCTTCATCGATGAAATTGATGCAGTCGGTCGTCAACGTGGCGCTGGTTTAGGCGGCGGTAACGATGAGCGCGAACAAACCTTGAATCAATTGCTCACGGAAATGGATGGCTTTGAAGGTAACACAGGCATCATCATTGTCGCGGCAACTAACCGTCCTGATGTATTGGATGCAGCGTTACTTCGTCCTGGTCGTTTCGATCGCCAAGTAGTTGTGGATCGTCCTGACTTTGCAGGTCGTCTAGAGATTCTCGGAGTCCATGCACGCGGTAAGACCTTATCGAAGGATGTCGATCTCGAAAAAATTGCTCGCCGTACTCCTGGTTTCACAGGTGCGGATCTTTCTAACCTATTGAACGAAGCCGCAATTCTGGCAGCCCGTCGTAACTTGACCGAAATCTCGATGGATGAAATCAATGATGCCGTTGATCGCGTCTTGGTTGGTCCCGAAAAGAAAGATCGGGTCATGAGCGAAAAGCGCAAAGAATTAGTTGCTTACCATGAAGCGGGTCATGCCCTAGTTGGTGCTTTAATGCCCGACTATGATGCGATCCAAAAGGTAACGATCATTCCTCGCGGTCGTGCGGGTGGTTTGACATGGTTCTTGCCTACGGAAGAGAGAATGCAAAGCCGCTCTTATTTGCAAAATCAGATGGCTGTAGCCCTTGGTGGTCGCATCGCTGAAGAGATTGTCTTTGGTGAAGAAGAAGTTACCACGGGTGCATCTAGTGACTTGCAGCAAGTTGCATCGGTTGCGCGTCAAATGGTGATGCGTTTCGGGATGAGTGAAAAACTCGGTCCTGTGGCTCTCGGTCGTTCTAATGGGAATATGTTCCTTGGTCGTGACATCGCTGCTGAGCGTGACTTCTCCGAAGAAACCGCCGCTACGATTGATGATGAAGTTGGTATTTTGGTAGCCGATGCTTATCGCCGAGCCAAGCAACTTCTAATTGATAACCGTCATGTTCTCGATCGCATTGCCAAGGATCTCGTAGAGCGTGAAACCGTTGATGCTGAAGAGTTACAACAAATTTTGGAAACCAATGAATTGAAGCTTGCTGCGGCTCTTTAATCATTCTAAACACAAAACAGAAAAGAGAGGGCGCGTTGCGCCCTCTCTTTTCTGTTTTGTGTAATGTTCTCCACAAAACACTCTCAAATTCCAGTCAATGAAAGCGATCGCCCCTGATCTCACAACGTCACAAATTACTGAGAATATTAGCTAAAATGTTGTAGTGCTACAATTGATTGGCGATCGCTTAAATTACCCAGCGCAAACGATTATGTTACAGACAATCCAAGGAATGTATCGGAACGGTAAAGTCGAGTTAGCGGAAATCCCCCAAGATATTACGGAGAGCCAAGTTTTTGTGACTTTCTTTAAACCTGAGTCAGTCAAATTTGCTAGTCAGTTTATGTCGTTTGGGATGTTTTCAGGTTCTCAACAATCGACTGAAGCTGATTTTAGAGATGCTGAGTTTAATAGTGATATTGACGATGCTCTTGGGTGGGCTTGATTCTAGCAATATGAAATATATTCTTGATACTCACGCTTTAATTTGGTTTTTGGAAGGTAATTCTCGTTTAGGTGTGACTGCCAAAGAAATTCTTGCGGATTCAAGTAGTGAATTGATTTTACCTGCGATCGCTTTGGCGGAATCGGTATGGATTGTTAGCTGTGGTAAGACTTCGATTCCTTCTGTTGATGTTTTGTTAAAGGTAGTGAAGCAAGATAAACGAGTTTCTATTTATCCACTTGATGCTGAGGTGATTGTGAAAAGTGTGGAACTCATCTCTATTAATGAGATGCATGATCGCCAGATTGTATCAACGGCTTTGGTGGTACAGGGACAGGGAAATCAGGTGGCTCTTTTGAGTTGTGACCAGAATATTTGTGCTGCGAATTTGGTTAGGATTGTTTGGTAGTTTGACTAAAGCGATCGCCTCTAATTCCACAACGTCACAAATCGCTGCAAAAATCTTCTGCTAATTGATCTTCTGTTTTTAAATCAATAGATTGATCGTTCTCAAATACACCAGTCTCAATAATTGCTTTACACAATTTATCAATTACAGGAACCGAAACACTATTTCCAAGCAGTTTCATCCATCTGGCTCTTGGCTCTGGCAATCTAAAGCTTTTGGGAAATCCCTGTATTTGGCAAGCCTCACTTTTAGTGATTTTTCTAAATTCTTTAGATTCGTAGATTTCTTTAATGAATTTATTTTTAAAGTCATCGTGATTTAATGCTTCTATAGTCTTTGAGGCTATAAAATCATTTGTGTCACTTGCAACTAGAGTAGGAAAAATATCAGAATTGGGGAGAAATATACGATTTACTCCAAATAGTCCTGTGCTTATTTTGGTATTTTTAAAATCATAGCGAATCTCATTACATTCAATAATATTTTTGTCTTTAAGAGATTGAATTGTCTTTTCGATTGATATTTTTTCTAATTTAAATACTCTTTGAGAAATTAAATTGTCAATGATAATTTTTCCATCGATTGCAAATGAAAGAAACAGTTTTTCATCCTTTGTTAAATAGTTTGTATTATATTGATTGACAACAAAACTATATTCTTCAGATTTTAAAATGTCTAATTCAACTAGTTTATCAATTTCATCTTGTTTGATGGATGGATCTAGACTTTGAAAGTGAAGTAATGATAATGGATTCCCATCTAATTCCCCATAAGCACTTTTTCGTCTATTTTTGAGTAATAGCAGACAAATATCTTTTTGTCTTTGAGTAGTGTCAATAATATCCCATGAGTGTATTGTTGTATGACCATTTCTAAGATCATTAAATAAAAAGTAATCATTGAATCCATTTGTATTTGAAAGACTCATTGTTTTAGGCTCAACAATATTTCCAAATAAGTCCATTTGAACAATTTTATTAGGTGTTAATTTCGTAGCTTCAACATCTAATATATCGACAAGTTTTAGCTGCTTATTACTAGGATTTGGCAGTATAAATCTTTGCAAATACTTCTGTTCTCTAAATCCAATTATATATATACGAATCCTATTTTGTGGTACGCCATAATCAAAAGAGTTAATCACAAAATAATTAGCAAAATACCCTGCTTTTTGTATTCTTTCTAAAATATACGATAAAGCCTTTTTATTTCGAGGATCAACTAATCCTTTTACATTTTCAAAGATAAACGCTTTGGGCTTAGATTGCTGAAGCAGATAAATTGTATCATTCCATAACTGTCCTCTATCATCATCAAACCCCAGATTTTTTCCTGCAATTGACCAACTTTGACAAGGAACTCCAGCAGTCAGAAAGTCATGAACAGGTAACTCTTTGATTCTAGTGATATCCCCTAAGTTATAGCTTGGTTCAATTTGAAAATTATCGCAGTATGTATTGATTGCATCCTTATTTATTTCACTAAATCCGATACAATTTCCCCCGTTATTGCTTAACGCCATTTTAAATCCGCCAATTCCAGCGAAAAGGTCAATAAATGTAAATCTAGTATTATTCATCGGATACATCTTACTTAACTATTTTAAAACATTCTCTTCAAAATCTAGAGGAGGTTCAATCCCTAAAAATTCTCGATAAATCCTTTCTCTGAAATCCTTACCCAATAGATTGATTTCTGTAATAAAGTTACTATAAGTTCCTTCTCCTCCAATCAGTTCCCAAAATTCATCACCAATTAGTACCGATTCGTCCTCATGCATATTAAACCATCTCATTGGAAAACTCCATTTATAGTTCTTTTTCATGCCGTAAGGGTTATATGGTAGTGCATAGTAGGCATAATCAACAACTTTTGGTTCCATTGCCAAAAGCTTAAATAATTTCTCTTTACTTACTTTGGTTTGATCGCTATTTGGTAAAGGAGCTTTGAGTTCAAAGGCATATCTTATTCCATTTTCTTCATTCTGAATAAAAATATCACACACAACACTTGCAGGAATTGGCTGTCCGCCACCATTCTGAATATACTTCAACTCTTCAGCCCAGTCAGGTTTGATTTTGTCTTTACCTTTGCTATGTTCTAATCTATTTAAAATCTCCTGAATTCTTCTCAAACTTTCTTCTCCAATTGTGCCATCGATTGTATGTCCCATTTGACAATTCCCATGAGCTTCAATGGCAACAACTTGGGCAAGCTTTTCCCATAGGGAACCAAATGGAGTTACAAATCTCCTCTCAAAATGTGAGCCTTTAAAAATTTCGTCAGGGACTAACGCTGCGTATAAGGGCTTGCTTGATCGATGCTTTTCTTTGATAAAAGGATCGGTAATTAGAACGCGATTCATGACTCGCTCCATCATTTCAGACACAACTTCTTTTATCGCCTTAGCTATTCTTTGCTGTTTAGTCATGTAATGTAAGTTTCACGTTCATAATATTTAGTATTTTGTCGCACACTCAACTATACAAGAAGCCAGTCTAACTTGCCGAGATCATTATGATAATCTCCCTTAATTTGCCAAAACTCAAAACAGCAACTACACCAAACTCGCCTCAATGCTCGATCGCTGAAAACTTAATCTCAACCTTCTGATTGAGAGCGCCAGCAATTTTCTGTAACATTGACAGCAAAGGCAAATTATAATCAGCATCCTCAAGCAAGAGCGATCGCTGATTGCTTAGCACCAACGCGATTATTGGATTCTGTTTGGGTTTGATGAAAGGCGATCGCGGTTAGATAATGATGATTTAGGCGATCGCACTGTAGATTTAGCGATCAGCGATATAGAATATAACCATGATAAGAGGATGATCATCATGGCGATCGCAACACCAAACGCACTAACAGATAACGGTATCCGCTACGTCACCAACATCGAAGGCAAAACAATCGATGTAATTGTCCCCGTTGAACTTTGGCAACAAATCATTAATTCCATCAACATTGATAGCAACCTATCTCAACAAGAAGATAATCTGGAATCCTTCTCTTTACAGAATTTAGAACAGTGCTATGGAGAAGATGAACCTGAGTACCCATTAAAGCTAATCAAGGAACACAACAGCAATTATGCAAGAAAGTAAAATTATTCTTACCCCTATTCCACAATCCAATGGAGCCATCAAAAATCGCCCTGCATTAATTCTCAGGAAAATGCCAAAATATCAAGACCTTTTAATTTGTGGAATAAGTACCCAAATAAAGCAATATATTCCCAATTTTGACGAAATCATTTCTCCCAATGATGCTGACTTTGAATTAAGCGGCTTAACTAGTGCTTCCGTTATCCGATTAAGCTTTCTAACCGTCATCCCTAATAAAAATGTAATTGGAGCGATCGGCAATATTTCAATAGAGAGGTATCAACGCCTTATCGACAACCTAGTCCATTATTTGACCCAAAATGAATGCAACTTATAAACAACCAATCATCTCAAGACGAGATCGCTGAAAACTTAATCTCAACTTCTGTTTGAGAGCGCCAGCAATTTTCTGTAACATTGACAGCGATCGCTTATCATAATCAGCATCCTCAAGCAATAGCGATCGCTGATTGTTTAGTACCAACGCGATTATTGGGTTTTGTTTGGGTTTGACTAGAGGCGATCGCACTGTAAATTTAGTCCTGTAGATTTAGCGATGAAAACCAAAAATTGCAAGGCTAAGCCAGACTAAAAAGCAAATACGAGTCAGAGATAAAGCTTTTTGAATTTTTGGTATAGCGATCGCCTCAATCGCATCTCCTAGCAAAGGCTTATGTTTGGCTATTCCCCGATAACGATTTTCGCCGCCTAACTGGACTTGCAAGATCGCGGCATAAACACATTCGCTCCAACCTGAATTAGGGCTAGGGTCTTTTTTGGCATCCCTTTGGCATATTTTCCAGACATAAAAGGGCTTGCCTGAAAGTAAAGCTAAGGTAATCACCGTCAAGCGACAGGGTATCCAAGTCAAAATATCATCGGTTTTGGCACTAAACCAACCCAAATCACTATATGGTGTTTCGCGATATCCCACCATCGAGTCGAGGGTACTAGCTGCCTTGTAGGCGATCGCCAAAGTCACACCGCCATAGGGAAATAATAGGGAACCGAGCAAGGCATAAAATAATGGTGAAGTAACCGCGTCGATCGCATTTTCGGTGACAGTTTCCAGCACAGCGCGTAAAATTTCAGGCTCAGAAAGATCTTCTGTGTCGCGCCCCACATAACGACTAAGTTCTGTTCTTGCCCTTGTAATATCGCCTGTTTGTAAAACGCCTACGACCGATTCGGCTGCATCGCGGAGACTGCGCCCCGCAAAACAGGCGGCTAATAGAATTGTGGAAACGGCGATCGCTAAGATTGGATGCACTTGGGAACAGGCGATCGCGATCAGCCAAACTCCCAATCCACTACCCAAAATCATGCTGCTCCCTAAAACCGCTCCTAATATTTTCATTGTTAAGGGTGAAAATCGGGGCATACGCTGGTGGGTAACGGGATCTTCGAGGATCACTAAATTTGTGAATTTGGCAATGATCCAGCCGATCACCTGTACAGGATGGAGCCAATTTACGGGATCACCAATTAAATAATCAAGCATGGCTGCGAGAATTAAAATCAACAAATCATTCTTTTCGGTCATATTATTGCGATCGCGATAAACTCATGTGGGTTATGAGTCAGTTAAACTAGAACAAGTCACATTTATGGAAATCAGCCAATATGCGCTTGAGTGAAGTTACACATCCCAACCAGTTACATGGTCTGACGATCGCCCAGTTAGAGTCTATCGCCCGCGAAATTCGTCAAAAACATCTAGAAACGATCGCCGCCACAGGCGGACATCTTGGACCGGGGCTTGGGGTGGTTGAACTAACTTTGGGGTTATATCAAACCCTAGATTTGGATCGCGACAAAGTGGTGTGGGATGTGGGACACCAAGCCTATCCCCATAAACTGATTACGGGACGCTATAACCGTTTTCATACTTTACGTCAAAAAGATGGGATTGCGGGTTATCTCAATCGCCGCGAAAGTGAATTTGACCATTTTGGTGCGGGTCACGCATCCACAAGTATTTCGGCAGCCCTCGGCATGGCGATCGCCCGTGATTTGCAAGGCGATAATTACAAAACTGTGGCGATCATTGGGGATGGTGCGTTGACAGGCGGCATGGCGCTTGAAGCCATTAACCATGCAGGACATCTTCCTAAAACAAATTTATTGGTGGTGCTGAACGACAATGAAATGTCGATTTCACCCAATGTTGGCGCAATTCCTCGCTACCTTAACCGTATGCGTCTCAGCCCACCGATGAAGTTTATTACCAACAATCTCGAAGATCAAATTCGGAATATCCCCTTTGTTGGTGAACAAATCAGCCCCGAAATTGAGCGTCTCAAGGATAATCTCAAGATTCTGACAATGGTGCAGAACAAGCTGGGAGCCGTGTTTGAAGAGCTAGGCTTTACTTACATTGGTCCTGTCGATGGTCACAATCTGCGTGAATTGATCGATACGTTCAAAATGGCGCATACCCTAACAGGTCCCGTCATGGTTCACGTCGCTACCACCAAGGGCAAGGGCTATAGCTATGCGGAAGCCGATCGCGTCGGCTACCATGCTCAAAATTCCTTCGATCTATCCACAGGCAAGGCGAAATCTTCAGGTTCCAGTAAGCCCAAGCCTCCCAGCTATTCCAAAGTATTTACAGATACGCTGATCAAACTGGCTGAGCATGACAAACGGATCGTGGCAATCACGGCGGCGATGTCTACGGGTACTGGACTCGATAAGTTTCAAGCGGCGCTGCCTAATCAATTCGTTGATGTTGGTATTGCTGAACAACATGCGATCGCTGTCGCCGCAGGGTTAGCCTGTGAAGGAATGCGCCCTGTCGCCGCGATTTATTCCACTTTCCTGCAACGCGCCTTTGACCAAATCATCCATGATGTTTGCATTCAAAATCTGCCTGTGTTCTTCTGTCTAGACCGTGCAGGTATTGTCGGCGCGGATGGACCAACTCACCAAGGGATGTATGACATCGCCTATCTACGGTTCATTCCCAATATGGTGTTGATGGCTCCTAAGGATGAAGCCGAAATGCAGAACATGATCGTTACAGGTTTAACCCACAATGGACCAAGCGCGATGCGTTATCCTCGTGGCAATGGCATCGGTGTTCCCATGCAAGATGAAGATTGGGAACCATTACCAATTGGCAAAGCGGAAGTTTTGCGTGAAGGTAAAGATATCTTGCTCTTGGCTTACGGCTCGATGGTTTATCCATCATTGCAAGTTGCGGAACTGTTAAATGAACATGGTATCAGCGCCACAGTGGTCAATGCGCGTTTTGCCAAGCCTTTAGATACAGAACTAATTCTGCCTTTGGTTCAAAAAATCGGCAAGGTGGTCACTTTAGAAGAAGGTTGTTTGATGGGTGGATTTGGTAGCGCGGTTCTAGAAGCAGTTAATGAGGCAAACATCTTGGCTCCCATCTATCGTGTTGGTGTTCCCGATGTCCTTGTGGAACACGCTTCTCCAGAGCAGTCCTTTAATACGCTTGGCTTATCTAGTGGTCAAATTTGCGATCGCATTCTTCAGCAGTTTGCATTTAATAAGGAAGCATCTGTTGTGAATTAGCTGAGCGCGATTAGAATAGATCCCCCCCAGCCCCCCTTGAAAAAGGGGGGAGAATTAATTGAATTTTCTTCTTCCCCCTTTTTAAGGGGGATTGAGGGGGATCTCTTAGAGTCTTTGACTACACAAAGTAATTTTTAAATGATTGCTTAGATATAAAACTCCAAAGCTTTAGCGTGCGCTAAAGCTTTGGGCTATTTTCCTCAAAAAACAATGAAAGCTATTTTGATGACCAGCGCAGGCGATCCCCATGTATTAAAGCTTGCGGATATCCCCGAACCAACAATTCAGTCCCCAACCGAACTTCTTGTCCGTCTCAAGGCGGCTGGGATCAACCCAATTGATACTAAGCTGCGTAGTCGCGGTACATTTCATCCCGATCGCCTACCCTCAATTCTTGGCTGTGATGGCGCGGGGATTGTCGAAGCGATCGGTACAGGTGTTACCAAATTTAAACTTGGTGATGAAGTTTATTTTTGTAACGGTGGTTTAGGAGCGCATCAAGGCAATTATGCCGAGTTAACTACGATTGACGAAAAATTCGCCGCCCCGAAACCTAAATCCCTTACTTTTGAAGAAGCCGCCGCCGCGCCCTTAGTTCTACTTACAGCTTGGGAAGCGCTCTATGATCGCGGTAATCTTGCCCCATCAGCTAATGTCTTAATTCACGCAGGCGCAGGCGGTGTCGGTCATGTGGCTATTCAGCTAGCTAAACTTCGCGGTGCAAAGATTTGTACTACCGTTGGCTCGGAAGCCAAGGCAAGATTTGTCCGCGATTTAGGTGCAGATTTACCAATTCTCTATAAGCAAACTGATTTTGTCGAAGCGGCGATCGCATGGACAGATGGTGAAGGCGTAGATTTAGCTTTTGATACGGTTGGCGGCAAGCTCATCGAGCAAACTTTTCCTGCTGTAAAAATCGGCGGCGATCTGGTAACGATTCTCGAACCACCTGCCGATATCAGTTGGAAAGTGGCGCGTACTCGCAATCTTCGGTTTAGCTTTGAGCTAATGCTGACACCAATGCTGCTAGGTAATATCAATCTGCAAATTCAACAAGCAAAAATTCTCAGTGAATGTGCTGAATTGTTTGATGCTGGTCAACTCAAGATTCATGTCAGTGAAGTATTTCAGTTAGCGGATGCTGCTAAAGCGCATCAGTTACTAGAGACTGGCTCCATGACAGGAAAACTAGTTTTGACAATTTAGTAAATACTCCTTTCCCGTTAGTGTCTTTATTTATTCGCGCATCAGACGATCCTCTTGTAGGGGCAGAGCATTCCCACAGAAATCTACAATTTTTCAGATAATTTTAGCTTGGGAATGCTCTGCCCAAACCTCGCAACGCAGGGACAAGTTATCGATGAAAGCACAAAGGGTTGAGCATTTGCGTTTCAAAATGATCGTTGGGAGTATAAAAATAGTGGCGCAAATGCTCAACCCCTACAAGTTTGTGTTTATAAGGCTTTGAAGACGTGAATAATTCATGACATTAACCCTTTCCCAATCAAGAAGTAGCGTTGCGCGGCTTCTTGATTTTATCTGTAGGGAGTAATTAGTAAAAAAAAGAGAGCCTTGCGCTGCAAGGCTCTCTTTTTTAACGGAATGTGGCTAATTGCATCATTTGTTTTTCGTTGGCGATCGTCAAAACCTGACGCTTAGGATCGATCGCAATCCAACCTTTATCTTTCAGCTTATCTAACACCTTAGTTGCGTCTTCAGGACTCACCTCTGAGAGATCGGCAATATCCTGAATTGGCAAACTGAAAATATCAATACCTGCATCAGTTTTACTACCATAGGTATCCGCTAGCCCAGTCAAGACCGCCGCAATTCTCACCGCAGGAACCTGTTGCCGCAACTGAGTGCGCTGATTAGTTTTGCGTAATCGCCGCACCATCAACTGCAACATCCGATGATGCAACTGGGGATCTTTAAACAAAAATTGAATAAACTTTTGAGCAGGAATACTCAGCACCCGCACTGGCGTAAAGGCTACCACATCAGTTGAGCGGGGAGACTCATCCAGAATTGCCATTTCGCCAAAAAAATCACCATTACCCAGCACAGCCAGTGTGGTTGCGTCTTGACTTCGCAAAAATCGTACTTTTAGCCAGCCAGAGAGGATGAAATATACAGCATTGCCCCAAGCGTCTTCCATTAGCACAGCCCGTCCCGCAGGATAGTCTCGTTCTACAGCTTCAGCGAGGAGCCATTCCAAAGTTTCGAGGCTAGCTGCATCAAATAATGGAAATAGCTCTTTGAAGATATCCGTTTGCATGGGAATTTTTTTAAGACTTGTCTTGTAAGAAACACTAAACTAAGAAATACTAAGCACCCATTACTTCGTAGCCAGCGTCCACATAAATAATCTGCCCAGTCACCGCACTAGATAGGTCGCTGCCCAAGAAAGTCGCCACATTACCCACATCATCGGGGGTGACTAAACGACGTAATGGTGCAGTTTCTTCGTAATGATGTAGCATTTTGTGAAAATCACCGATCGCTGCCGAAGCAAGCGTGCGAATTGGTCCTGCGGAAATCGCATTGACCCGAATATTGTCTGGTCCCATGTCTGAAGCCAAATAACGCACATTCATCTCTAACGCCGCCTTAGCGATCCCCATCACATTATAGTTAGGGACAACTTTTGCGCCACCGATGTAGGTAAGTGTAATCACGCTACCACCATCTTTGAGTAAAGGTCTAGCAGCGCGACATAGGTGAATTAACGAATAAGCACTTACATCAAGTGCTAATTGAAAACCTGCACGAGAAATATCGGTAAAGCTGCCCGACAAATCCTCTTTATTCGCAAAAGCAAGACAATGCACGAGGATATCAATTTTTTCCCATTTCTCAGCAACGGCGGCAAAAAGTTCGTCAACCTGTGCATCATCCTGAACATTACAAGGCAACAAAAAGCTCGGTGTCAAGGGATCGGTCAATTCCGCAACCTTACCTTTGTTACGATCGCGATCGTCAGGCAAATAAGTAATACCTAACTTTGCACCCGCTTGATGTAGCTTCTGAGCAATGCCCCAAGCGATCGAGCGATTATTAGCAATTCCAGTCACAAGAGCAGTTTTACCGCTCAAATCTAACAAACCCGTCATGTATATTTCCTAACGTGAACCCAAAGTGTCAAAAATAAGCTTACATTAAAAGCCTATACTCGCGCTTGAAGCAAAAGGTGCAAGTGCGCGTTGCAAGAAACTGAGCGCAAGAAAGGCAAGCATGGGCGAGAAGTCCATACCACCTAGTGGGGGAATGATCGAACGGAATACATTGAGATAGGGATCGGTAATCTGACTAAGGGCGGCAAAGGGTTGATTAGACCATTCAATATTGGGGAACCAAGTTAGCAATACTCGGATAAATAGTAATCCCAAGTAAATTGAGATAAACGAGCTAAGCGTACCAAGAATAATTGCCATAGGAAATATTTAGGTTAGAGAAGGTTAGAGAATTCAGAAAAACAGTTACCATCATTCTACTTATATGCAGTGAGAATCAGGTTTTTTAACATTATTTAATTAGGCTTTACTACTTGCTGCCATTAGATTCATTCAAATCGCGCAGTGATTCGATCGCCGTTGGTTTGCGCCCATTATGTCCCTCAGCGACCGATAGCTCTTGACTAACCGAGTCGATCGCCGCGTTAAGCTGAGCAATTTTCTTTTCGAGGTTGCGCCGCGCAAATTCATTAGAGTTCTGCGGTTTGCTGGGAAGTCGATCATCATTGGATAGGCGATCGCCTGTTACATCTTCGGGTTCGGTAAGTTTGATCGCCACCAAGGCTCCAACTGCGCCACCGATCGCCGCTCCGAATAGAAAACCTCCCCAAAAGTTACCTGAATTTTCTGCCATAGCTTTGCCTTAAAGATCTCAACAACCTTAAACATCAGTAGTTTGCGGACATCATATCATTTTGCTCTACCAATTTTTCTAATACCAAATAAAGAAATGGCGTAGCCCTTTCTTTATTTGAAAACCCTTACTGGATTTGGTTTTTAATTCACAAAAGTGTAGTCACACTTTTGTGAATGGGTATAAGTAGAGTGGTTTAATAAAAAACAGAACCCCAATAAGCTGATTCCCCACTTCGCGGGGGAATCAGCTTATTGGGGGCTTACCTATTTACCAAGCAGACACAAAAAAGCGGTGCTTTGCACCGCCTTATTTATGGTTGTTTGATAGGAGAGCTTAACGCTTTAGCCTCCAAATTGATTGCTGTAGGGGTGCTTGTGTCTAACATAACCAATAATTTGGCGATATTAGCTTGCTGCTCCTTACTAAAAGCAGTATTTGATTTCAAACCTTCGCTCAATAAATCTCCGCGCTCCTTTTTGGCAACCTGATCTTGAGGATTTGTGACCAGCCAACTCGTATAGGCATCGATCGCATCATACCAATAGGCGTTTTTGGTAAAGATCCGCGCCTTTTCCAGATCATTTTTTGCCAAGGCGATCGCTTTGGCAACTACCAGATCTTCATCGCGGCGAATCGGAGCATAGACATTGATCTGTGAATTACCGCCGTTAGATTGCCAGCGAATTTGCCAACGCTGTACCTTGCCTGTGACTAACTCAGGTGAATTTTCAGGCAATGTAAATTTGTATAATCCTGGCTTATCAATTTTTCCTTCAGCGATGAAAATTGACTTAGACACCTTTTCATAACCATCGCGTAAGAAAAAGGTAATCTGATTAGATGTCGGCTGGACTTCAGCAACCTTAGATTCTGTAGTTGAAGCTGACGATTCTGGGGTAGGCGGCGCAATGTACCAGTAAAATGTCGGACGAGTCGCAAAAGATTTTGCACCGTCTTCAGGGACAAGCATCATAATTTCGGGGAGTTTATCAGATCTGGTTGCACCACCTGAACCTGCGGATTTTGGTAATCCTAAGCCATATTGAGCAAAGGACTCAGGTACTAAAGCGATCATCGCGACTATGGGTGATAAACATATTGCGCCAACGGACAACAAGGTCGCCGTGAGATTAAGCGCCTGTCTGGTTGAAGTCTTACTTGAAATCCTATTTGTAGTCATTTTTTTCTAATGATCCAAGGTGTGTTTATGAAAATTTTATATAGAAATTAACATTACCCTACTAATCTCTAATCATGATTTCAGATCGATCAGTGGGACAAACAAGTTCCCTACTTATAGAATCTTCATATTGATAAAATAATAACATTAAATAACTAAACTAATAAGCTAACAAGCTAATTTGCTCGCAAAGTAAGCAAATTAGCTTGTTAGCTACTTAAATTCAATCTGATCCACTGTTTCCGATCCACTCTTTTTGATATTTAACATCACCCAATTGAGCGACTAGATGGAACATATTGCCATCTTTTTCTAACCACAAAAATGATCAAACTAGCGGACTACCCAAATGAATCATTGGTGACAATTAATCAAGAAACTCTTACCTAAGATTAATAGACTCACAGAGCCTGTCCGTAGCATTATCTTAAGCAAAATTAAAGATACACAAAGGCGATCGCAAGGAATAATCATTGTAGAGTCCACCCTAAGTTATTTAGGTTTCATCTTCGTTCGCTAGGAACTCACGGTATTATCTCTTCGTCTTCGTTGGAATAATTTAGTCGCTGCGTTAGAGACCATTACTAAAAGTTAACTATCAAATTTAGTTATCAAGAATTAATCTTGGAGGTCAGATGTTTAACTTAATCAACCGATTCCAGCTTTTAAGCTCTCCTAAGTATCGGCTAAGCCATCCTCTCCATTCTGGTCACTTGAACCAGTTGTTTTAATTTTAGTCTTTCTTTTAACTACCTTGGATTGTATCTATATCTTTGAAATGTTTGGTTCAGTAATTGTAATTTTAAAGTAATTACAGCAATGTTTCTAGTTATTTGAGAATGATTGTGAAATTGACGCTGTTAAAGCCGATGAGGTAATTATTCACAAAATAATGGCAATGAGTATAAATACTTAGTCAAGTCTTACTAAATCCGCTCTCAAATCTTTAGGTAGATAGTGTTAGCCGCCCTTTGACTTTTCTGGGTAAGTTGTAATAATATGTAACCCTAGCAGTTAGAAAAAGAAAGGTTAACTCTTTATATTACAAAATTCACTTTGGGTAAATAATAACCTAGAGGTTTAAATTTACAAAAGTTTATGATTGTGAATTTAAAAAATGCAAAATTTAGCTTAATTTAAAAAAGTAGGAACGATATGTCTGAAGAACCATTGACCCAAACCACACCAAAAACAGTGGATAGGCAAGCTAACAAGCAGGTCGGTCTGTCTGCTGACATGGTTCGCACATATTTGCATGAAATCGGTAAGATTCCTCTGCTCAGTAATGAAGAGGAGATTATTTATGGCAAGCAAGTACAGCAGATGATGTTGTTATTTGAGGCGCAAGAGCAGATTGTCCAAAATAGCGATCGCTTACCAACTGAGATTGAGTGGGCGGAAGCGGTTGGACTAGAGCCAGAGGTTTTGCAGAGCCATATTCGGATTGGCACGAGAGCCAAGCGGAAAATGATCGAGGCAAATTTGCGCTTGGTAGTATCGGTAGCCAAAAAATACCAAAAGCGTAATTTGGAGCTACTTGATTTAGTGCAGGAGGGAACGCTGGGATTAGAGCGGGCGGTAGATAAGTTTGATCCAACTAAGGGTTTTAAATTTTCAACCTATGCCTATTGGTGGATTCGTCAGGCGATTACCAGAGCGATCGCTCAACAGGCGCGGACAATTCGCTTACCCGTTCACATTACCGAAAAGCTGAACAAGATCAAGAAAGCCCAGCGGCAACTGTCGCAAGATCTTGGTCGCGTTGCTACGGTCGCCGAAATAGCTTACGAATTAAACATCAAAACCGATCAAGTTCGGGAATGTTTATCGTTATCGCGTCAGCCAATCTCGCTCGATCTTCGCATTGGCGACAATCAAGATACAGAACTTGCGGAACTCTTGGAAGATACAGGGCGATCGCCTGACAATTATGTAGAGCGTGAGTCTCTGCGTAGTGATATTCAGAGCTTGCTGAAAGAGCTACCTGAAAAGCAACGTCAAGTGATGATTTTGCGCTATGGCTTGGAGGATGGTCAAGAGATGTCCCTTGCGAGCATCAGTAAGCGCATGGATCTCAGTCGTGAGCAAGTTCGACAATTGGAACGTCAAGCGATGGATTATCTGCGGAAGCGTAAAACGAGAATGCAGGAATATCTAGCCAGCTAAAAACATAAAGACGGCGCAATGCGTCGTCTTTAACAAGAACCAAAATAAGCTGATTCGCCCGCTTCGCG
>JANMFC010000517.1:0-14007 GCA_031377675.1 Pseudanabaena sp. OTE_70b_metabat_355 | reverse complement strand
CGATTTCTGACATCGATAGGTTGTCTGTTACCCGCAGTTTATACAGTTCACTTCTTTCTGTGGTGGTAAGATGTTTAAAGCTCATGAGGATTTCCTGATGGTTGTGATTAATATCAGAATATCCTTATGAGTCCCTTTATGCAAAGATCTCTAGGCGTTGCATTTCATCCTTGAATTGGCGTGTTTATTAAGATCCTCACCCCGTTTTTTCATCTCAATCAAAACGCCGCCCTTACCATTAGTCTCAGGACGTTTCCAAACTAAATCAGCAAAGCCAGTATTACCTTTAGCGCTGCCTTTTTTTACCCTTAGCTCATATACTGCAGCCGCCTCAATCGCCCCCTTATGGTGAAAAGCTTGAAAAAATCGATCTAAAAATATTTGAGATTCTGATTTTTCATCACCCTGTAAAGTGGCATAGAATTCAACAAAATCTTGAAGGGCTTCAGACATCTTTATACTGATAAACTACTGATAAATTTTTGTCTCTAAATATAAATTTGTGATATTTAGATATATTTAATATTCTAGCAACTATTGATAGGCGATCGCCTTTTGTTAAATGATCATCTCTGTTTTTGAGCAATTTCTAAAAGCACCTCATACAGAATAATTTCGGGAGATTCCTTAATATCATCGCCTTCATGCTTATGATGTGGAAAAGTAGAAACTTCGGCATGGTGGGGAGCGTTATCATTAGAAAAAGTAACGACATGGAGGTTCACACCGACTTATGCCCAGCTACTTACATATTAAGTCTTACATTAGTTATTTGATGCGAAATTTTGATGCGAAATACAGAAATTGTGGTAATTGGTGGTGGTGCAGCAGGATTTTTTGGCGCGATCCATGCAGCACAGTTTGCTCATACCCATGTAACTTTAATCGAAGCGGGACGACAACCACTTGCTAAGGTAAGTGTTTCAGGCGGCGGACGCTGCAATGTCACCCATCACTGTTTTGAACCTTCGCAACTAGTCCAGAACTATCCCAGAGGCGGCAAAGCTTTACGGGGAGCCTTTTCACGATTTCAGCCCCTTGATGTTGTGCGCTGGTTTAATGCTGAGGGCGTGAAGTTGAAAACCGAAGCCGATGGTCGGATGTTTCCTGTCACCGATGATTCAGAAACAATTGTCGAAGCATTAATGTTTGCCGCAAAAAAAGCAGGCGTTGTTATCCTTACCAATGTTTTAGTCCAAAAAGTTGAGTATTTAGGAACCAATAAATTTGATCTAACCTTCAAAAATCGTGAGCATTTACTATGCGATCGCCTATTACTCGCCACAGGTAGTAGTCCATCAGGTTATGCGATCGCGCGATCGCTGGGACATGAACTAGAACCACCCGTTCCTTCTCTATTTACATTTAATATCAAAGATTCTAAACTCCATGAACTTGCAGGTGTCAGTGTCAATCCTGCGATCGTTAAGTTGATCAGTTCTGCTAGTGCTGAAAAGAAGAAATCATCACGCAATCAATTAGAGCAGTCGGGCGCATTATTAATCACCCATTGGGGTTTGAGTGGTCCTGCTGTCTTGAAGTTGTCAGCATGGGCGGCTAGGGAATTGCATGAGTGCAACTATCAAGCCAAACTAGCGGTTAATTGGATTCCCTCTCTCAAAGGGGAAGCAGTGAAGCAAATTTTATTGAGTGCCAAAACCGATCAGCCTAAGAAGTTTATATCGAACTATTGTCCCGTTGATGTCTCGTTACGCCTATGGGAATATTTGCTAGATAAAGCCGAAGTCGAACCAGAAAAGCGCTGGGCGGATGTTTCTAATAAAGCGATTCAGCAAATCACGAATGTCTTGACTGCCAGTGAATATGCGATCGCGGGTAAAGGAGTATTTAAAGATGAATTTGTCACTTGTGGCGGTGTGCGTTTACAAGATGTGAATTTTCAGACGATGGAAAGTAAAATTTGCTCAGGGTTATTTTTTGCAGGCGAAATTTTAGATATTGATGGGGTGACGGGTGGTTTTAATTTTCAAAATGCATGGACTACCGCATGGATTGCGGCGCAGGGATTAAATAACAATTAAAGCATTTCATATCAATAAATTTTTCAAAAGTCCTACTTAGCAGAACTTTTGAAAAATTTATTGATTTTATCTTCCTAGCGATACAGGCGGCTATCCCTATGTTTACGATCTAGTCAAGGGCTACCAACGTTCCTATAATGGCTTCAGTAACAAATCGTAACCTTTTAAAAAATGGCTGTTAAAAAAGAAGACCCCAAGCGATCGCGTGCAAGACTAATCGGCAATGTGCTTTTGCTGATTGGTGCGGGATTGCTCATTATAAATATATTTTTGCCAAATCTGTTTGCTCCTGCCTTACCGCGTGTTCCCTATAGCCTATTTGTCCATGAAGTCGAAGAAGGGCATGTAGCGCGAGTATATATCGGACAGGATCAAATCAGCTATCAATTAAAGGGCGTTAGCCCCGAAATTCAAGGCGATGTGATCTCGACAACACCGATTTTTGATTTGAATTTGCCCGAACGTCTGGAAAAGAGTGGCGTGGAATTTGCGGCAGCACCTGTTGCGAAAACAGGCTGGTTCGGTACATTACTTAGCTGGGTAATTCCACCGTTAATTTTTGTCGGTATTTTCCAACTGTTCAGCCGTAATGGTGGCGGTGGCGCTCCTGGTGGCTTACAGATTGGCAAGAGCAAAGCCAAAGTCTATGTCGAAGGTGAATCCACCAAAACCATGTTTGCCGATGTGGCTGGTGTCGATGAAGCCAAACAAGAACTCCAAGAAATTGTCCAATTTCTGAAAACCCCTGAGAAATACACCAAAATTGGTGCAAGGATTCCTAAAGGCGTATTGTTAGTTGGACCTCCTGGAACTGGTAAAACCTTGCTTGCCAAGGCGGTCGCAGGTGAAGCGGGCGTGCCGTTCTTCAGTATTTCTGGTTCCGAATTTGTAGAACTATTCGTTGGGGTCGGTTCTTCACGAGTCCGCGATTTGTTTGAGCAAGCCAAAAAGCAATCACCCTGTATTATTTTTATCGATGAACTTGATGCGATCGGTAAAGCTCGCTCTAGTAATGCCATGTACGGCGGTAACGATGAAAGAGAACAAACTCTCAATCAATTGCTTACCGAAATGGATGGATTCGGTGTTGATGGAACTACGGTCATTGTTCTCGCTGCAACCAACCGCCCTGAAACTCTTGACCAAGCTCTCCTACGTCCAGGTAGATTCGATCGCCAAGTCTTAGTCGATCGCCCTGACAAGAGTGGACGTTTAGCAATTCTCAAAATCCATTCTGCGAAAGTAACCCTCGATCCCAACATTGACCTAGCGGTGATTGCCACGCGCACATCTGGATTTGCTGGCGCTGATTTGGCGAACCTCGTCAATGAAGCAGCTTTACTCGCAGCCCGTGTCGGACGTGAAACGGTCTTACTCGAAGACTTTGCCGAAGCCGTTGAACGGGTGGTTGCGGGACTAGAGAAGAAGAGTCGCGTTCTCAATGAGAAAGAGAAACGTATTGTCGCTTATCACGAAGTTGGTCACGCTCTTGTAGGCGCACTCAATCCTAGTAGTGGCAAGATTGAGAAAATCTCAATTGTCCCTCGTGGCATGGCGGCACTCGGTTATACCTTGCAACTACCAACAGAAGATCGCTTCTTGTTGAGTAAAGAAGAAATCGAAGCGCAAATTGCGACTCTCCTCGGTGGGCGATCGGCAGAAGAGATTATCTTTGGTAGCATTACCACTGGTGCATCAAATGATCTTCAACGCGCTACGGAACTTGCGGAAAAAATGGTAACTAGCTACGGTATGAGCGAAGTACTCGGGCCCCTTGCTTATCAAAAGCAACAAAATCAATTCCTTGGTGGTATGGAAATGGCGCGGAATGTCAGTCCTGCAACCTCTGAAGCGATCGACAAGGAAATCAAAACCATTGTCGAAAATGCCCATGCTAGTGCGCTTTCTATCCTCAAGGAAAATCGTGATCTGCTAGAATCTATTTCCGAAAAACTTTTGGAAACAGAAGTGATCGAGGGTGATGTTCTCACCAGCTTACTTGATCAGGTTAAAGCCTCTAAGGTCAGCGTATAGGCGCGATCAAAATTCGCAACCAAAAAGCGCAATAAAGGCGCAATAAAAGAAAGTCACTGTGTAAATCATGGTGACTTTTTTGTTTGGATAGAGAATTACATCCAAAATCCTCTTCCTTGACATATTACGCGAAACGGAATAGTATTTGAATATGATTCAATCTTTCCGATGCAAACATACGCGATCGCTGTTTGAAGGAGGTGATCCATCCCGTTTTCGTGCTTTCAAAGATAGTGCGATTCGGAAGTTGACTCAGTTGGATGCCGCCCAAACTTTGGAATTCCTGCGCTCTCCACCAGGCAACCAACTTGAAGCGTTAAAAGGCGACAGAAAAGGACAATATAGTATTCGGATTAATTCCCAGTTTCGATTATGTTTTGTCTGGACAAATAATGCTGCTACTGATGTTGAAATTGTTGATTATCACTCATAAATAAATAACTATTATGACTAATCGCCCAATTAATCAAATGCGTCCCGTTCACCCAGGCGAGATTTTACGGGAAGATTTTCTCGCTCCTCTTAATATGAGTGTCAATGCTTTAGCTTTAGCTTTAAATGTTCCTCCATCTCGTATTCACGAAATTGTTAAGGAACGTCGTTCTATTAGTGCTGATACTGCGGAAAGATTAGCGCGTTTTTTTGGTGGCGATGCGGCTTCTTGGCTAAATCTTCAAGCGATTTATGATCTAAAAACACTGCCTAACCGTGATGATATTATTCAACGAATTCAGCCCCGTATCTCAGAACAAATTGCTTGATTTTCAATCAGCCAACGTTGATATGGATTTATGCCAATTTGTGATGTTTTGGATAGGTTCACGTCAATGACGATTGCGCTTCTTCCTTCGCTTTCGTAGCCATTCCATGCTACGGCTAGCATTAATTCTAGGTTTACGCGAATAAATTCGATGTGGCTCTGCCTTGATTCACTTCCAGTTGGTAAATCCGACAGTTTGTATTTCAAGCTCATTGGTTCAATCCTTTTCCTCAATTTAATTTTCATTAAAACTCCTGCTAAGGATTTTTGACAAGCTCTGAGCCTTAGAACAATTGCTTGTGCAAAGACAATTCTGTGGTAATTTTAAAAACTATGATATGACCATAGAAAAATACATATAGAATGTGTGATTGCTTATCAATTATTTGTCTCTGCGGCGGGACGCTGGTAGCTAATTCAAGGCTTCAATTGTAACGCACCCACCTTCAATTGCCTCAATCTGAAGTTTAAAACCATACAACAAGCCCATGCCCACTAATGGATCTGCATCAAATGACAGCATCAAAAGCTATTTTGGGTGAACCGATACGACCGACTGCAACTTTGATAATTGCTTCACAATTATTATTGACAAAACCAAACATCATACGGTTTTTCTCAGGCTGCGACTGCCAAAACGGAAGACGGCTCTATGTCCTATCCGAATCACCCAAGGTTGAGCATCGGGTTTGCGTTCATAAAGTTTATCAACTGCTAACATCGGTGAATTAGCTACCTCAAAATCTCCAGTTTCAATATCAATGGCAACTATTTTGCCATGATTACCTGTTTCGACCTGTGGGCGTATTTGCGTTTGATAAATTAGATCGCCACGTTGGGCAAATTCTTCTTTGCTATAGCGGGGTTGATGGACTGCCATGATTGTGAATTCCTAGATTCTTATCTGGCATTATAACTGACCAAAAACTTCTCGGAATAGATTGATTCCGTTAAAACAAAACAACGCACACTACAAGATTGGCGATCGCACTGCTCATTCTGCGTCATAATGCTTCAACTCTTACGCTACCTCCTTCAACTGCATCTATCCGTAATCCATACTTGTAGAGTAGTGACATTCCAATCAAAGGATCAGTCTCTGATTCAGCAACATCTATTTCACGGTACTGCCCATCCCAAAGAATATTTGCATTACCTACAACCAATGGAAGTGTTGCTTCACAGCGCTGATTCACAACTCCCTGCATCATTTGGATTTCACTAAACTCCGTGAGCCAAAGTGATAAACAGCACGATGTCCAATGCGGATAACCCAAGGTTGAGCATCAGGATATCGCTTGAATAATTGGTTAGTCGCTGGCAAAACATGATCGGAGACTTCAAAGGCTCCAGTTTCAATGTCGATCGCTACGATTTTGCCTGTATTACCAGATTCTACTTGCTGTCGAATGCTAGCTTCATAGAGTTCTTGCCCACGCCGAGCTAATGCTTCTTTGCTGTAGCGCCGTTGACGAACTGCCATACATTTGACCTTGTTGCGAATTGACCCATTTATTCTAGCTTGGAGGGTTTTACACTAAACACTTGCAACAAATAAGGCGCGTTACATTTAGTAAACGCACCCACATGGTCAGCGATCGCACTATAACCTTGCAATACATACGGACAAAACCAAAAGCAATTGGTTAAGATGAACACAAAGTGTCTGTCAGGAGATTATTCGGGTCGGGTAACGCGTAAATCGGATAGTACATTAAAAGCGATCAGACAAGTAGAACAAGATATTTAAAATGAACCACAAGCCCTATTTATAAGATTGAGGACTGCTTGCTTTTGACTGCGAACGTCATTTGGAAAAGCACGGGAAACTATTGATACTGCTGTTCCATTATTTCTATGTTGCCAAAACCTTGGCACATTAGTGCGATCCCTACAATTAGATGTATAGGCAAATAGAACCTTCCCACGATTATCTGTGAGATTTCGTTGAACCTCACCATCCTTTAAAAAAGTGTTGTACCCCCCATATACTGTTCCAGTTATACCAAGTGCTGCTGCTCCTACTTTCAGCCAAGCTTCAACTTGGTTTGCTGTTGGACGAGCAGTAGCAATTTCAGCAGAGTACAACATTGAAACAGACCAGAAAGTAACCAAAGTTACATTGAACATTAAGCTTGTACGCATATTTAACCTCTCAGATACAAAACAACGTTAATCTCTCAAATTCAATTCTTTAAGTCTATTATTGAAACTTAAAGCAAGAATTCTCTTAGGAGCCTTCAGGAAAGTAGAACCTAACGGGAACACCCAACTATGTATTATCTTGCAGACTGCAGGATAAATACTTATACAAAATGAATATCACACAACTTGTGAGATAAAGCAACCATATAAGTTTAATAACAAGATTTTTGCAGGGTAATTTAGCTGAGTAAAGTTTTATTCAGCTAAATTTAGCATAATATTGATAAAACTGTGCTGAAAAATAATCTGCCTATCCCCTCCACAACCGATCAAGTTGGGCGATCACCAAGGCTACGCGATCGCCTTAGCAATATCTCGTAAGGCTCTATCTGAAGCAGACTCAGGATAACCTAACACAATTGGCACACCGCAATGATCGCATTGCTATTGATTAGTAATATTAGAGATATATTCAAAGCCTTTATCAAACCTGAACAACATCCTACAACTACTTGCATTCAGCGTTGCCTCAATATCAGGATCGTCAAAGTCGCGGCTATTACGATTTAAAAAACAGCTATTTTCAGAAGGATAAGCCCGCAAATGGGCAACTACAGACGCATAAACAACTGAATCTTGATGCCCCAATGTATAAGTCCTTCTGCTACTCTCAGCCGCCGCAATCACAGAGGCATCAAGCGGGATAATTTCAGCAATTGACAATATTCTTCTTAGGGCAACATCCAACCTGCTTTCGTCCTCCTCTGAGCTTCTGACTAGCAAAGCCGTAATACCTTGTGTTGCTGAAACCTCTTCTCTATATGAACCAGATCGGGAAATCTGCCTTAGCTCTTGAGAAATTTTAGAGGCTAATTCCTTTCTAGCCTTGGCTTTACGAACTAGCGCCTCAAAGCATTCCCCAATGCTGAAGGATGGGATAATCAGCTTGGCTTTTCCGATTTCACATAGCGAGAGTATTGCCTCACAACTATCAACTTGTTCTTGTGAAAAAGCCATCTCAAGAATAAAGTTTGTCTCAACGTACACAAAGATCATATCCGTTGCTCAATCGCAATACTCCCGCCTTTCAAAGCCGCGACAAGCCCCGAATCAACGAGTAATTTGCGCTGCTCTAAAGGAAGTTCGTCAGCAATACCAAGATTAACTAGCTCATTGATCCATGATGTCACGATCAATTCAAACGATCGCCCTCCTATATCTTCAGGATTCAAATTGGCTTTTTTGAAATAGCCATGAAACAAAGGTTCAGAGTTTGTCTCGTATGTTGGCTCAATCAAATCAATATTATTATCAATATTCTTCCAAAGGTATAGTTTATCTGGAAGAGCAAGCATGAAATATTGGCTAAAGGGCATTAATCCATGAGCCAATATATTGCGCCGCATCTTTATCGCCCAATCACTCGAAGTATGAGTTCTACCTTTTGCTTCAACAATTAAGGCAAGCTTGCCCTCTTGGTCATAAGCAACTACATCTGCGATCGTTGTCATCTTAATCTGTCTCCCAATAGAACTTAGTCAATTTTGACATATCTAGATTTTAATTAATACGAGTTTAGAGTAAGTCTAAAAAGTAAGTGATGCTATAAAGACTTAGCCGAAGCAAACATTGTACAAAGCTGTACAAAGCACTTTATCTACCAGCCTTTAAAACTTGTTCGGCTGTCAGTTTCAGATTGGGGAATGTGAGAGAAGTAATCGGTTGATTGCCGCGAAACTGCTGAATTTCATACTCTCCTTTCACCAATGTACAAATAGAAAGAGTCGGTTGCTTCGGTTTCCCAATATGTCGAGTCCCGCCTAAACCCGCATAATCCGCAATCCAATATTCAGGAATACCTAAAATTGCATAGTCCTCGACTTTACGCGCATAATCATTTTGCCAGTTGCTACTAACGACTTCCACTACAAACTTAATCGAACTACCCAGCGTCAGGATTGATTGATCATACCAAAGTAGTTCCTTTGCAAGTTCATTGCGATCGACAACCATAACATCAGGTCGAAATGCCGTCATACCTAAATTAGAAGGACGTAATAATCCTCGCTGAAGGACAAACCAATTTAAAGCGATCGCATCAATTTGGGCGCAGACTTTTGTGGTAATAAAAGCTGAAACTTCTTCGTGGTAGCCAGTTGGTTCCAAATCAAACACCTCTCCATCAATCAATTCGTAGCGGTTACTGTCACCATAACGGATGATAAAATCGCTAAAACTTAGTAACTGCTGTTGTATTGGTCTTTCGGCTGCAATGGTCATAGGTCAACTTAGCCCAATCAATATCTTTTTAATATAACATTTTGCCTAATTTTTTAAGCAATAAAGATTTATAGGTAGTCGTCTGCATCATTTATTTAAAAAGATAACTCTTGAAACAACTCCGATAAAGGAAGATTAAAATTGGGAATTACATCTTCACCATCAAGGCTATCTTCTAACTGCAAAAGCTTAGAAGGCTTAGGTTTACGGTAAACCAATACACATTCCTCATCAGGCAAAATCACCCACACTAAGCGCGTTCCATTCTCAAAATACTCCACTAACTTATTATGGATTTCCTCAAAAGTATTATTGGGAGAGATAATTTCTACAGCCAGATCGGGAGCGCCATCAAAAAATCCCTTTGGTAAACGCTTTAGCCCTTGCAACCGTTCCTTAGCAATAAACGCAAGATCGGGCGATCGCTTATTGCCAGTCTTCATTTTAAAAGCGGTACTCGAATCACAAGTCACACCAAGCCGATGCGTCCGCACAAAACCTGTCAAAAAATATCCGAGAATAAGCGCTAAATAGCCATGCTCCACACCTGAATTTGCCACAATGACTAACTCTCCATCTACATATTCATAACAATTGCTATCTTCAGGTAATGACATGAACTGCTCATCAGTCAAAGCTTTTGAATTAGCTAATGGCTGAATTAAGTCTAGAACATTCGTGGCGATCGCTTGAGTCATTAGATTTAACTCCACAGATTAAACTAATGGGATTTCTACAGGATTTATATACAATTCCTTATCATACTCCTTTCCCAGTGAAAGATTAGCGTTGCGGCACGAAGCGCTGCAACGCTAACTTTTGGTTTTATATGACTATTTGTTTAGTGGGAAGGGAGTAACTAATTAGCCATGACGTTTTTGATGCCATTGCCATGAGTGTTGCAAGATGAGATTGATATCGGCATATTTAGGCTGCCAATTCAAAGTTTTTCTCGCCTTGTCCGCACTACCAACAAGGGCAGGTGGATCGCCCACACGCCGATCGCCCATCACCACCTTAATCGGCTTACCCGTAATTTCCTTAGCCGCATCGATCACTTCTTTGACTGAAAATCCATTGCCATTGCCAAGATTAAAAATCTCACTCTTGTTACCATCAAGCAAATATTGCAAACCCAACACATGAGCATCGGCTAAATCAGTCACATGGATATAGTCACGGATGCAAGTCCCGTCAGGTGTCGGATAATCGGAACCAAACACCGAAATAGCCTCACGCTTACCTAAAGCCGTTTGCAAAACCAATGGAATCAAGTGGGTTTCAGGATTGTGATCCTCACCGATCACACCATCAGGATCGGCTCCTGCGGCATTAAAGTATCGGAAAATCACCGACTTCAAGCCGTATGCAACATCAAAATCTTGCAGAATCCGTTCGACCATCAACTTGGTAGCACCATAGGGATTGATCGGCGCTTGAAGATGCTCTTCCGTAATCGGAGTTTGCTGCGGTACACCGTAAGTGGCACAGGTGGAAGAGAAGACAAAGGTTTTGATATTTGCGGCAACCATTGCTTCGAGCAGAGATAATGTGCCAACGACATTATTGCGATAGTACTTGTCAGGCTGTGTCACCGATTCGCCGACATAGGCATAGGCGGCGAAATGCATAACTGCGCTAATCGGACGATTTTGTGAAACGCGATCGCTAAATAATTTATCTAACAAAGCGCGATCATTTGTATCGCCAATAATTAATTCGACTCCAAGAGTATCGGCAATATCTTGATGACCATAGACAAGATTGTCCAAAATCAAGACTTCATAACCACCCTGTTGCAGCGCCTTGACTGCATGGGAACCGATATAACCCGCACCGCCCGTAACTAAAATTGTTTGTTTGCTCATAAATTTGATTAATGTTACTAGTCGGGGCTAAAAGTGACGCGCAGGGCGCGTCACTTTTAGCTCAATCATTAAAGTCGTGATTCGAGAATATCAAAAATTTCTGGTGAAATCGGAGTGCGTAGCGATCGCCCTAGACGATTTTTCTTTTGGGCGATCTGCAAACACTCTAATTTTTTACAAACATAAGCTGATCGCCCCATACCATCATCAAGTTGAATCTGGAAGCTTTTAGTCGCGTTTTCATTAAGAGGATTATGAGGAGAAGCGATCGGTACACGCACCACACGCCAAAAATTATCGCGCAGGGCGATACATTGGCAGCTAACACAACGACGATGCAACTTTAGAGGCAACTTGATCTATTCCTCATTTTCAAATTTGATAAAAGTGTAGCGGCGCTTTGCGCCGCTACACTTTTATTCTTCGTAGTCCTCTTCATCTGGTTCCAGTGTTTCCTTAACGGTAGGAAAACTTGCTTGCATCCTGCGATCTTCTTCTTCGTAGTTGTACTTCGCAGAATTCTTGATATCGATTTTCCAACCAGTCAACCTTGCCGCCAAACGCACATTTTGACCTTCTTTACCGATCGCCAAGCTGAGTTGATCTTCAGGCACAATCACATGAGCAATCCGTTCATCGGCATTAATCAACCGCACATCCTGAATTCTGGCGGGGCTT
The DNA here is from genome assembly GCA_031377675.1 of Pseudanabaena sp. OTE_70b_metabat_355. Lineage (GTDB taxonomy): Bacteria > Cyanobacteriota > Cyanobacteriia > Pseudanabaenales > Pseudanabaenaceae > Pseudanabaena. The sequence goes on along the minus strand of JANMFC010000517.1, from coordinate 2,200 downwards.
AAGGAATTGGCGATATAGGTCGAAGGATCAGGTGACCATCGGATCACGTCAATCTTTTCACCGCGCAATTCCGCCACAACCGCCTGAATCCGCGACCCACGCGAACCAATGCAAGCACCAACAGGATCAACATCGCGCTCTAGGGTATCCACCGCAATTTTGGTGCGGGGACCAACCGCAGGTGATGGCGGATTTGCTTCTCGCGCCACAGCCACGATCCGCACAATTTCTTCTTCAATTTCAGGCACTTCATTGGCAAATAGATATACCACTAGCCCCGCATCAGCGCGAGAAACCAACAATTGTGGACCTCGGCGTGAACCCTCAAATACCTTCTTAAGATAAACCTTCAAAGTCATATTGGGGCGATAGGGGCTTTCTCCAGCCAGTTGTTCGCGCTTAGGAAGTTCCGCTTCTACTTCAGGTTGTCCAAATCCACTACTGACAGAGACGATCACCGAAGTTGTTTCAAAGCGAAGTACTCTCGCTTGCAAAACCGTACCTTCGATTTCTTGAAACTCTTCTTGGATGATCTTGCGTTGTTGATCGCGGAGTTTTTGAGCAAGAACTTGCTTAGTTTGGATCGCCGCCATTCGTCCAAAGTCATTCTGTTCTGGGGTGACATCAACTACGACAGTTCCGCCAGCTTGCGCTTCAGGAGCAACTTCACGCACTTCAGTTAATCCAATTTCATGATCAGCTTCACTGACTTCATCAACGATGACTTTTGTCGCTAACACCCGAAATCCCTCATGTTCGAGATCAAGTTCCACATCGAAGTTATTAAAATGCTCTTCTTCAAAATTAATTCCATCAGAACGATAGGTCTTACGAAAGCGCTCATAGCCTTTTAACAGAGCCTCACGCAGTGCAGTTTGAACTGCGTGTTTGGGGAGATTGCGCTCCTTACTAATCACTTCAACCATCTGTCCCAATCCAGGTAAACTCAACAATGACATAATTTTTCCTCGCTATTTCTCGCTATTTGTGATGCTAATGCGCTTTGCGCTAAAACCAAACCCAGATAAGAGGTTAAAAGTGCCGCGAAGCAGCACTTTTAACCTCTTATCTGGATTACTGAATGTTGCTTATTCCATTTGTGATAACTCAACCCGATCGCACTGATCGCGGGGGATATTAACAATTCGACCTTTGACGCTGATACTGACATGGGTTTCGTTGCGTGAGATTAGATGTCCACTCCAACTTTTGGACTTACCTTCATCAGCGATCGCCGTTGTCACCGTCACCATAAATCCTTTAAAAGCGATAAACTCGCGATCGTCTTGTAGTTGACGCTCGACTCCTGGACTAGAAATTTCTAACTGATAAGCATCGGGAATCAGATCCATCTCGTCAAGGATTGGCTCTAGCGATCGACTCATCCGTTCGCAGTCTTCCAGCCCAGTGTTTTGGTCTGGATTACGAATATCGACCCGCAATACCACAGGATTTTTATTGGTATGCAGCACAACATTGACAACCTCTAACCCAAGGGGAGAGGCCACTTCTTCAGCAATTTGAAAAATTTGCGGAATTAGAGGGTGAGTCATAAATTTGACAGGTTCAGATTAGGATTTTGACTTTTGTTTGGTCTTAGCGCAAATTGCTAAAACCAAACCCAGAGAAAAGTTTAAAAGTGCCACAAAGTGGCACTTTTAAACTTTTCTCTGAAATACTTGAAGCCCAAATAGGCTGTACTCAGAAATTTAGGCAAGAGTTTTGCAGCCAAGCTTAAAAAGATAGATCACCGCTAATTTTAAGTTAATTCCAAGTTAAGGCTAAGAACTCACTTAAAAAACAAAAAAGTGGGACGATCGCCCACTCTTTGAGTGTTTATATCTGTAAACCGATCTCACCAAGCCTAATCATGGCAAACTTGCATCACTGTTGCGATGCCCTTGGTGTTATACACATCAGTGATACTTGTATGATCCATAGCCAATAGGTACAGGCTATCTACAACAAATAACAATTGATGAATGCATTAGTTCGGAGCTTGTGTACTACAGGAAAAACACGAATATCTCGACGCAGATGTTTCAGCGTAGATATTTTAGTGTTTACTCTCTACTACTTACCCAGCAGTACTAAATCCTATAATATCATGCCAAATCAGGAATTAGCATTTTCGCGCATTTAACGTAGTCCAGACAAAAGTTTAAACGTGACGCTTCTCGTCACGTTTAAACTTTTGTCT
>JANMFC010000513.1:0-6094 GCA_031377675.1 Pseudanabaena sp. OTE_70b_metabat_355 | reverse complement strand
GCTACCGTGTACACACAAATTCCCAAGAACTAAAGTTCTTGGCTCAAAGCTAAAGTCAGTTAAAACTGACTGAATAAAATATGCTTTTGAGATGTTTTTAACCCGTTTTAACGGGTTTTAGCTTTCAGCCCGCAATTTATTGCAGGGCTTTTGTGGTGATTTTGACTTGTGTGTACACGGTAGCCTGCGGGAGAGGGGCTAGGGGTGAGGGCTTTACAGACTTCCACGTAACGTTATTTTCTCTGGTGTGGAATTGTGAATGAGAAGGTACTTCCTTCTGATAATTTACTTTCAACCCATATTTTGCCGCCGTGCTGCTGCACAATACTTTGACAGATCGCTAAGCCTAAACCTGTGCCTCCCATTTGGCGAGAATCGGACGCATCGACTTGGTTAAAACGCTCGAAAATACTTTCTAGATGGTTTTCGGGAATGCCTCGACCCCGATCGCTGATATGAAAAACGATCGCTTCGCGGAGGGGTTCTATCCTAATCTGGACTTGGCTTTGCGGTGGTGAGAACTTAACCGCATTACTTAATAAATTGACTAGGGTTTGGATAAGGCGATCGCCATCGACAAAAATCTGGGAATATGAGCATTTATTTATAATCTGGATCTGGCTTTCAGAGGCGATCGCTTGCATTGTTTCGACAGCTTGGCGGCATAGGTCTGATGTTTCGCACCATTGGCGATCGAGGTTGACATTGTTGGATTCTAAGCGCTCTAAGTCCAAAATATCATTGACTAAGCGGACTAACCTCTCAATGTCGATCCCTGCAATATCGAGCATATTTTTGGCAACTTCGGGCTTATTGGCTAATACACCAGAGGCAAGCAGTCCCAACGCGCCCCGAATTGAGGCTAAGGGAGTGCGTAGTTCATGGCTGACAATAGAAATAAATTCATCTTTGACCCGCTCAACCTTTAACTTCTCGGTAATATCTTCACCAATACTCAGAGTACCGATAATTTGACTATCTTGATTGTGCAGGATGGTATTGTTCCAATCAATCATTCTTTCTTCACCTGTCTTGGTCACAATCGGATTTTGATGGTGTTGCTGAAAGTTATTGACATTTGTTACTGAATCTCTAAAAGCTGTTTTGACCTCTTCTTGGTTGGTCTGGGGTAGGAAATTCGCGAACCAGTCTTTGCCGATCGCTTCATCTAATTCATAGCCTGTAGATTCGAGAAAAAAGGGATTGACATATTCCACGATGCCCTCACAGGTCAGTCCCACAACGATTAAGCGCACATTATTCAGTAACGATTGCCAACGGCGGTTGGCTTCGGTGAGGGCGATTTCATTGAGTTTATTGGCGGTAATGTCGGTATATACCAGCAGCACTGTGGCAATTTCGCCATCAGGATCATATTCAGGAATGTTTTCTACTTGGTAAAAGGCAAATCCTGTGGGTGATGGAAATTCAATTTCATACTGTTGTTTTTGTCCTGTCGCCAACAACTCTTGGAAAACAGCTTCTGCCATATCCACATTCTTTTGGGGAAGTCCCAATTCACGGAATGTTTTACCTAAAAAGGCAGCCACAGGAATGCCCGATCTCGCTTCGGCGATTGGATTGATATAGAGGTGACGCATTTGGAGATCGAGACGCAAAATCACATTGGGGGAATTTTCGACAAGAGCCACAAATTCTTGTTGACGTTTAAAAAGTTCGGCAGTACGCTCCGCAACTCGATTTTCTAATTCGGCATTGCTAGTTTGGAGATCGCGATAGAGTTCGGCTTGTTGGATAGAGATCGCTAACTGTACGGATAATTGCTGAAGTAAACGAATATCTGAATCTTCCCAAATACGCGGCTCAAAACATTGATAGGTACATAGCAAACCCCATAGAGAATTATCTTGGTCATTGGGGCGAATGATCGGTACGACTAGGCTTGCCCTTGTGGGAAAATCTTCTAGCATTTGCAGATGGCATTCGCTGAGATTTGCCTCACGCACATCAGGCGCGACAAAAATTCTGCCATTGCAATACTCTCCCCCCATGTTTTCAGCAAATATTTCATCGCTGAACTGTCGGTGCATACAGCCTTCCCAAGGTGGCAAAATCGATTCGGCTACGATTCCACCAGTCATATCGGGATTGAACTTATAAATAATCGTGCGATCGGCTTTTAAAAAGGTGCGTATTTTCTGCACGATCGCATTAATAATTTCTTCTATACCTAGATATTGCCGAATATATACCGCAATTTGAGCAATTAAAAGTTCCTGCTCTTGAGATCGCTGCAATTGACGGGCAATAACCAGTTGACTGGCATTAATGACGGTCAGTTCATGGGCTTGACGCAAGGCAATATCCACGCTCACCTGTCGCAGTGCGATCGCACTCTCCACTTCACAGGGCAACCAAGGGTTAGACTTACCGCGCACGATTTCTTTCCAAGCTTCAAAGGATTGACGCGGAACGAGGAGAACCGTCCCATCTTCGGCAACTCGCTCGGTTTTATCGAGCCGTCCCGCCCAAGTTACGGTTTGCAATTGTTCGGGACGAAACCAGATCACATAGCGGTGCTGGATTTGAGAAATTTCCATCGCCATCAAGCCACTGGCGATCGCCTGATATTCCGCCATTTCAGGATAGAGACTAGACAAATTATCGGTGACAAAAAGATCGTTATCGAAACGATCCTGTAGCCAGTTCAGCAAAGATTTCACGACATCATCATCGGGAGTCTCACCAATCGAAATCAGGCGATCGCCATCGCAAATAATCGCGCCCTGTGCGCCCGTAAGACTTAATAGCGCGTCGTGATCGTGATCGAGTTCCTCCACAAATCCCGTCGCTTGTCCCGTTGCTTTGTTCAAACGTTCCACAAACTGACTTTGTAGAGTTTTGAGATAGAGTTTGTAATCCTGATGTTCGTTAGCTTCTTTATTGGTTAACTCCGTAGACATTAACTGTCCCAAAAACTCGCAGATCGTGCGAATTTCGTAGGGAATAAATTTGGGTGTGTAGTGATGACAGACGATTAATCCCCACAATTTTTGATTGTGAATTAGGGAAATGACCATCGAAGCGGTCACACCCATATTTTGCAGATATTCAATATGCATTGGCGACACCGATCGCAATGCACAGTAACTCATATCGAGCGGTGCTTTTTCAAGATCTGATTTCGAGCTTTTGGACTGTCCATAACTGACTAAACCAGTTGGTTGATAATTCATATTGGGAATTAAGCGCAACCAGTTGAGGGTGTAGAGATGTTTCGCCTGTTTGGGAATGTCTGAGTCAGGGTAATGTAGTCCTAGATATGGCTCTAGTTCAGGCTGTTTAACTTCAGCAATAATCGTTCCGTCCCCCCGCTCATTGAAGCGGTAAATCATCACGCGATCGAATCCCGTTAATGCTTGTACTTCCTGAACTATTACGTCGCATAAAGCCGCTAAATTCTCGGCTGTCTGGATTTTGGCAAGAATATATTTGATTTGGCGATAGAACCGAAACAAATCATTTCCCCTCAATGATTCCCAAGGTTCTAGTTCTAATACTATTTCACCCGTGGGGGCGCGATGCACAAGTCCATTAAATACCAATTCATAAAAGTCAACGCGCAGAGGATCGGGATTTTCAAAATGGCAATCGAGGCAAGCATGAATCGATTTAATTAGTTCTTCACCCGTAAATTCGGCTAAAGGGCGATCGAGTAAGTCATCAGTCTCAATTCCTAAAATATCAAAGGAATTTGCGCTCACTTGAGCAATCCGCAAATCTGGCTCGGTGAGTACGATCAATAGTCCGTGGGGCTGAATCAAACTAGGAATATGAATCGGTTCGCGATCGCAGTTAGTCAAATTAACCGATTCAAATTCATCGAAATCAGGATCGACCTGTTGTAAAAGTTTATTCATTACCAACCTAATATCCTAGAAATGCGTGAACCAAGAGTGGTTGTAATGAATGGCTTATTAATTACACCTTGGCATCCTAAATCTATAAATGTTTGATGGCTGAATCTGTTAGCACTGGCTGTCAGGGCAATAATAGGGATAGGTGCGAGTGAATCGTCCGCCCTTAATTTTTTCATAAATATAAATCCATCCATATCGGGCATCATAAAATCCAACAAAATCACATCGGGTTTCGCCTCTGCGATCGCTCTTAATCCTTGGCTGCCCGAAATGGCGACATTTACTTGCCAGTCAGCAAGATGTTCTAAGCATAATTGCACCAACCAACGACTCATCTCATCGTCATCAATGAACAGAATTGTTTTGGTAGTAGTTGCTTGAGTCATAAAATTCCCCATAAATTCCCCATAACTGTACTTTGCCAATCGTAAAACACAAAAATGAGGACAATCTGATGACAATCTACCTTCTTTATATTTCAAGATTTTGCTTGGATAGTTCTAGTTGCTGCCACAGCTCTGTAATTTGGGCGAATGCATCCTGTGATGAAATCTTACCACCAGTTTCTAAGGCACAAATAATACTGATCCGATAAGAGAATTCTTGCAAATTAGAATTAAACATCAAGTTATTCGGTGTAAATTCCCCGTAGTAACGAGACTGAGGAAACATAGCTTTGGTGGTAGTAAAAGTCATAACTTTCTTTCCATAATGTTGCAAAAAATTATGCTGCATATTCAGGCAGGATTTGAAAAATGCCATCTTGAACTAGAGCTTTAATCTGTAGCCCTTGCTCTACAACATTAGAGGGCATTTTTGGCTTCTCTGGACTTTCCTTGTCACAGTCAATGACCTCATAACGTTTGGGGATATGACGGGTAATATGCGCTAGCGATCGCTGCCGTAGTTCCGTATTAGACATTTTGGATTGAGAGTTGGGATTGTGCATTGAGGCATATTCTGGTTGCAAGTAATTGGGATAATCGCTGAGAAAATTATCAATTTCTTCAACAGCAATCATCAATGTTAATTTCACAAAGGTTTTAGGCATGAGAGTATCTCGTTAAATAATAGTTTAATAGCAGAATTGAGTCACTTAAGCGCTTACGAGATCAGGATTAAAGTAATTGCGATTCCAAGTAAATGCGTCGTAACTGATAGATTCTATGGATGCATTCGCGATCGCCTTCCATTTAGGATTAGTAGCATTTCCTTGATGCCAGTCAAAGGAAACCTCGCTATATTCTGTGTTGATGGGACGGCTTGCGTGATGAAGATCCCGTTCGATCCAAGTTAGGCGATCGGAATCAAGCTGAAACATCCGAACGATATGTGTGGCAAGTTGTTCGATCTGTTTAGGAATAAACCAACCAACTTCGCAGTTCTGGACAGAGACGATCGCGATTTGTTGTCCGAATTGCCGATAAATAATCCGTAAATGGCATTTCAACTGCCAGATCGCCGACTCATTTCCAGTAACATGACATTCATAAAACTGCTCGAATATTTGCATATTACAAATTCCTTAAAGGATGATTAACAAGAAGATCGAAGTCATTAGAAACTATTTAAGAATTGTCTAGATTCCCACAGCCCAACTTGTAAAGCTACCCTTTACACACAAGTCTCTCTAGCTACGTTTCGATAAGCCCCCTAAATCCCCTAATTCTGGGGGACTTAGAAAGAATTTGATTTTCTTGTTCCCCCAGAATTGGGGGCTAGGGGGCGATTAATTGTTGACTTGACTGGGGTTTATGACTTGTGTGTACAAGTTAGCTTTGTAAAAGGGGGAGAATAACGTTTTGTGTATAGTTCATGAGTCAAAATTCAAACTAACAGTCAATCGTTTGATCTAATGTATAAATTGAGTGAATTGTACTGAAATAAATTAATTTTTAATGCTAATCTAAGTACAGGACAAAAAACTTAAAATGCTCTCCCAGCAAAGATTTAATTCAATAAACTCAAAAGCTTTGCTTAGTAACTTTTTTTCTTAGGTAATCAACCATAATCTTTTTTCCGCTTTACAAGGAAGAACGAGAACAATCTTGAAGATATCAATCAAAAATGAGGACAATCTGAGGAGATCAAGCCGATCGCAATAATTTACTTTTCTTTACAATCTGACTTTTCTCTGATACCTTCGCCTGATAAGTAGCTAGGCGCAATTAAATATAGAACCAACAGAAGCTGATTCGCCCGCGAAGCGGGCG
>JANMFC010000459.1:0-2578 GCA_031377675.1 Pseudanabaena sp. OTE_70b_metabat_355 | reverse complement strand
GCGGCACTCCGCGCCGCCACCCAATTCTTGGGTTTTATGTCCTAGTACATTTGGCGATAGTTATATAACTAAGCGCCTTAACTTTAAATCAGCATGGGAAAGAAACAAGTAGTTTTAGTTATCGATGATGAATCGTCAAATTTTGACGTAATCGAAATTCTGCTGTTTAAAGAAGGCTATCAACTTCATTATAAAAATAGCGGTGTTGAGGCGATCGCCAATCTTAAAGAAATTAATCCCGCTATCATTTTACTGGATGTGATGATGCCTGATGTTGATGGGATCGAAATATGCCAGCAACTCAAAAGCGATCCGCAGTGGCAACATATTCCGATTATTATCATTAGCATTTTATCAGGAAAAGAAGACTTAGCCCGTTGTCTAGATGCTGGGGCAGATGATTTTGTTAGTAAACCGATCAATAGCAACGAACTGCGGGCGCGGGTGCGGTCAATGTTGCGGATCAAATCTCAGTATGATCATATCCAAGAGACGATGCTTTTGCGCGAGGAAATGATGCAAGCGATCGTTCATGATCTCCGCAATCCTTTAATTGGCATTTTGTTGGGTTGCGAATCCGTCAAGACGATGGATATTCCTGATCGCGCCCACAAAAGAATTGAGCAAATTGGTAACACCGTCGATCAGATGCGCCTGCTGATCGATGATATTTTGACGATTGGTCAAATCGAGTCGAAAAAATTAGTACTTAATCACGGTCGGATCAACATCGATGAAATGGCTCAAGAAGCGATATCTAATTTTGAGGCGATCGCGTCTAGTAAGCAAATTCAACTTTTATATGAGTTACCCCAAGAACCTGTTTATACTTCTGGCGATCGCCATCTACTCCGTCGTGTACTCGAAAATTTAATCGACAACGCGATCAAATTTTCACCTCAGCGCAGCCCGATTATGCTCAAGGTCGAAGCTGTCCCAGAGAACCCCCATCGCCCCGATTTGATCAAGATTCAAGTAATTGACTGTGGTGTTGGTGTCAGCCCCACCCAAAAACAGGTTATTTTTCAAAAATATGAAGTCGGCAATGTTGTGTATGGAGTTTCTCAAATTGGATTGGGGCTATTTTTTTGCAAAATGATCGTAGAGGCGCATCATGGAGTCATATCCGTAACTAACAATCAGCCGAAGGGGGCAATATTTACAATTTTACTTAATCGTATTTAGCTGACATTGCGATCGCTTCACCTAACCACAAATCAAGGTCACTTTCGTATGAAGTTAACGGAGGTGCAATTGTTTGTGTCATTTTTTTATGGGAAATATAAAAATTAATACTTTTCAGTCTCTGCGCGAGATTTGTACACAATACCATCAAAAAATTTAGCCTTTTGGATAAGGTTAAATTTTTTTGGGTAAGATAGCAACATGAAAAATAAACATAGCGCTAAGTACCTACTTACCTAACTTACACAAAACCTATACAAAATGACAAGTATATTAATAATTGAAGATGAAGACTTAATTCGTGAATCAATAGAAGATCTGTTGTTGGCAGAAGGTTTTGAGGTGATTACAGCCGAAAATGGGGAACAGGGCGTAGAGCTAGCTATTGAGAAACAGCCTCATTTAATTGTTTGTGATGTGATGATACCGATCCTTGATGGCTATGAAGTCCTAGAAAAAATACGTCAAGATAAAGCTTTAAGTACTGTCCCTTTTTTGTTTTTGACTTCATTAATAGATCGTCAAAACAAGCGCAAAGCGATGAACATGGGAGCCGATGATTATTTGGAAAAACCCAGCACCAAAGAAGAACTATTAAGCGCGATCGCTGTACTTCTTGATAAGCAAACAGCCGCAGAAAAACTTGTTACCGAAAAAATGGATGCTTTGCGTAGCAGTATTACCATGTCGCTGCCCCATGAGTTACAAACTCCTCTCTCAGGCATCATGGGACTTTCCGAATTGATGATGATGCAAAATGAAGAGATTGATGCTAGTGAAGTTTATGAATATGCTGTAGGTATTCATACTTCAGCGCAGCGATTACATCGACTTATTCAAAATTATTTGCTTTACAGCAGGCTAATTCTATTGCGATCGCAAGGGCATCAAAAATTTGTTTCTGAATATCTCACCGATACTCAAATTGCCATTAGAAGTATTAGCGATCGCAAAGCCATTGAATGCGATCGCTTGGATGATTTAGAAATAGATCTTGTCGATATTGAACTAAATATTTCATCAGGAGATTTAATTAAAATTATTGAGGAGTTGATCGATAATGCTTTCAAATATTCGCAAGCAGGGACTAAAGTTTCTTTAAATAGTCAGATTGTGGACTCTGAATGGATATTAACGATTGAAGATCGGGGAAGGGGAATGAATCAAGAGCAAATTGCTAATATTGGTGCTTATATGCAGTTTGAGCGACAACTATACGAACAACAGGGCATGGGGCTAGGTTTAATCATTGCGCGGACTTTAGTTGAGTTTTATGGCGGGACGATCAATGTTCAGAGCCAAGAAAAATTAGGCACAAAAATGGCGATCGCGATTCCTCTCTCATCATAAAACCCAAAAGGGTTGCGACGGGCAAAGCCCGCCGCAACCCTTT
>JANMFC010000447.1:0-11678 GCA_031377675.1 Pseudanabaena sp. OTE_70b_metabat_355 | reverse complement strand
TTTCACTGAAGCCGATTTGCGCTCTGTAGATTTACGCGGTATCAATCTTTCTGCTGCAAATCTCAGTGGCGCTGATTTGCGTGAAGTTAATTTCAGTGGCACAAACTTTATAAAAGGCAATTTTAATGGTGCAAATCTTAGTGGTGCAAATTTAAGTAATGCTAATTTTAGTGGTGCAAATTTAACTAATGCCAATTTAAGTGGAGCTAAACTCAGTAAAGCAAACTTAAAAGGTGCTTTGTTAACTCGCGCCAATTTATGCGGAGCTATACTTGATGGTGCGGATCTCAGTATGGCTGGTTGTTTAATGGCAAATTTTAGCGAAGCCGTTTTAAATCAAGCGATTCTGAACAAAGCTAATTTGGGCGGAGCTATTTTGAGCGGAGCGCAACTAGTTCGTGCTGAGTTGCAAAACAGTTTTCTCGGCGATGCGTTTTTGAGCATGGCTAATTTAACCAAAGCAAATCTTAGTCAGGCTGATTTAAGTCGAGCTTCCTTATATAAAGCCAATTTGTCACAGTCAATCTGTATTGGCACAAAATTTCGCCATGCAGAATTGCAAGAAGTTGACTTCAGTATGGCAATGCTTCGACAAGCTAACTTTGGGGTTGCCCAACTTCAACAAGCTTATTTGTGCGATGCAAACTTAGCTGGCGCAAGCCTAGTTGGTACTAATTTTGAGAATGCAAATCTATCTAAGGCAAATTTAACTGGCGTGATTATCGAAAGTACGATTTGGACTGGCGCTAATCTTCAAGGTGTGATTGGCATCAAGAAAAAAACAGTCTGATTGATTGCCTTAGATGTCCCGAAAACGAGATGTCCTGAAAACGACTTACTAAGCAAGTAGTTTTAGAATTGTTGTAACATATAGGTTTTCAACTGGGTTAAGCTGTGGCTGCAAACATTGCATATTTGGACTGCCCGACAGGGATTGCGGGTGATATGTGTTTAGGTGCGCTAGTGAGTGCGGGTGTACCTTTGGCATATTTGCAAGATATCATCCAAAAATTAGGACTCGATCGCGAAGTAAAACTATGGACAGAAACGGTTTATCGCTGTGGGATTCAGGCAACAAAGCTTCATGTTGAGTTAATAAATCAGCTAGATCCTGCACAAGAATCGCCAACTTTTGCAGTTACAGATCCCCATGAGCATAGCCATAGTCATGGAGAACACGCCCATAGTCATGATCATCCCTCTGATCAGCCTAGTGCTGTACCGCATATCCATTCTATCCATCGACATTTGCCAGAAATTGAAAAAATTATTCGTGATGCAAAATTGCCAGCGCAGATTGAGACTTGGAGCTTAGCCACATTTCAAGAATTAGCGATCGCCGAGGGATTAGTGCATGGCATCGCGCCCGAAGCAGTCCATTTTCATGAAGTCGGCGCTCTCGATGCGATCGTGGATATTGTTTGTACCTGTGCAGGGTTTGCTTGGCTGGAAGTTGACAAAATCTATTGTTCGGCTTTGCCTGTGGGCGGCGGGTATGTGAACTGCGATCATGGCAAAATGCCCGTACCCGCCCCTGCCACGCTGAAATTATGGGAGTTGCACGAAGTTCCTGTGTTTGATAATGGGATTAAGAAAGAATTGGTTACGCCCACAGGTGCAGCGATCTCGGTTACGCTCTGTGCAAAGTTTGGTGAAGCTCCTTTAATGAAAATCAAAAAAGTGGGGCTAGGTGCAGGTACGCAGGATCTGGAAATTCCGAATGCATTGCGTTTATGGATTGGTAAGAGCAAGAAAAAAAAAGATTAAATTCTGAAGAGTTTTCTTTTGCTAAAAACACCACTGGGCAAACTATTGGGCAAACCACTGAATTGATCGCCATTCTGGAAACCCAAGTTGACGACATGACCGCGCAAGCGATCGCTTATACAATGGAGCAACTGTTGCAAAATGGAGCTTTAGATGTCTATACCCAAGCGATCGGCATGAAAAAATCGCGCACTGGGACATTAATTACAGTTATTTGTCATTGCGATCGGCAGGCTGTTTGTGAGCAAATTCTTTTTCGAGAAACGAGTACTCTCGGCATTAGAGTTCGACTACAAGAGCGGAAAATTCTATATCGGGAAATTCTTGAAGTAGAAACTGAATATGGTAAAGCGAGGGTTAAAATTGCATGGCGTGATGGTTTTTGGACAATTCAACCAGAATATGAGGACTGTGCAGAATTAGCGCGATCGCATCAGGTTCCACTAACTGAAATTCAGTCTGCTGTGAGCAGGGCAACCCAGATAATGCTATAGCCTCCCCTTACAAACATTTCAGTAAAATCCGCTATACTATTAAGTCAGGTGCTTTATTCTCCAAAAGCTCAATCACGTTTCAATCAAAAAAAGAACTAGATTATTTAACATGAATTCTCAGCCCATTTTTGTCCTCGCTTCCGCTTCACCCACGCGCAAAAATATTTTAGAAAATGCGGGGATTAAACCGATTGTGCGAGTCAGTCACTTTGACGAAGACGCAATTCAGGTTAGCGATCCGACATCCTTAGTGCTGACCCTCGCCCAATGCAAAGCCAAAGCGATCGCCCATGAATTCACGGGACAGAAAGCTCTGATTATGGGTTGTGACTCGATCATGTATCTGAATGGGATGATTTATGGCAAACCTGATAGCAAGGAAATAGCGATCGCTACATGGCAAAAAATGCGTGGGAATTATTGTGAACTCTATACAGGACATTGTTTGATTGATGCGAACAGTGGGCGCAGTGTGATGCGTTATGGAACTACAAGAGTCTATTTTGCCAATGCGACTGATGCCGAAATTGCTAGTTATGCGGAATCAGGCGAACCTTTATGTTGTGCAGGATGCTTTACATTGGAGAAACTGGGGGGATTATTAATTGAGAAAATCGAAGGCTGTCATACGAATGTATTGGGATTGAGCTTACCAATCTTGCGTCAAATGTTAGCGGAACTTGGTTACAGCCTCCAATTTAGCGCCAATGGAACCATCATCCAATGAATACTGCCAATCGGAATACAGTCTGGGCAAGCATTGTCGCCGAAGAACTCTATCGCTCAGGCGTAAAAACAGTTTGCATTTCCCCAGGCTCCAGATCGACTCCATTGGTGATTGCTTTTGCAGAATTGCGCGATCGCCATCCTGATCTGCAAATTTTGGTACATATTGATGAGCGATCGAGTAGCTTTTTTGCCTTGGGAGTTGCGAAAGTCCAGATGGCTCCCGTGGCGCTGTTATGTACTTCAGGAACCGCCGCCGCTAATTACTTCCCTGCGATTATTGAAGCTTATTATAGTCGGATTCCCTTAATAATTTTGACCGCCGATCGCCCTCCCGAAATGCGTGACTGCGGCTCTGGACAGACTATCGATCAAATTAATATCTATGGCAAATATGTCCGTTACTTTTTTGAAGTGGGAACTCCAGAAATGATTGGCTTTCGATTGCGTTACTTGCGATCGCTGGTCAGTCGCAGTGTCAGCATCGCTGTTGGTAAAGGCGAAACCCCCGCAGGCGCGATTCATCTGAACTTTCCCTTTGCCGATCCGATGTCACCAATTCCCATTGCCGATGATGTGCCAGAGGATTTAGCGATCATCAGTCCTGAAGCGATGTTTGGCAATCCATCGGGAGCCGCCTACAGTCAAATGATTGCAGGAAGGCGATCGCTAAATACTGAAGCGATCGCCACCATGGCAAACCAAATTATCAGCTATCCCCAAGGCGTGATCGTAGTCGGTGTATATGACGCACCGATGGGATTTTTAGAAGCAGTCCGACATTTGGCGCGGGCGACAGGATATCCATTGCTGATCGAAGCAACAGGAGCGCAGCGTCATCAAGAAATTGGTCAAGAAATTGGCTATTACGACAGTTTTTTGCGATCGCCCAACTTCTGCAAAACCCATGCTCCCGAAATCGTAATTCGCTTCGGCGCAATGCCCACTTCCAAAAGCTATATGCTATGGCTAGAGCAACATATTGGTTGTCAGCAAATCGTAGTCGGCAGTACCAATAGCGACCCCACCCACGGGCTGACACAGGCGATGAATGTCTATTCTGTTAGTTTTTGCGAACAATTAGCCAATTACTTAGAGAACTATGCTCAACCGCTTTGGCAAAATAATTTGCACAATAAACAATGGCGCTCAGATTTTGAAATCGCGGAAAGTATTGCCGAAAATGAGATTGCCAATTCTCTCGCTAAAATCGATCAATTATTCGATGGCAAAGTTTATGCAGAACTTTCCCAAATCTTGCCAGAGCATACCTATATCTATGTGGCAAGCAGCACCCCGATCAGGGATTTAGATACTTTCTTTCATAGCGATCGCCCAATTACGGTGCTAGCCAATCGCGGCGCAAATGGCATTGATGGCACGCTCTCCAGTGCGCTCGGTGCAGCTTGGGAATGCGATCGCGCAGGCAAACAATCACTGGTTCTCATTTGTGGTGATTTGGCTTTCTATCATGATCTAAATGGATTATTAGCTGCCAAAAAATACAATATTTCCTTAACTGTAATTCTCCTAAATAATGACGGCGGCGGTATTTTTGATTTACTACCAATTTCCAAATTTGAGAATACCTTTGAAGAATTCTTCGGCACAGCCCACGGATTAGATTTTGCCCCGATCATCCGCGCCTACGACTGCCAACATATTCTCATTCAAGATTGGCAACATTTTCATACAGCATTGCTTAGTTCTCTAGATACCAATGGAACTCAAGTGTTAGAGATTAAAAGCGATCGGAAACGCAATAAAGAGTTGCATTTTGAAATTTGGAATCAGGTCGTCACCAGTTGCGATAGTTATTTTCAAGAATAGTTGTTTAGAGATGATCGCTCCACAAATCAAGACTCACAGTAATAGCGATCGCCTAAACAAATCAGTTTATCTAGACATAGGGGGCATATTTTTGTAAGAACTCAATTGGAGTGAAACATTCAAATTTCTCTGTTTGCTCGACAAGGGCGCGAATTAGTTTGTAGTTTAATTTAGCCTTCGCTCTCTTTCTGTAGATATTTCTTGTTTTACGTCCTGAATTAACTCCATAATTTTGTCACTTGAGTCATAGCCAGATTTGGTAAAAAGTTGACGTGACATAGTTGCAAATCCTTCGTTTGATAGCTGTTCTCGGCGATCGCTAATCCCTATCAAGTGTTGAAACATTGCCAGACTTAACAGCACTGCTTTTGGTTGTCCTTCGTGGACTAAGGCGATCGCTTCTCGCTTAGAGTTGGCTTGTTGGATTAGCTGAGAAAGCTCTTGGTTGTCGCGAACATTTGCTTCTAGCATATAGTTTGCTGTTTTGAAGTTAGTTACAATTATATATTATGTGATCGCCTATCCTTATTTTTTTCGTTGTCAAATATAGCGATCGCCCACTAAATCACGACTCACAGTAATGGCGATCGGTGATCGCTAACGAAACACCAACTAAACGCAGTCTAAACAGCTAAGGGACGAGCAAAAAAAAGTACCCCTAAATTAACTAAGCATCAGATTTCTAGATTTAGTTTTTTGGTACATTATTAAACCGCACCTCCCTAAGTAGTTTGCTAGATTAGATTCCTTTCTGCAATCTTTTGGTTTAGGTAGTTTAATCTTGATGAAATTATAAGTGCAGCATCGTCTGGGATATTGCTGATATTTGCGAGATACCATTCACAGAAATCAATAGCTTTCTGAAGTAGCTTGAAAGATTCCATTTTACTGACAATCCAGACAAATGCATCGACCTGAGTTTTCCCAGATTCACACATCAGCAGAACTTGCTTAGCCTCCTCAAATTTCTGTACTTCACTTAACGTCGCCACCATATGTCTCAGAAAATTGGAGTTTTCCTTGAGCGTCTCCGTGATAGAGATCGCTTGCTCGAAACGCTCAACTTTTACGAGATACAATGCAAACTCTCTTCTGCTTCTTTCATCAGGAAATAATTCTAAAGCTTTGACAGCCAGATCTTTTGCTACAGGAAACTCAAGGGACAAATCATTAAAAATGTCCAATGGTTGCAAATAAGTTATCCTATTGCGAATATTGTCTTCAATTTCTTGAAAACCATTTTGAGCATAGTAGAGTTGCTGATTATAGAGATCGATTGCTTGCTTGATTTGTCCTAATTCTGCCATTTTGTCAGCAATATGACTGATGGATTTATATTTAGCAGAATTAGACTCAATCATGGGACATAGTTTTAGAGCTTCTTCAACCTTGTTTATCTCTACAAGTTTCCAAATTACACTTTGCACTTGTGAGATGTCTTTAAGCGTTCTAGTGATCGCGATCGCTAGGTCAATTTGTCCGATATCCACCAGATATAGTACAAACTCACCACTACTCTCTGATTTAGATAATAATAGGTATGCTTGGCGCAAAAGCTCTTGTTCTTCTGGAAAATGATTAGCGATTTCAATAAACATTTCTAGCGCATCAGGATAGCCTTTGCGAATTAAAAATATGATAAAAAATGGATCTTGACTGAGAATCAGATTCCAACTACTTCTCCAAAACTGATACCGTTCACTGTGTTCTTTTCTCTCTTCATAATATTCAGGACTCACTCTACCCCCTAGTCCTTCATTTATTCCAAGGGGCAGTCCTTGGGTAGGTACAGCGACACATCTGCCAAGTTTAGCATTAGCAACAAACTCTTCAGGATTGGCACTCCAATAGACATTTTCGCTGCATACTCCACAGTGTCTAACGTTTGGGAGATCGGTTGGATTTAAGTCATTCCATTTTTTACTGCATAGAAATTCAAAGGCTTCAGGACAGTTCCAAACCTCTGAGACTGGGCGATTTGAATATCGAATCATCATTTCAGCTCGTTCTCTTACTACATCCTTCAACCTACTTAGAATGCCCATAACTTAGTTCGTTTTATTTAAGTTTATTTTTTATATTCTAGCAACCTATGTCAAGTGATCGCCTATCCATCCTCACAACCCGCGATCTTTGAGAATATGTCCCGCGCAAAGACCAATAATAGTTAAGCGATAGGAGAATAGCACCTCATTGGAGTGGACAACATTGAAATACTTCCTTCCCACCCATAAATTAGACATATATTGGAACCCAGAAGACTGGAAAGTTGGCTTTTCAATTTCAAGTGTCTAGTTTTTCACTGGGAAGGAAATATTTTAGTTGAGAGCGAAAGTTGTTTTACCCCTCAATTAAGCCTTTATCTCATATAATATAATAATTTTGGGGTAAGTATAATCACAAAACTAGGAGCTAACTGTATGATCCATTCTCAAGATTCTCAATTCAATTGCTTGCCTTCAGATGTTCGATTAACCGAGTTTCTATGGGCAACTTGGGAAACACAAAACTATGTAACAACCTTGTTGGACGGTATGACAATTGAACAAAAGCTCATTGAGCTAAATGCTAGTTGTAAGAATGGGAAACTTGTTGATGGTAATGGACGAGAAATTCGCTTTGTTCGTCTTGTCGGTTGGGGAAATGCTCCATATAACTATCAAGAAATTTTATATAAACAATCTGTAACTATTGAAAAACTAATGGAAACCTATACAGTCATTACAATTGCCTTTAACACTAGTCCTTATCGGATTCCCTAAAACACTTATAGCGATGATCTTTATCTATATGAGTAAGGTTCTTGATAAGATGATTTGCTCCAGAGAGTTCATTATTCAAAACGAGACAACAAATTACTACACCCGATTTAGGAGATAGATTATTGGTGCGATCGCCCATAAATCACGACTCACAGTAATAGCGATCGCCTTGAGGCGATCGGCTGATTCGGGATTTTATGAGTAGTTTGAGGATTGGTGTGCAATTATAATTTAGGTAATAGAAAATAATATTTTGCTAAATTTATGAATAACACTTAAGGAAATTCATACTTATGCTAACTTTACAAATTACAAAAGATCAGATTTTTACCTTGATCGATCAACTTTCACTGAATGAGCAGCGAGAAGTTTTACAATATCTGGCTGAAAAAACCCGTGAGGATCTTGATGATACCCCTGATGATATTGTTATCGAGGGTATTAAACAAGGACTCAAAGAAGCGATGAGTGGTCAAACTATTCCTCTATCTCAAATGTGGGAGGGGATTGATGTCGAGTAATTCTATCGAAATTTTTCTGACTTCTCGTTTTAAAAAGATCTTAGTCAATTAGCTAAACGTTATCGTTCAATTCGTAAAGATCTACAACCTCTGGTTGAGCAGCTTAAATCAGGAGAAGTTTTAGGCGATCAAATTTCTGGTTTGAATAATCCAGTATTTAAAGTTCGTCTCAAAAATAGCGATATTCAAAAGGGAAAAAGCGCAGGTTATCGGGTTATTTATTATGTAAAAACTGAAACTAATGTGGTTTTGGTGACAATTTATTCCAAGTCCGACACATCAGATATAGAGAATAATGTGATCGAAAAAATTATTAAAGAATTTATGGAGAAATAGATAATGATTAATAAATAGAGAAAGTCTACATATATCTTTAATTGTTAACGTGATCGCCTTGAAATCACGACTCACAGTAATAGCGATCGCCTCTAGGAAATAGACTGTTGATGCGATCGCCTTTAAATCACGGCTTATAGTAATTCTGTTTCGATAGATCATTAATTGATTTTGGCTCTTTCTTCTCTACGTTGGACGACAGATTAAATTCTTCTGGCACACTAGCGATCGCATCAGCAACAGCATCAAGATAAGCATCCAACTCCATACCATGCGCTTTAGCAAACAATCTCAGCGTATCAACCTTTGTACTACCATCACCTTGCTCAATCCGCCGTACTTGGCGATCGCTTAAGCCAATAATATCTGACTGACGGAGATTATGCTGCTTGCGTAAAGTAGCGATCGCCTTGCCAAAAACTTGATTATGCTTTGACTTCAGAGATTCAAACTTCTGTTTCCATTCAGGATCAGTAGCATAACGAAAAGAGTCAAGGTCGAGATGAATATCGGCATTTTCCCAATACAGACAGCTACCATCATCATCAATAGTAAAGTTAGTACGCTCGTCGATAGAAATACGCTTTAGTGCTGGTAATGCATCAAAAGGAACCTCTAACTTTTCCATAGCACAGCTAAGAACTAATAAGCGATCGCCAATCACAGTTGCATCAGCAATTAGTTGTTCTTGCGCTCCCATAGTCCAAGCATTGATCACCCTCTTAGGTACAACGGAATTAGTATGAACAAGCGTATTTCGCATCACTCGGAGGTTGGCGCGATCGAACATTTGAGGCAACCAATTGGGATCGATGTCTTCTCTAATAAATAGCACTCGCAAATGATGCTTTTGATTTGCCGATCGCACAATATCCGCGATCTCTGGTAAACCAGTTGCAGAAGCTAATACAAACAAATTTAGGGCTGATTCTAAATCCTGAGAGTCAGATGGCTGTAAAACTTGCACCGTCTTAGAACGGGATACAAGATGTTTGTTCATAGTATCTTGTACTAGAACAGTCATTGCCTGTTGGCTGGACATTACCGATCCTCCTGAATACATACTTTTTGCTTCCATTCGATGAGAAGCTTAGACTTATTTTCTAAAACAAGTTTTAAAATTTTATTTTTCTCTTTGCTTGTTAGTTGAGCGCTAGGTGGATATTTAATATCACAAACCAATTCTTTACCCTTACTGCAAAGCAAGAAGTAAACTCGAATTTCCCATGCACCTGATTTACGCACATGAAAGTGTTCTGGTCTATGATCATTAGAATTAAAAAACAGATCTAGTCCATCTATTTTAAAGGATTGAAGCTTACCCAAGTCCTGACCTAACTTTGATTTTGCTAAACAACTGAATATGAGTATAAATCGTATCAGACATTTTGTCAATAATTTCCGACAGCAATAATGTCCGATAAAGTTGCTGACAGTTTAGCGATATTCGCATCATAAATTGCGATTAACAATAATAGCGATCGCCTTTAGAAGATAGATTGTTGAGGCGATCGCCTAACTCCTCAAATCGCCAATATAAACCCCAATTTGTTTAAGTCCCTGCAAAACTTGAACACGCTCTGTTGTATTTTCTAGCAAGCGATAAGTAGGCGATCGCGTATATTGAGGGGTATTTTGATGGCGATCGCATTTCAAAAATAATACTTCTCTTCCATTTGTAACCATTCCATAGCAACTTGACTGTAAGTTAGGAGCGCTCAACAAATAAGTAAGTGCTTGGGGGATTCCTGCTGTAACATCGAGCCTTGCGGGTTTTGATTCAATTACCAAAATCCAAAAACTATCTTGGATTACCAAAATATCAATTCGACCTTGAACTGCTATAGCATTAGCTTCGTCCGCAACTTCGATATTGGTACTTACTTCTGCTTTTACCAAAAAAGGAAATTGATAGAATCCTGCTAAATCTAGCAATGGTGATATAACCACAAGCTTAACAATTTCTTCGAGGGGTGGTTCCTCTTGACTGAGATAGGTGTAGTTTCGAGTGAGGCGATCTAGTCCTTGTAGTTCCACTTCGGTTAGAGGCGATGCATTATTTAACCATTCATCAAAAAAGCGATCGCTAGTGTCGAGCCTCAAGCCAAAGTTTTGACGGAGGGTGCTAAGGGTAAGGCTACTAGCATTTGTAATCACGATTAAATCCTTATATACATAAAATTTGGAGATTTAGGTATTTGATCTAGTCATTAATGCCTAATATACAATACATACTAGGACAGGAGTGATCGCCCCTAAATCACCACTCACAGTAATAGCGATCGCCCAATTACGGTGCTAGCCAATCGCGGCGCAAATGGCATTGATGGCACGCTCTCCAATGCGCTCGGTGCAGATTGGGTTTTGGTTTGTCCTAGCAAAACTGGCTATAGCTATAATTACATTAGCGCTATGGTGATCTTGTGAGCCGCCACCATACTACAGAGCCACGTTAGATCGAGGCAGCAAAATATCACTAAAAATCCACTTTAAACCCAGTCAAATGAGCCATGATCCAGCAAATTGATAATTTGGGCTTAAATTTTTTTAAATGATATTTGCGATCATGTATATACAGCTACCTTTATCCGATAAAATTAAAAACGCTAAAAAGTTTTTCGGTTGTAAACAGAGAATAAGTATAATGACCACTTTTGATGAAGTTAAAAAAATCGTTGCCGAGCAGTTAGGCGTTGACGAAGCCGAAGTTAAGCCTG
This sequence comes from Pseudanabaena sp. OTE_70b_metabat_355, assembly GCA_031377675.1. Taxonomy (GTDB): domain Bacteria; phylum Cyanobacteriota; class Cyanobacteriia; order Pseudanabaenales; family Pseudanabaenaceae; genus Pseudanabaena. The sequence goes on along the minus strand of JANMFC010000447.1, from coordinate 525 downwards.
AAGCTAGCTTTGCAAATGACCTTGGCGCAGACTCTCTTGATACAGTCGAACTAGTAATGGCGCTAGAAGAAAAATTCGGCGTTGAGATCCCAGATGAAGAAGCAGAAAAAATCATCACTGTTCAGAATGCTCTTGATTACATTAACAGCAAAAAATAAGCATTCACATTGACTCAAAGCTTTGTTGCGCGGTAACAAGGCTTTGATTTTTTTGCTAAAACTTAATCTTCAGGATCATCTTTAGGCATCTTTTCCTGAGAAAAATCTTGCTTCAATACTTAAAAAAGTTTGCAAATTTTTCTTGTGTGAATTTTTTGCTGATTTAATAAAATTGTTTGCATTTATCTACATTTAACAGCTTTTTCTGATCGTTACTCCCCCTATCCTCGAAATTTTTGACATACTGATTCCAAACGAAATGCAAAACCCTCAGCCCCTCTCTCGCGTCGTTGTCACTGGACTAGGTGCAATCACACCGATCGGTAACACGGTCGAAGAATATTGGCAAGGTCTAGTGGAAGGTAGA
>JANMFC010000421.1:0-18054 GCA_031377675.1 Pseudanabaena sp. OTE_70b_metabat_355 | reverse complement strand
AACCGTCTCGAAAGAATCATTCGCGAACGGATGACTGTCTCCGATGTCGATGCCCTCACTCCAGCTTCCTTGGTTAACCCCAAACCTTTAGTAGCCGCAATCAAAGAATTCTTTGGTTCCAGCCAACTATCGCAGTTCATGGATCAAACTAATCCTCTGGCTGAGTTGACCCACAAACGCCGTCTCAGCGCCCTTGGACCTGGTGGTCTGACTCGCGAACGTGCAGGTTTTGCGGTTCGGGATATTCACCCTAGCCATTACGGTCGCATCTGCCCCATTGAAACTCCTGAAGGACCTAACGCAGGGCTGATCGGTTCCTTAGCAACCCACGCTCGTGTTAACCAGTACGGTTTCATCGAAACGCCTTACTATGCAGTCGAAAACGGCAAAGTTCTGAAAAATCAAGAGCCTGTCTACATGACGGCTGATGAAGAAGATGAATTTCGAGTCGCTCCTGGTGACGTAGCTACCAACGATGAAGGCTATATCTTCCTTGAAATTGTGCCAATTCGCTATCGCCAAGAATGGGGTACAGCAAGTCCTGAAGAGATCGATTATGTTGCGGTTTCACCCGTACAGATTATCTCGGTGGCAACATCGCTGATTCCGTTCCTTGAGCATGATGATGCTAACCGCGCCCTGATGGGATCGAACATGCAACGTCAAGCGGTTCCCCTATTACGTCCTGAGCGTCCCCTCGTTGGGACTGGGCTAGAAGCTCAAGCTGCGCGTGACTCAGGGATGGTAATCGTCTCACGGGTTACAGGAGAAGTCTCCTATGTATCTGCTGACGAAATTCGGGTTAGGGCGGATGATACAGGGCTGGAGAGCATTTATCGTCTCCAAAAGTATCAGCGATCGAACCAAGATACCTGCTTAAATCAGCGTCCTCTTGTTTGGGTCGGCGATACAGTTGTCTCAGGACAAGTGCTGGCTGATGGCTCCGCAACCGAAGGTGGCGAAATTGCCCTTGGTCAGAATATTCTGGTCGCCTATATGCCTTGGGAAGGCTACAACTACGAAGACGCAATTTTAATTAACGAGCGACTGGTAATTGATGATGTCTACACTTCGATTCACGTTGAAAAATATGAAATTGAGGCAAGACAAACCAAACTAGGACCCGAAGAAATCACTCGCGAAATTCCTAACGTTGGTGAAGATTCACTCCGCAACCTTGACGAACAGGGCATTATCCGTATTGGTGCTTGGGTCAATTCTGGTGAAATCCTTGTCGGTAAAGTCACTCCCAAAGGTGAATCCGATCAGCCTCCTGAAGAAAAACTCTTGAGAGCGATTTTCGGTGAGAAGGCGCGTGATGTCAGAGATAACTCTTTGCGTGTGCCTAACGGTGAAAAGGGGCGTGTTGTCGATGTACGGGTATTTACTCGCGAACAAGGCGATGAGCTTCCCCCAGGCGCAAACATGGTCGTCCGAGTTTATGTCGCTCAGAAGCGCAAGATCCAAGTCGGTGACAAGATGGCGGGTCGTCACGGTAATAAGGGCATTATTTCTCGGATTTTACCGAAGGAAGATATGCCTTACTTGCCCGATGGTACGCCCCTCGATATCGTGTTGAATCCTCTGGGTGTACCTTCACGGATGAACGTCGGTCAGGTGTTTGAATGCTTGCTCGGTTGGGCTGCGGAAAACTTGAATGCCCGTTTTAAGATCGTACCTTTTGATGAAATGTACGGTGAAGAGGCTTCTCGCGAATTGGTCAACGGTCAACTTGCCCATGCGCGTGAACACACTGGTCGAGACTGGATCTTCAATGATGAATTCCCTGGAAAATTGACAGTTTACGATGGGCGGACTGGTGAGCCATTTGATCAGCCCGTGACTGTAGGCAAGGCATACATGCTGAAACTCGTTCACCTTGTTGATGACAAGATCCATGCGCGATCGACTGGTCCTTACTCACTGGTTACGCAACAGCCCCTCGGTGGTAAAGCCCAGCAGGGTGGTCAGCGCTTCGGAGAAATGGAAGTATGGGCGTTGGAAGCATTTGGTGCAGCCTACATTCTCCAAGAGTTGCTCACAGTCAAGTCGGACGATATGACGGGACGTAACGAAGCGCTCAATGCGATCGTTAAGGGTCACGCAATTCCACGTCCTGGTACTCCTGAGTCCTTTAAGGTATTGGTGCGTGAACTTCAATCTCTTTGCTTAGATGTGTCTGTTCACAAACTATCTGAAGATGGTAGTAACCAAGACACTGAAGTTGATCTAATGGTTGATACAGGCTCCCGCCGTACTCCAAATCGTCCAACCTATGAGTCAGCCTATCGAAGCGACATCAACTTTGATGAGGATGATGACTAGTCCCTAAGATGAGCGTCGCAAAGCGACGCTCATCTTCATCTCTGAAATTTTTTATCGATCAAGTAAGCAATCAATTAGCACGCATTCAAAATTAAGGACGTTGTAACGTATGGCGAAAGTGGAACAGCGATTTGACTATGTCAAGATTGGCTTGGCATCACCCGATCGCATTCGTAAGTGGGGCGAGCGCGTTTTACCAAATGGCAGTTTGGTCGGCGAAGTCACAAAACCTGAAACTATTAATTACCGCACATTGAAGCCCGAAATGGATGGCTTGTTTTGTGAGCGCATTTTTGGACCTGCTAAGGACTGGGAATGCCATTGCGGCAAGTATAAGCGTGTGCGTCATCGTGGTATTGTTTGCGAACGCTGCGGTGTAGAAGTTACGGAGTCGCGAGTACGCCGTCACCGCATGGGCTTTATTAATCTAGCCGCCTCAGTTACCCATGTGTGGTATCTCAAGGGTATTCCTAGTTATATGGCGACTTTGCTGGATATGCCTTTGCGCGATGTCGAGCAAATTGTCTATTTCAATGCCTACGTTGTGCTTAATCCTGGCATCGAATCTGAAGCCGAAGGTGAAGTTACCGTAGTTAATAGTCGTGAAATTCGGATTCGCGGCATTGACGGTGTTGAGAAAGCTTATCATCTGCATCCTAAACATACGCCAGATGTATCCGAAGGAAAAACAGTTGAAGCAGGGCAGGTGATCGCCAGTGCCTACAATCTCTCTTACAAGCAATTGCTTTCTGAGGATCAATGGATCGATCTTGAAGATCAAATCTATGCTGAAGATCCTGTATTAGACGGGATTGAGGTGGGTATCGGTGCAGAAGCAATCAAGCAATTACTGCAAAACATTAACCTTGAAAAAGAAGCCGAGCGTCTACGCACAGAGATTGAAAACTCCAAAGGTCAAAAACGCGCCAAATTAATCAAACGCTTGCGGGTGGTTGATAACTTCGTGGCAACGGGATCAAGACCAGATTGGATGGTCTTGGACATTATTCCTGTGATTCCTCCCGATCTGCGTCCGATGGTGCAGCTTGATGGCGGTCGTTTTGCTACGAGTGACTTAAATGATCTCTATCGCCGTGTTATCAACCGTAATAACCGTCTGGCGCGATTACAAGAAATTCTTGCCCCTGAAATTATTGTCCGTAACGAAAAACGGATGTTGCAAGAAGCTGTTGATGCGTTGATCGATAATGGTCGGCGCGGTCGGACTGTGGTTGGTGCAAATAATCGTCCCCTCAAGTCTCTCTCAGACATTATCGAAGGTAAGCAAGGTCGTTTCCGTCAAAACTTACTCGGTAAACGGGTTGACTATTCTGGTCGTTCAGTTATTGTAGTTGGTCCGAACCTCAAGATTCACCAATGTGGTCTGCCCAAGGAAATGGCGATCGAGCTATTCCAGCCCTTTGTAATTCATCGTTTGATTAAAACGGGCTTGGTGAATAACATCAAGGCGGCGAAAAAGCTAATTCAGCGCAATGACCCTGCGATTTGGGATGTTTTAGAGGATGTGATTCGCGATCACCCTGTGATGCTAAACCGCGCTCCTACGCTTCACCGTTTGGGTATCCAAGCGTTTGAACCTTTGCTGGTCAGTGGGCGGGCAATTCAACTTCACCCCCTCGTATGTCCTGCGTTTAACGCCGACTTCGATGGTGACCAAATGGCGGTTCACGTCCCCTTGTCCATTGAGGCGCAGGCGGAAGCTCGTCTATTGATGCTTGCCTCGAATAACATTCTTTCGCCTGCAACGGGTCGTCCAATTGTCACACCTAGCCAAGATATGGTTTTGGGTTGTTATTATCTCACCACCGAAAATCCTTACAAGCAGAAGGGATTGGGGCGTTATTTCTCCAACTTCAATGATGTGGTCATGGCTTACGAACAACATGAAATTGATATTCATGCCAATGTTTGGGTGCGCTTTGAAGGAATCCTTGAAGGGCAAGGCGAAGAGAAGGAAAATGACGAGCCGAAGGTGACAGTGCTGGAAGATGGTTCTAAGGTAAAAGAATTTGATTTCCGTCGTATTCGTGAAGATGCTGAAGGTGAATTGATTTCTCAATACATCAAAACAACTCCAGGGCGGGTGATTTTTAATCAAGCCATTTATGCGGCTCTGGCTAAATAGTCCCTAAATAGTCCCTAAACAAGTCCTAAATAGACATTAGCAATAGCAGTAATTGAGTGCTGCTATTGCTAATCCAATATTTAAACTCCAAAATTTGAACCAACTACAAGATTATTTAATAGCTAAATATCATGGCAGATTTCACGATTAGCAGCACGGATTCGCCTGAAGAAACCAAGCCTCAGCGCTTCATCAACCGCACCATTGATAAAGGACAGTTGAAGAAACTGATTGCATGGGCTTTTACGCATTATGGAACCACTAGCGCCGCTAATGTTGCTGACCAACTTAAGGCTTTAGGATTTCGCTATGCGACTCAGGCTGGCGTATCGATTAGTATTGAAGATTTACAAGTTCCCGCCAGTAAAAAGGCGTTGCTAGCGGCAGCGGAATTAGAAATCGAAGAGACAGCCAGCCGTTATGTGCGTGGTGAGATCACCGAAGTGGAGCGGTTCCAGAAGGTAATTGACACTTGGAACGTTGCCAATGAAAACTTGAAAGAGGAGGTGGTGAAAAACTTTAGGAGTAATAACCCTCTCAATTCTGTCTATATGATGGCGTTCTCTGGTGCGCGGGGAAATATTTCTCAGGTACGGCAGTTGGTGGGTATGCGCGGCTTGATGGCTGATCCACAAGGGGAAATCATCGATTTACCGATTAAAACTAACTTCCGCGAAGGATTAACGGTAACAGAATATATTATTTCTTCCTATGGTGCGCGTAAAGGGCTGGTAGATACGGCGCTGCGGACTGCTGACTCTGGATACCTCACTCGTCGTCTTGTGGACGTATCGCAGGATGTAATCGTCCGTGAAAATGATTGCGGTACAACCCGTGGTATTCGCTTAAAGGCGATGAAAGATGGTGAAAAGACGTTGATCAAGCTTTCCGATCGCCTATTTGGTCGTGTGGCTGCCGAGGCGATCGTTGATCCGAAAACAGGTGAAGTAATTGTTGCAGCAAACCAAGAAATTTCCGAAGAATTGTCTCTAGCTGCTGCCAAATCTGGTGTAGAAGAAGTTTGTGTGCGCTCAGCCTTTACTTGTGAGTCTACTCGTGCGGTTTGCCAGATGTGCTATGGCTGGAGTCTCGCACACTTGGAGCTAGTTAATATTGGTGAAGCGGTGGGGATTATCGCCGCACAGTCGATCGGTGAACCAGGAACCCAGTTAACCATGCGGACTTTCCACACGGGTGGTGTATTTACAGGGGAAGTTGCTGAACAGCAACGCGCTCCCTATGCTGGCACGGTTAAATATAGTAAAAAGCTTAAAGTTCGCCCCATGCGTACCCGCCACGGTGAAGATGCATTCATCGTGGAATCTAATGGTGACTTTACTCTAGAGAGTTCTGAGGGTAAGCAAGTCTATGCGATCACCCAAGGTTCGACTTTGTTGGTGCGTGATGGACAGAAGGTAACGCTGAACCAGTTGATGGCTGAGGTTTCGATCACGGGTAAGACTTCGCGCAAAACTACGGAAAAAGCGACTAAGGCTCTGAATACGGGGCTTGCTGGTGAGGTGATGTTCTCCGATCTAGCGATCGAAGAGAAGAAAGACCGTCAAGGTAACACCAGTTATGTTGCTCGTGGTGAGAAAGGTCGGGTTTGGGTACTGGCGGGTGAAGTTTATAACTTGCCACCTGGGGCTGAGCCAACGGTCAAAAACGAATCTCAGGTACACGAAGGTGATGTGCTTGCGGAAACTCGTTTAATCACTGAGCATGGTGGTGTAGTGCGTCTTAGCGAAGAAGATAGCCGTCATAACCGCGAAGTGGAAATTATCACCGCATCGGTGGTGTTGGATCAGGCGATCGTTAAAGAAGAAAGCTACCAAGGTCGTGAGCATTATATTCTCGAAACTCAAGGTGGTCAAAGCTTCTCGCTGAAAGCTTCTCCAGGGACTAAGCTGATTAATAATCAAGTAGTTGCTGAACTGATTGATGATACTTATCAAACCAAGAGTGGCGGTATTATCAAGTTTGCGGGTGTAGAAGTTGCTAAGCGCAGCAAGGGTAAGCAGGGTTATGAAGTCGTCAAGGGCGGCACATTGCTCTGGGTTCCTGAAGAAACCCACGAAGTGAATAAAGATGCTTCGCTGTTGATGGTGGAAGAAAATCAGTTTATTGAAGCTGGTACGGAAGTTGTCAAGGATATCTTTAGCCAAACCGCAGGCGTGGTTGAAGTAGTCCAAAAGAACGACATTTTGCGTGAGATCGTGATCAAACCAGGGGATTTACACTTAGTTGACGACCCTCAGACCGCGATGCAGAAAAATGGAACCTTGGCTTATCCCGGCACAGAAATTATGCCTGGATTAACTTCACCCGAACTGCGCTATGTGGAATATTTGGATTCGACTGAAGGTCCTGCATTATTACTGCGTCCTGTGGAAGAGTACCAAGTTCCTGATGTGCCTACGGTTCCTAGCCAAGAATCGGTTAACCAAGAGGGGCGTTCGATTGGTTTACGCGCTGTCCAACGTATTCCTTACAAAGATGGCGATCGCGTTAAGGCTATTGACAGCGTCGAGTTACTCAAGACCCAACTTCTATTAGAAGTTGACACCGATGCACCGCAATTGGCGGCTGATATTGAGTTTATTCCCAATGACAGCGATCCTGGTAGTTTGCGCTTGCAACTGGTGATTCTCGAATCCTTGGTAATTCGTCAAGACAATACTGGCGATCCTGCTCATAGTAATTCACGGACTCGTCTGCTCGTGGATGATGGCGATCGCATTGAACCAGGCGCAGTTGTCGCTCGTACCGAAATTCTCTGCAAACGGGCGGGACGGATTCGTGGTATTCGCCAAGGTACGGAAGTAATTCGCCGCTTGTTGGTAGTCACCGAAGCCGATTGTATTACTACTGTTTGTGCTAATCCGACTGTAAAAGCTGGTGATCTATTGCGATCGGGCGATCAAATTGGCGAAGGCGTGATTACCGAAGAATCGGGACAAGTCCTTAGCGTTGAAGATGGCAAAATCGTATTTCGGATTGGTCGTCCTTATCTGGTTTCCCCTGGAGCTTTGCTGCAAATCCATGACGCGGATCTAGTTCAGCGTGGTGATAACATTGCCCTGCTGGTATTTGAACGGGCGAAAACAGGCGACATTATCCAAGGTTTACCTCGGATTGAAGAACTGCTGGAAGCGCGTAAACCGAAAGAGATGTGTATCCTAGCGCGGATCTCTGGTACGGCTCAGGTTACATACGACTCCGATGATAATCCTGAAGTTCAGATTATTGGTGAAGATGGCAAGATCGATGACGACTACTCGTTCAATGCGGGTCAGGGTGTAATCATCTCTGATGGTCAGAAGCTATCGGCGGGTGAAGCGATCACCGATGGTCCTGCCAATCCCCATGACATTCTCGATATCTATTTCCATGCTTACAAGGAATCACTGGGTGTCCGACAAGCTGCCCTAATTGGTTTGCAGAAGGTACAAGAGTTCTTAATGAACGAAGTGCAGTCAGTTTACCAATCGCAGGGTGTGGATATTTCCGACAAGCACATTGAGGTAATCGTCAAACAGATGACCTCGAAGGTACGCATCGAAGATGGCGGTGATACCACTCGTCTCCCTGGTGAGTTGGTAGAACTCCATCAAGTTGAACAAATCAACGAAGCGATGGAAATTACAGGTGGCGCACCTGCGGACTATACGCCTGTGTTGATGGGTATCACCAAGGCGAGTTTAAATACCGACAGCTTTATCTCGGCGGCAAGTTTCCAAGAGACGACTCGCGTTCTCACGGAAGCAGCGATCGAAGGTAAGTCTGACTGGTTGCGTGGCTTGAAAGAGAACGTGATTATCGGTCGGTTGATTCCTGCGGGTACTGGCTTTAATGCTTACGATACGCCCATTGTTGAAGTTGATAATGGCTATGAGCCAGACCTCGGCTATGACGAAGAAGCGGATGACGTAATCATTGATGACAATACTGCTCGCAATTATCAAATCATTGAGCCTCGAATCGAACCAGTCCGCACCGTCGATAAACCTCGCAGCCGTCGTAGTTTTGACGATGAGCTAGTCGATGATGATGTGGAGTTTGAGGATGAAGACGAAGAAGATGATGACGATGATTTTGATGAAGAAGACTAATTAGTCACCAAAAAAGGCTCGCCTAGCGAGCCTTTTTTGATCGTTTAGACAAAACAAACATTAATAATCCTATGGGGTGATGCATTTTGCGGGGTATTGACATAGCGTAAAGGTAAGTTTAACTATTTCATGCTGTCAGCACTAGCCAGATTTAATCTTGATGCAAACGACTCTTTCCAAAAAACAAGAAAAGCAAGAATCTCGGCAGCCCAAAAATGTTTGGAAAAAGCCTTGGATGCTAGTGATTTTAGTCGTTGTTTTGCTGGGCGGCGGTTATATGGTCTTCCGCGCCTTAACTAGCGCTAATCAAAACTCAACAATTGCTATCGATAAAACAGAATTAGTTGAATCTAAATCTCTATCCATCAAAATTAAATCTAGTGGCTCTGTAGTTCCCGTTGAAACCGTTAATCTCAGTCCTAAGCAAGCGGGGAAGCTAGTTGAACTATTAGTTGAGCAAGGGGCGCGAGTAGCGAAGGGACAGATAATTGCGCGTATGGACAATGCTAATCTGATTCCGCAACTTTATCAAGCTCAAGCGATCGCTGCTGCCAGTGAGTCAAATTTAGCAAAGTTACGCAATGGCAATCGCCCTGAAGATATCGCGGCGGCTCAGGCTAGGGTGGAATCAGCAAGGGGACGAATGGAATCAGCCCGATCACGTTTAGCTTTAAATAGTAGCAGAACTTCTCGTTATCGTGATTTACAGACTGAGGGCGCTATTTCTCGCGATCGCCTTGATGAAGTCGTAACCGATGATCGGGCTACGCAAGCGGACTTGTTAACTGCTGAAGCCAATTTTGCTGAAGCAAACAGTATTTTAAATGAGTCTCGCAATGGCAGCCGTGTGGAAGATATTGCCCAAGCCGAGGCTCAACTTGCTCAAGCGATCGCAGGTATTAGAGTAATCGAAGTGCAAATCGAAGATACGATAGTTCGCGCTCCCTTTGCGGGGCTAATCACCCAAAAATACGCTTATGCAGGAGCTTTTGTCACGCCCACAACGACTGCTTCGGCTAGTAACTCATCTTCTTCCACTTCGATTGTGGCGATCGCCAATGGCTTAGAAATTATTGCTAAGGTTCCTGAAGTTGATATTTCCCAGATCAAAATTGGTCAAGAAGTAGAAATTATTGCTGACGCTTTTCCATCGGAAGTTTTTAAAGGGAAAGTACGGTTAATTGCTCCTGAAGCGATCATTGAGCAGAATGTGACCTCATTCCAAGTGCGCGTCACCTTGGAAACTGGGAAGGAAAAACTGCAATCGGGCATGAATACAGATTTACGCTTTCTTGGTAAAAAAATTGATAATGCCCTAGTCGTGCCAACCGTGGCGATCGTCACTCAAGAAGGTAAAACAGGCTTACTGATCGCTGACGAAAAAGGCAAACCCCAATTCCGTCCTGTGACCATTGGTACAACCTCGGACAATCAAACTCAGATTTTAGGTGGTGCGAACATAGGCGATCGGGTATTTGTGAAATTGCCCGACGCAAAAGCAAAACCATAAATACTTCCTACCCCGCGCTATGAGAAAACTATATTTTTTACTGCCAGGAACGACAAATAAATTCGCCTGTGGGGGATTGTGGGCGGAGTTAAAAACTTTAAAACTGGCGCAGCAAATTTGTGCGGCGGAAGTGGTTACTTATCGTCAGCGCGAACAAGGGACTCTATGGCTAGATGATCTATTGAATTCCGATGACACTTTTCGTGCCTTAGATGATGTGATTTTTGTGATGAGTTGGGGATTTGATGTTGCTAAACTTGCCCCGAAACTGAGAGCATTTAATGCAATTTACCATGCTCATAGTGCGGGATATGGTTTTAACCTGTCGGCGGCTGTGCCAATTGTGACGGTCAGTCGGAATACACTCGGCTATTGGGGACAGCGATCGCCACATTCTCTACTTTACTATTTACCGAATCAGATTTCTGATAAGTTTCATAATTTAAATCAAGATAATTGGCGCGATCGCGATATTGATGTATTAATTCAAGTGCGAAAATCTTCTAGTTATTTAATCAAACAATTAATTCCCGCTTTACAAAAACATTGTCGCGTCGAAGTTATTAGTAGCTATGTAGAGGATCTCGAAGGTTTATTTAATCGCGCTAAAGTCTACTTATACGATTCTGCCGAGTATTGGGCTGTGCAGGGGGTAAGCGAAGGATTTGGACTACAACCAATGGAAGCGATGGCTTGTGGTTGTCAAGTTTTTTCTAGCATTAATCATGGACTATCTGATTATTTAGATCCCGCTTTTAACTGTTACAAAATCGCAGGATATTCCCAAGCATTTGATCTGCAACGTATTTTAAAAGTGATTCATAGCGAGAAGAAACTAGTTTTAGCGCCTAGTGTTTTGCAAGAATATCGTGCTGAAAATGTTAGTAATCGTCTACGCATAATTTTAGAAGACTTAAACGAATTTTTTGATCACAAACAACTTTATCAGGGCGATATTCCAGATTTGAATTATTGGCAAATTATGAAATTGCGATCGCGAAAAGTATTTACGAAATTACAAACGTTCTCTAAAAAAGGGTTCTTTTTATTAAGCCGAGGTACTTAGCTAAATCTACGCTAACTAAAAATTAGGGCAATCACACAAATTTTTAACAAAAATAAGCAACCTTGTCATCCCAATTTCGTGAGAAAAATAATTGCAAACTTGACAAAATCTGGTAATGTTTGTCTTGTAAAAATACATCGGTATTGTTCAGTATTATAAAAGTGAGGTTCTCCGTGAGTGATTTGAAACCTAAAGCAACTCTACGAGAGGTTTTGATTGCGGCAACGCCAGTAAACAAAGAAGAGGATGATCTCGACGCACTCTTTGCTGACGTGAAGCCACAAGACAAAGCGATCGCCAAGATTAACAATATATTTTCGGGCAGTCTTGATGATATCAACCTTGATGATATTAACCTTGATAGTATCAACGAATTTGCGGTTGAAGCTTTTGGTGATGATTGGCTTGCGAATGAGATCGACCCTAATAATACCGAAGATGCACTAAAAAAAGCAAGAGGTAACGAATTGGAGGACGAATCTGTTCGCCAAGATTTGACAGAAAAACTTCAAAAAGATCTAGATACACTGCGATCGCAACATGAGTTTGAATGTGAATACGTTGATCAGCTTGAACAAGAGATTATTAGTATTGCCAATGATCGCGATCGCCAAGTCCAAGAACTCACTGCTCAACTAGAAAAACTCCAAAATCAGAAACTAGCACAAACGGTAAACGCAAATAATTCTGATGATCGAGATTTAAGCGATCGCCTTGCCATTCATGTTTTACAACTGGAGGAAGAATTTAAACACCGTTTAGCGATCGGCTTAGAAATTGAATCCCAAAAAATTGCTTCTAAATATCGGCAAGAAACCTCCAGAAAAGATGAAGTAATGATTCAACTTCAAAATGATAATAATGCGCTCGAAATTTCGCAACAGGCTTTGACAGAAGAGTTAGAAAATACACATCATCTGCTTCAAGAATGTACTAAAACTGTTGAAATAACTCAATTAAAACTAATAGAAGTCACCGCTCATCGCGACCAGATTGAAAAAGAACTCATCCAACATTTTACAAATCAAGCTCAGCTACATCAATCCCCGCGTGGATTGGGAAATGAATACGTCAACGATTTGACGCGAGTACAGTATTCAGAACAGCAAATTGAAGAACTGCAAGAACAGGTTTTACGCCAAGCTTCAAAGGCGGCAGAATATGAAGCAGCAATCCAACATTGGAAAGAGCAATCATTTCGTCATCAACATCACTCTCTACAACTAAGTGCCGCCTTAGATCGATTGCTATCTGAAAAACCTCTTAAACCCTTAATAGAGGATTCTATCCTGCCCCAAAATCAAACTCTATATGAGCCATCTGAATCTGTTCTAGAATTGAGTTCTGAAAAAAGCTCAGCGAGATCGTTACGTCCTAACTCCAAAGTAGATTTACCCGCTTTTCTCGTCAAAAATCGTTGATAGTCATGAAATTTATTATTGCTTTTTTGATGCTTTGGGTCTTATTTGGCATACTTGAATGGAGATTTCCGCTTAGAAAAGAGCAGAAACATTTTCGTCAAGGTTGGCTAACAGATGTTGTCCATTTTTTCTGCAATCATATTCTCGTTAATGCGGGTACATACTTGGTTGCGGCTTTTTTATATATCTTTTTTCGCGGCGCAATTTCTTCGACTCTACAGCTAGCTGTCAAAAGTCAACCTGCATTTTTGCAATTTATCGAAGCATTTTTTATTGCTCAGTTAGCATTTTACGCATGGCATCGTTTGGCACATACATGGTCTTGGCTATGGCGGTTTCATGCAATTCATCACAGTAGTGCAGAACTAGACTGGCTTGCCTCCGCCAGACTCCATCCTCTCGAAGCGATTGCCGTTAATATTGTAGTGGGAGTTCCGCTTTTTTTACTTGGATTCACCAGAGAAACTTTTGGATTCTATCTTATATTTAGTTCAATTTTACCCATTTTCAATCATTCCAATACGAGATTTCGATTCCCAATTATAAAGCACCTGATTGCGACACCAGAGTTTCATCATTGGCATCACAGCAATGATCAAGAGGCGCGGGATAAAAATTTTTCGGGATTTCCGATGATCGATTTGATGTTTGGTACATACTATATTCCCGCATCCAAGATGCCGATTAACTATGGAGTCGATGAGAATATTCCGAAGACTTATTGGCAACAGTTGCTGTATCCGTTTAAGCTTGAGAAATAGAAGCAAGATGAGTTTAACTTCCTAGAGATCGCCTATTCACCAAAAAATTAAAGCAAGGCGATCGCCTGATCAAATTTGATCAGGATTAATTCCCATTGATCGCAAATAATTAGCTAGTTTCTCCCTTTGATCCCGTTCTTGTGTGGTGATCGCCTCGGCTTGTTCTTTAGCCAGACGTTCTTGATTAGCAATTAAACGCTCTTGAGCGGCGATCGCTTCAGCCTGAAGTTGTTTTTGCTCAGCCTGAAGTTGTTTTTGCTCAGCCTGTTCCTGTTTATGCTCAGCTTGCACTCGTTTTTGCTCAGACTGTACCGCCCTCTCATCACCCGTAAGCAACAAATTCCCCGCATCATCCCACCACCGTAACCAAGTTATGTCATTCTCACATTTCAGCCCCAATTCCACACCCATCGGCGGAACAAGATAATGACCACGTTCATTGGGCTGCATCTTGATGTAGCGACCATCAATCAAGTGATATAGCTCAAGGCTATCTTTCCATGCATCAAAAATCACATAATAAGGAATACGAATTGCTTGTTCATACACCCAGAATTTACCTGCTTTTTCGGTTTCGCTAGGCGGGGTAGCGTCTCTTTCTTCTTTGCCACTGCCAGACACAAACTCGATCGCGATTAAAGGTGCGACAAATTCTTTCCACAAAACGTAAGAACGCCGATATTCTCCATCCAGAAGTGGTGAGACATTCGGCACATAGAACCAGTCGGGGGCTTCGGCTCCTTTTTCGGGTGGTTCCATCATTCGCCAATAGATACCGCTATCTTGACCGATGCAGTAGCGTCCATCGGGATGTAATTTTTCTAAGACTGGGGCGATCGCGCTAGTTAAAACAATACTTTGTGGGTGTTCCTGAAAGTTTTTCACAAAGGTTCCGTCTGATTCGGGTAGCTGTTTATGGTCAGGTAGGCTAATTGATTTTTCAGCAACCAGTGGAGGAGAGGGTGCTGTGGACTTGATTGGGGCTTCGGTGGTTTGCATAGTAACTCTGAAAGATACATTGGATTGATTTTAGCATAAGTTTTAGAAGTCAAAAAACTGATGTTGCTTTAGTTCATTTTTTATACGAGTTGTAAAGAAAGTTGATCGGCAATAGGTTCTTCATGTAGTAATCCCTTTTGTTTACCTTCGCCAATGGGACGCACAATAAAATCCGATCTTTTTTCCAATAGACCAGCAAAATATAACCACGAAAGCATTCTACTCACATAGTCATTTGCAGATTTATCGGAAATCTGAATTCCATCAAATTTAGTTCTCAATATAAGTTGTTTAATATTTTCTCGTGTAGTGAATCGACCTGAAGGTAATCCTAGATAAATCGATTGAGTAATTACATGATTTTTTAAAACTTCAGCAATATATTCGGCAACTTTATAGCTTTCTAAATTGAGAAAATATCTATTTGGTTGTATAAACCCATGATTGCAAGATGCCATGTGAAAGTTTTGGAAATCCCAAATTACACTCTGAATAGTTTTTGGTTTATAATTAGATCTTAACGACAACTCATCTTTAGTCATTCCACTTAAAGAGTCTTTTCTCAATACATCAAAAATCTCAATCACAGTTTGTATGCTATTTCTAATTCTATAACCAGTAAAAGCTTCGATAACTTCTGATGGATGTAATAAAGAAAGTTGCTGTGTTGTACAGAAAACAATACTAATATTGTTATTAACAGAGTGTTGAGGATCTGGGAATAAGCGTTCTTGCATTTCTAGTCGATCTAAAAATTGATCAACTGAAAAAACAAATAGAGTACTCTGCTCAAATTTTTGTGGATCATGCGTAATAATTGCCCCTAAATCCAAGTCTTTGGCACAGGCAACTTCAAGAGCAGATTCCCAGTCAGAAACTTTTGAAGATTTTACTATTTCTCTAATATTGTCTTTTACATGACAAATTGTTAGTAAATTTTGAATTTTATTCAATTCTATTGTGGCTGACTCGCCTTGAATGGAAAGAGCAGTTCTAATCCTATTCCAGCCTAATTTGCTGATGTGACCTCCAAAATTATGATGATTCAGTAGAGATAAAAATTTTTCTCCGCTAACTGATGAGTAGATTTCTCTACCATGAAAAATCTCTAATAGTAATGCAGGATCAAGCCAAACAGGCATTTTTGTTGTTACATTCATTTGCATCATTTATACCTCAACACCCGTAGAAAAAGTTTTAGTAACAGTCTTTTCTTGCTTGGTAACTTCTAAAGAGAGTCTAAATCTTTCTAGATTTGCTTCTCTCTCGCTATTGAATTCAGGTGACTTATCAACTTCAATGTACTCAAACAAGTCTTCGGGAAGACACTGGAAAATTTTACAAAGTTTAGAAATACGCACAAACCACTCAATGCCACTTCTGCCACGTTCCCAGTTAGCAATAGTATTTTCAGTTATATCTAATAACTGAGCAAGCTCTAGCTGAGTTAATTTTATTTCCTCTCTTAATAAAGCTACCCTAGATACTGCCTTTAATGAACTCATAATATTATTTCTATAAATCTTGAAATCACTATAACATGCTTTTGCCTAAAAATATTTAGGCAAAAGGCTTGACACCCTAAACTTTTTTAGGCAAAATGTTTGTATTGATTTTCAAGGTAATTTACAAGATGACTCAAGTTATTACTCCTAAGCGTTTTTTAGCCAAAGTCTCTGGACATTTATTTATTCCCTTCGGTTGTCCGAAATGGAAAATTGCTGATATTCATCCTGTAGCCGTCTCACCTCAGAGTACATCCTTTGAAAGCTCTACTCAGTTTATATATATCAACAAGCATGACCAAACACCAAAAACAATGAAAGATTTTTCACAGATTTTTCAAGGTGTTAATCTGCCACCCAACACTGAGCCAAACACTGCATTATCAATTATTGGGAAATACTTGAGGGAAAATTCGGAATTACAGACAGACTGCGAAAAGCGTTTTCTCGATCTTTACTTCGAGCATTGTAAAAATACTATAAGGCAACAAAATCCATCAAATCCATTGCTTCAGTGGACAGATTTTGTATTACCAATACCACAAGCCCATCTTTATTTGTCAGATCCATTTGGTGATGCTGATAGTGCGCCTGACACAATGATCAAAGTTGATTTTCTGTTTTGGACTGGCAAAGAAATGGTAGCAATTGAAATTGATGGCAAGGATAAAACTAGTGCTGATATAAATACTAGAGACTGTAAACTAAGAGCGGCAGGGGTTAGAGAGATTATTCGCATTCTCAATTCTGATCTTATCCATTCAGGTGCTAAAGCTATTACATCTCAATTGCCACGTTCAATCACTAATTTTTGGGATCAGGAAAATATTTATTTTTAGTCACCTAAAGTACTTCTACGCCTTGGCTCAATAACTTTGGGATTAACTCCAAACCGTTGTGCGGCTTCAGTCATATTCATGGTTAACAAATTCTCTTCTCCCAATTCAACTAGCTTACGCGAGGTAGTAGGTTTTATGCCAAGAACTCTAATAATTTCAGCAGCTACAGATCTAGCAAGCAAAGGAGGGACGGAATTACCAATTTGCCGAAATCCATGCCAGATCGTTCTATGAAAACGAAACCAATCAGGATAGCTGTGTAATCTTGCAGCCTCTCTAACTGTAATACATCTGGGAATAGTAGGATGTATTGGACGGGGAGACGTAAAAGCGCCTCTATTACTAGGCGTTCCTGCTCTAAGTGTATTGCTAATTCCATCTAAAGCCAATTTGTAGAATCTACTAATAGTTTCTACTTGTCCTTGGGATGTTTCCTTAAAACGTTTAATTGACAAGTCTTGATGTTTTGTTCTAAGACTAGCCGTGAGAATATCTTTAGTGTATTTTCGCTTATAACCAAAGTTAGATGAAGTAAAACTATTAATTAGTTCTACATATTTACTAGGGTTTCCTAGCTCAGCTAAACAATAATCTAGATTTATCAACTCAGGATATTGAGAAATATCTGGCAAGTCCGAAATTGCATCTCTCACAGTTGGACTATCAGATAAATTAAAAAACTTCTTGTCAATACGTTTCGCTTTGGCGGGCTTTGTAATCGGTGATGGATAATTGGGAAGCGCTAAACCTTGACGACAACCGATCAGAAATAATCTTTCGCGATGTTGAGGGACACCAAAATGAGAAGCGTCAAGGACTTGGTAAGGACTAAGAATGTCATAGCCATTTGCTTTAAAATTCTCAATCACTTCATCTAGAAACTGTCGATGATTGCCTAGAGTTAAACCTTTAACATTTTCCATCACAAAATACTTAGCGTTAAGTTCTTTGACTAGACGCATAAAATGCGAAACCAATTGATTGCGCGGATCATCAAAGGCGCGTTTACCCATTAGCGAAAAACCTTGGCAGGGCGGTCCACCAAAAACCACATCAACTTCGCGATCGCCTATTTGTGATTTTTCGCGAATCTTTTCGCCCGATATTTCCGTGACGCTGGCACAAATAGCCTTCCACATTGGGAAGTTATATTCATGAGTCGCACAGTGGATCGGGTCAATCTCTACAGAAGCAAGTACATCAAAACCTGCTTGTTCAAAACCCAATGTCATGCCGCCCACACCTGCAAATAAATCCACAGCGATCGGTCGTTGATTTCCCATATTCTCCAAAGCATCTTAATATCAAGATTAATACTCTATCTTATAGTTGCGGACAGGCAAACCCAGAGAAGAGTTTAAAAGTGCCGC
>JANMFC010000406.1:0-13849 GCA_031377675.1 Pseudanabaena sp. OTE_70b_metabat_355 | reverse complement strand
CTCGCATCGCGAGGCTTTGGCATTTTTGGGTTTCAGACTTTTGACACTCCTCAGCCTCAAGGCGTGAGGATTCTTGGACTCACTATTGCCTGTAGGACTTGTCCTAGCATGGTCTTACTCAGTGATACCTAGTCTTGCAACTAGCTTCTCAAGCGTGAATTTCCGTATCCCCTACGGTATTCACTGTATTTTAATATGAAGCCGTGCTTCTAGCACGGGTTTTTAAACCCAATTTTCCGATAAGCACTGCCCATGACTTTTTTTTCTACTGTTGAATTAAATAAAGCAAATTCAGCCAAAAAACCAAAGCTCTTGGTGGTTGATGATGAACAAGATAATCTTGACTTGCTATATCGCACTTTTCGTAAGGATTTTTTGGTTTTTCGAGCCGATAGTGGATTCAGTGCGCTCGAAATCCTTGAACGAGAGGGGGAAATGGCGGCGATTATTTCCGACCAGCGTATGCCTGAAATGAACGGCACAGAATTTTTGAGTCGTACTGTATCAGACTTTCCTGACACAATGCGGATCGTATTGACGGGTTATACGGATATTTCCGATTTGATCGAGGCGATCAATTCAGGACAAGTACATAAATACATTACTAAGCCTTGGGAACCCGACCAATTAAAGTTGGTGGTGGCGCACGCAACCCAAACCTATGATGTATTATAACAACGGTCTGATGAGCTAAGCCGCTCACAAGCACAAAATGCTCTCTTGTCCGTAATAGTGGAGATCGCCCAAAATTCTCAACAGTTATCGGATTGTGTCAACCCATTAGCGGAGGCGTTTCAACAAAATTTTGGAGCGGACATTGTCACAGTTCAGTTAGTTGAGCAGGGCTGCTTAACCCCTATTAAGTCTGTGTGGGGTGCTCCTGTTTGGGATTTGTCAAGTGATTCATTAGTTCAAACCGCGATCGCATCGGGCAAGCCACAGGTTTGTTTAAATACTGACAAGATTGATCAAGAGCAACAAGATCCTCAACAATTTAAGACGAATTTAGCGATCGCGATTACTTTTCGTAAAGAGGTGCTGGGCATATTGTCGATGCAGTGGCTGCTACCTAATGCTGTTAGCAACGAGGATATTGTGGCGATTCAACAATGTGCGGCGAAGATTGCGATCGCGCTTACCTGCATTCGTCACTATAGTTCTCAAACTTGATCAAAACCGAGAAAGCAATTAAAGTACCGCAAAGCGGCACTTTAATTGCTTTCTCGGTTTTAACGCAGTTAACCGATGGTTTTGCGAAACATCAATTATTGAGATGAAGCCGTAGCTTTAACCGTAACAGCCTTAACACCCTTGATTTCCATTGCCAAGCTTTTAATTTTATCAAGTTCACTTGCTGAAGGAACAGTCCCAGACACCACCACATTGGCATCCTTGGACTCTACAGTTAAATTACCTTTAGGTATATTCGCCTCCAATTTGCTCCGAACTTCGCTAGAAAGATCGCCGTCTGTTTTTTTTGCTGAGTCACCCATGGCGGTGTTCCGTTGTTCGCGTGCGCGAATATCAGCTTCCAACTGTTTCTTGCGAGTTTCACTTTGAGCATCATTCATCGCTGCTTGAGTGTTTTGCGGTGAAGCTGAAGGGCTGCTAGTGCTGTTTGTATTAGGAACAGGAGCTTCAGCAGTAGTTCGAGCATCAGTGCAAGCTACTACTGTAACTAAGAGAAAATTAGTTAGTAGTAAAGAAGCAATTTTGGTATTCATGGAAGAAATTCCTTTTAATTAGTAATTGTGAGCATGGCTAAGAAACCATTTAAGAATTTCCCAGATCCCCCCCAGCCCACCTTACGAAAGGGGGGAGAATCAATTAAATTATCTTCTTCCCCCTTTTTAAGGGGGATTGAGGGGGATCTCTTAGGGATTCTCACCGCAGAAAATAATTCTTAAATGGTTTCTAAAATCAATTGGTCTGTGACAAAAAATTGTCCATTGAGAAGGAGTAATTGATGAATTACTCCTTCTCAATGCGTCAGTTCTATTTATCTCGCAGACACAGCGGCTGTTCTAGTAGAAGCATTATCAGAATTGTAAATACCCCATTCACTGATACCGTGACGTTGGAAAATTTCTTCAGCTTGGCGAACCTCTTGATCCGTGCCGTCAACCATCACCAAGTAATCTCCTTGATCTACGCGATCGCTATAGACCTTGGCACGGTCTTTGGGAATACCCAAACCAACCAATCCTCCTACGAGACCACCTGCGGCCGCACCGATCGCACCACCAGTGAGAGTCGTAGCCAAAGCCGTAGCCGCCGCCCCAGCCAACATCACAGGACCAACTCCAGGAATAGCAACTAGTCCCAACCCAACCAGCAAGCCCGTGAGTCCTCCCGCCGCACCACCTGAGACAGCACCTGTTTTAATACCTTCATCCGCTTTGTTGTCAAGATCTTTAAGGTTTTCGCCTGTTTGTGCCCCAGCCATATCCGAGTTGTCATTGACATTGTTACCAATGATCAAAATTTGATCCATGTTGAATCCGCTATTTCTCAATTCACCCAATGCTGATTCAGCTTCACGGTGAGTCGAAAATGTACCTGTAGCACGTCTGTTTTGTCCAATCATAATCTTTGACTCCGTTAATGAATTGATGGTTTAGCTTATAAGGATCTTTTTTGTGGAAAAACATAATTTGACACTCAATTATTTTGTGTAATTTATGTAGGTGCAAGGTTTACTAAATACTAAGATTGATTCCATTAAGGAATAGAGTATCAATCCGTAATTGACTCGCTGTAACTAGCGTGTCACTGTGATGTCATAAATCATGTATAAATAAATATAAAAAATTGTATGAATTGTTAGAGATGTTTTAAAAGTATTTAAATTGTTACAATAAATACCTTTCTTCTTTTTTAGATATTGCTATATCGAGTTTCAAATGCACCAGTACAAAAAATGGAAAAGAATGTAAGGGCAATTCATGAATTGCCCTTACATTCTTTTCCGTAAATCCTAAAAAGTTTAGTGGTAAATATGCTTCAGGAAAATATCAGTCAAGAATATGTCAATCTCTTAGATCTGGCGATCGCGATCGCCGAAAAAGCTCATGCGGGACAAATTGACAAAGCTGGCAAACCCTATATATTGCATCCGTTGACTGTGATGGCACAAATGGATGATGTGGAGAGCAAAATTGTGGCGATTTTGCATGATGCGATCGAGGACTCCGATCTGACCATTAATGAGTTATCTGAGCAAGGATTTCCAGCATTAATCACTGAGGCGATCGCTGCGATCACCAAATTAGATGGCGAATTGTACGATGATTATTTACTGCGGGTCATGGGTAATGAGATCGCTCTTAAAGTCAAGATCGCGGACGTGCGCCACAACATGGATATAAGTCGGATTGCCAACCCCACAGACAGAGATTTTCAGCGTCTCGAAAAATATCAGAAAGTTCTCAAGCAACTGACAGCGCGAATGAAATAAACCTGATTACCTATTAGTTCGTGCTAGATTTATACTGCGAAGTTTTTAAGGCTGTATGTCCCATCCTATTTATCTGACGAAATCCGATCTCAAGACTGCCCGTAGTTGCACGACCAAGCTGTATTACAAGAAGTTAGGCTATCCAACGGACGGTCGAGTCGATGCGTATACCAGAATTTTAGCTGATGGGAATTTTATCATTACCAAGATTGCTCATCTTCTGTTTCCCGAAGGGATTTATATCTCCGCCAATTTTAACTCTGAAGAAAGTATCGCTAATGCTGTTCAAGAAACAATTACTCACTTACAAAAAGAGGAGGTTGTTCTCTTTGAACCAGTTTTGTATTCTGGGCATAAATTGGCGCGTGCAGATATTCTGATCAAAAAAGGCGATCGCCTTGAGATTATTGAAATTAGATCAAAGGGATTTGATAGTGCCGCCCACGAAAACCTAGTTAATTATCGCAATCTTTCGCTGTTTCGGAATAAACGCACGGGGAAAGTTGGCGGTGAATGGAGGCATATCATTGAAGATGTTGCTTATCAGGTGGGCATATTACAAGAAATGTTAACGGAATATCTTCCTGACCTTAAAGTCGAGATTTCCCCCTATTTGCTGGTTCCTGATCGCGCTAAAACTACAGCGATCGATCATCTTGCTTCCTATTTCCAGATTGAGCAGCTATCGACCCATCGCAATTCCCTTTCTAAGTTTAATGGTATTGATATTAGTTTCAGTGGCGATGTTGATGAGATTCGGCGCGATCGCTTGCTTACACAGGTTAGCATTGCCACCGAAGTTACGGAATTAATCGAGCCAACGATTGCTCAAGCACAAAAATATATTGATTATTTAATTGAGCGATCGCCTGAAATCTTTGCTCCTATCGGTAAAAATTGTAAAGGTTGTGAATATCGGGCTAGCGATCGTGACTCGCGAGATGGATTTCGGGAATGTTGGGGAGATCTTGCCGATGTCGAAAATCATGTGTTAGATCTCTACCAAATGGGTCGGATTGGCGGTAACGAAACGCCTTTAGTGAATGCATTAATTCAACAAAAACAAGTAAGTATGTTTCACGTTCCTTTAGAAGAACTTAATGATTATACATATAGCTATCGCCAATTAATTCAAATTGAATATACGCAAAAAAACAAAGAATGGATATCAGAAAACCTGCCAAATATCATACAGCAGGTGGAATATCCCATCCATTTTATTGATTTTGAGACTTCACGAATGGCAGTTCCCTATCGCGCAGGGATGAAATCCTTTGAACAAGTTGCTTTTCAATGGAGTTGCCACACGATCGCCGAGCCAGATGCGCCGCCAGTGCAGAAAGAATGGCTGGATCTAGAAAATACTTTTCCCAATTTCCAGTTTGCCGAATCTCTCATGGAATGTTTAGGCGATCGCGGTACAATTTTGACATGGGCAACCCATGAGAATAGTGTATTACGCGACATCTATTATCAAATGGAAGCGCTGGACTATCGCAATCCAGATTTACAGATATGGTTGGCGAATACTGCCAAGCTGGGGAATAAAGGCAAGTCACACTTAGTCGATATGAATGCCTTAACCCTCAAGCATTATTTCCATCCCTTAATGAAGGGAAGAACTTCTCTTAAATGTGTATTACCTTCGGTCTGGAAAACTAATCACTATCTTCACGAAATTCCATATTTTAAAGAATATTATCGCGAAGTTGATGGCGAAATTCTTAGTCCTTATGAGGTTTTACCACAGTTACAAATCGGCGATCGCATTCAAGTTGTGAATGAAGGTGCGGGAGCTATGTTAGCCTATCAAGATCTCATGTATGGCGAAAATCGCGATCAAGGCTCTGTCAATGAAGCCGTGCGATCGCAATGGAAAGAGTTGCTATATCAATATTGTCGTCTCGATACGATGGCGATGGTAATTATTTGGAAGCATTGGCAAACTTTAGCTTTAGGCAAGTGATTCACCGATCGCTATTCTCGCGCCGTTGACAAAATCCCAACCTGATTGGAGTTTTTTGCCTGCGGGTTGAACTTCCTTAATCAGTAATAACCCTTGACTTGTCTGTACTACAAATCCTTTCCCTTTGCGAATTTCGGTCACTTTACCCAGATTTTCGAGATTAATCGACGCGTCAATTACTTCCGTTTTAGTAATCTTTAATCTTTGTCCACGAAACTCGGTGTAGCAATTGGGATAGAAAGCCCGAATCCGATTATGTAAAGCGATCGCCGATCTCTGCCAGTCTAGTTTCCAATCTTCCGCCCCGATCATTGGGGAATAACAAGATAGTGCATCATTTTGAGGCTCAGGTGTAATTGTGTCTAAGCAGCGCAAAGTGTCAATTAACAAATTCGCTCCTAGATTCGCCAACTTGACACTCAAAGTATCCGTGTTATCTTCAGGCAAAATCTCTAACTCAGATTTCAATAACATCGCGCCTGTATCGATACCTGCATCCATTTGCATGGTTGTAATCCCCGTTTTGCTCTCACCATTAGCGATCGCCCATTGGATTGGCGCTGCACCACGATATTGGGGTAAGAGCGAACCATGTACGTTAATGCAGCCATATTTCGGCATCTTCAAGATTTTTCTGGAGAGAATCTGTCCGTAAGCAATAACTACAAACAGATCGGCTTGCATTGCGGCTATTTCTGCAAGGACAGCTTGATCTTTTTTGAGGCGATCGCTTTGCCAGATTTTAAGCTCAGGATTTTTGGCGATCGCGGCGGCTTTGACGGGTGGTGGACTAACTTGATTACCACGCCCACGCCTTGTGTCTGGTTGAGAAACCACGCCCACCACTTCAAAATCTGGTTCTGCTAATAATTTTTCTAAAGTGGGAACAGCAAATTCGGGAGTTCCGAAGAATATAATACGCATATATTTTTGAGTGATTGTAAATTTATTTGTTTTTTAGAATGATAGGCGGCGCGAAGCGCCGCCTATCATTACTAGTAAGCTCAGATTGATTAGAAAAAGAAGTGCCTAAGCGCATTCCAAACTGCCATGTAGAAGTTACCTTCACGAGGACGGAATAAATCAAATTGAGAGCCAAAAGAGCCAAAAAATGGTCGCAATGTCCAAGCCATCTGACTACCAACAAAGGCATATAGTCCCAACCAAAACTTTAAAATTGATACGCGAATTTTGTAATTTTTATATTCTGAAGTCTCGGCTCTAACTAAAGCGTCATCTAAGGGAAGAAGCTCAATCTTGGGTAAAAGAACTTGGTAAAGAAAATAAACTCCAATAATTCCTGTCAATGTGAATATAGCAACATTTAATAACAAAAAGAAAAAGTAGTTATCAGTTGTCACTAAAAAGAACAAGGTAACTGGAGCAAACCCAAATAGCAAGGTGCTGGTAATAGTCACAGCACAAAGTAAAATAGCTGCATATTGTTCCACACGAGTTTTTGCGCCGAAATATACATTGAAGAAATATAGAGCGGGTAAGCAGATGACTAGGGTGATCAGAAACAACATTGGTAATTTTGCGGCTGAAGATAAAACTTGCATCCAAGAACTAACGGCTCCGATTAAGCCACCATAAATCGCTAGAAATATAATGCTACAAACTAGCAATCCGAAGATTTTGGTCTTAATTTTAACGCCATCATAGATTTCTTGGATAAACGTATCGCGATCGCTAAGCAAATCAATAAGAACTGTAAAAAATTGCATACCTTTTTAGAGAGATAATTTTGAGAGATGAAGTCTGAGTTGCCAACTTTTAAACTATGCTTTTGACATTGATAAGTACCAAAAGTTCCCTATAATCGACGATTAGCGATGACTATAGCAATCCTAAATCATTTGTGGCTTCGACTCCGCTCAGCCATCAGTCCACGCTGGCTGAGCGTAGTCGAAGCCTGTTTCAACTCATTTCGTATTGCTATAGATCCGCGTTAACAATAGTCCATAGAAAAGTTTTAATTTCATAAGGTTTGAATATAATTTGCAAATCATTGGTATTGTTTGTCACTTGTGAAAGCTGGATATTTCTATTTTCCATTAAATCACATTCCCAAATATTTTCTCCCAAAAAAAGACTCGATGAAATCTCAATATTGGTTTCAGTCGTTTTGCCATGAGCTTCATAAAAACGCATAATCCAGCCTGTTTGATCCTGCGATCGCTTGAAGGCAGAAAGAATAATATTGGGGGCAGTAATTTGCAAAAAGCTCTGTTGAATGTTTGGATAGATGTCGAGAATTGGTGAATTGTGAAGGATAATTGGATTATTTAATTCGTGAGCGAGTTGGACAATATTTGCCTCGCGCCAATCGCCTTGATGAGGAACTAAGCGATAGGTAAATTCATGATTGCCGCGATCGCTATTTGGACAGGGCCAATTAGGCGATCGCAGTAATGTCAACCGCAAACAGTCGGGCTTCGCATCATAGCCATATTTACTATCATTGAGAATCGCTAACCCAATATTCTTTGAAGAATTCTCTGAGGAAATATCAGCCCAATATTGAGCGGGAACTTCCCATTTTGCTTTTGTTTGCGGTGTTTCATCGAGAGTACTGCGCTGAATTGTTCCCATTGGGATTTCGTAGGTAGCATATTGCGATCGCCAATTCACAGGAAATGCTACTTTGACTAATATATATTCTTCTTGCCAATCGACTTGATTATGAACAGTAATAAATGCTTCAAAAGCAGTTAACTTAATCTCTTGGATAAAAGTAGAATTACGGAATTTATGGATGATCTGAATTGATACTAATAAACTAGAATTCTCAATAACTGCAATTGATTCAAGCTGAGTAGATTCCAGCTTTTTATGCTCATATTCAGGATCGATATTCCATGCATCCCAATATTGTCCTTTGTCTTCAAAAAACTCTAATTCACTAGGAGATCGCAATATATTAGTATGGATACCTGTAGGCGATCGCTTGTCAATTATTTGAGTGATCGCCCCAGTTTTAGCATCAATTTCAACTTTAATATATTGATTTTCCAGACAAAATTCTTGATCATTACCAGTAACTTTTAAAAATGCATTTGTTGCTATAACTGCTACAGAATCAATATTTGCAAACCCCAAACTAGGGATATTTTCTAACCAACACCAAGAATCATCTGGCAACTTAACTAACTGCGATCGCTTCCAGTTGAGAAAATTCCAAGCCTGTAGGTTTAGATTAGGATCTGTTTGATTTGAAAAAATCTGCTCACAAATCTCTCTGGTTTCTGACCAGATGAGATCGGCATCAACAAACACTTCAGGAATTGATGTGCCAGTTAAAATATCGTGGAATTGATTGAGTAATAAACCCTGCCATGCTTTTTCTAATTGAACTTGAGGATAAGGTGTGTTAGTTGTTAAAAAAGCGATCGCGCTATATTTTTCGGCATTACCAATAAGAACTTCTACTTGACGATTTTGACGTTTCTGTTCAGCTTTTGATGTAAACGTGCCGCGATGGAACTCTAAATAAAGTTCATCTTGCCAAACTGGTAAATCGGCGGGCAGTTTCGTTTTTAAATCAATCAAGAAATGCTCTAAAGTGCTAGGCTGCATCGTAAAGAATAAAGGTGAATCAGCCCATTCGCGTCCAATATCTAGCATGTCAGCCGTCGGACCGCCCCCATGATCACCAACACCATAGAGCCAAGCTGTCTCCGTAATATTATGTTTCTCCTCTTGCTGCGCCAGATATTTCGCGATCGCTACAGGCTCTAATCCCTGACCAATTTCATTACTAAAATAGGTAAAAATTTGACTTCCATCAACACCTTCCCACCAAAATATTTGATGGGGAAATTTATTCGTATCATTCCACATCAGTTTCTGAGTTACGAAAGCTTCAAACCCACTTTTTAAGAGAATTTGCGGCATTTGCCAATGGAAGCCAAAGGTATCAGGCAACCATGCGATTTTGACTTTCTTATTGAATTTCGCTCGAAAATATTCCTGTCCATACAAGATCTGCCGAATTAAAGATTCACCACTAGGTAAATTACCATCAGGCTCCACCCACATACCGCCGATGAGTTCCCATTTATCCTTTGCAACTGCGGTTTGAATACGCGCAAATAATTCCGAATATTCCTGTTCCATCCACTGATAGGAAACGGCGGTACTTTGATTGAAAATTAGTTCTGGATAATTCTCTTGGAGATTTAAAGCCGATCTAAATGTCCGTTGCATGACATCTTTTGTCTCAGCGATCGCCCATAACCAAGCGACATCAATGTGGGAGTTGCCCAGCATATAAATCTGGCGTTGTTTGAGAAATTTGCTATATTCCAGCAATGGTTCACGAATTTTAGCTAATTGCCCCAAAAAATCTTCTCCCCCCTTGTGAAGGGGGGCTGGGGGGGATCGAAACTCAACATTATCAAGCAGCAAATTTAGTTCTGCGATCGCCTGTTCAATAACTTGAAGATCAACATTGTGCTTAATCAGAATTGGAATATAAGCTTGTAATATCCCTAATTCATCAGCAAATTTATGGGGATCGCAATCTCGGTCTGGATATTCAAAAACTATTTCCGAAAGCTGAACCGCACCGATATCATGTTTAGGACTATTCAGTTTTATTTCAATTAGAAATTCATGATTTGGTTCTGCATGATTAGTCAATAAAAGCCGACATTTTTGATCGAAGAGATCTCCCTCTTGTACTTTTTTGCCATTAATCCAAACTTCACAAACATCTACCCACCAAATCAAATGCAGTCTAATGGTTGACCCTAATGTGGAAATTCCGCCATGAAATTCTGGAACTTGCCAAATTTGTTGGAGATGAATATTTTTCTGGCATTGCAAAAAAGATATCATCGGCTTATTTTGTTTGGAATTTACCGTTGGCAAAGCTTCCCAAACGCCAGATTGATTTTGCCTCTGCCAATTACTAAGTATGGATAAATGCGATCGCATTCTTAATTTTTGAATTATTTGTTGAATAACTTCAGTTAGGTTTTCCACTAGATTGTTCATATAAAAATAAGATAATTAAGGCGATCGCTATCTCAAATAATTTTTTGCTTAGGCGATGCCATTATAATTAAACAATGAAACTTTCTAACTTACTGATCATTCTTGGCGCTATCGCGATCGCGATCCCCATCACTATTTTTGCGGTATCTAAAGCTATGTCTGCGCCCTTACCCGTCGGATTCCCATCGCCAACCTCTCACGGAAAAATCGAAGTTAAGCAATATCCTGCCTATCGTTCTGGCACATACACTTACGAAGGTAATCTCAGTCAAGCTACTAGCAACTCCTTTAATCCACTATTTCAGCACATCAGCAACAACAATATTTCGATGACGGCTCCTGTCGAAGCAAGGTATCCAATCTCGACAATCGATCAACCGATGCAAAGTGGAAAAGCAAAGGTTTCTTTTTTGTATAACAATAATTCCATTAGCCCCTTGCAAATATCTCAAGATATTCAAGTAGAGGATCATGCACCGATGTTGGTTGTCAGTTTGGGTGTGCAGGGTGCGTATGGCTATGACCGATATCAAGAGGATGTTGCGAAGTTAAAGGAGTGGTTAGATAGCCATCCTGAGTATGAAATAGCAGGAGAACCAAGAGAATTTCTCTATGATTCGCCTTTTACACCTTCACCATTAAAGCGGCGTGAAGTCCAAATCCCAATTCGCGATCGCCAAAAGCAAAATTGATGGGTTGTTTATGTTTTTTTAGGGAGGCGATCGCCCATTCGGTGATGGTTGTACCTGCTAATTCTGCGCGATTTCTGAGTTCGGTAAAGTCGGCATCGCTAAGTTCTAGGGTGAGGACTTGACTCTTTGGGTTTTACTTGAAAGGCTATTTTTTTATGATAAATCATTTTTTAAAGTTCTTGATGGCTAAGTTTTTGATGGCTTAAATAAGAAGCGATCGCCTTTTTTACAAGTATGCGATCGCCTGACTAATCGCTATTTCCTGTTCCTTAACCGCAGTCTTGGTAAATAGCGATCGCCCCCCAATCCTACAACTTCACAAATCGCTGCTAATATTAGCTAAAATATTGTAGTATCACAATTAATTAGCGATCGCTCAAATTAACCAGCGCAGACGATTATTTTATACAGAAATCTAAAACGATGACTATTCAACAAATTGAGTCGGCTATATTAGAACTTCCTCCTAGCGAATTTCGCAAAGTTATTGATTGGCTGTTGGTTTTAGATTGTCAACGTTGGGATGAGGAGTTAGAGAGTGATATTGAGTCGGGGAAGTTAGATTTTCTAGCACAAGAAGCGATTGAGGATTTTGAAAATGGATTTTGTAAGCAAATCTAATGCATTTCACGACTAGACGGTAGAATAGCAGCAGATGTGGAGGATGCTGATTTATGGCAAGGATCTTTTTGGCGAGGACGGAGGAGCAGAAAAGATTTCGCGAAGTGTTGCGATCGCTGCAACCAAATGTTGGATGGCTCTCGAAAAATTTGCCCACGGTGGCGAAACTTTTGTCTGCGAAGAAAGAATCGGTCAGTACATCACCACATATTTTCTTGCTCTATGGCGAAGGTGGGATGGGGAAAACGAGTCTGGGGCGGCGGTTTTGCGAATTGGCTGGGGAAGAGTTTCCCGATCGCTTTCAGGTGTTGCGATTGGATTGGGAAGAGGCAAAGAATGAGTATCCATCGCTGAATGTGGGGCATGAATCAATTCGTCCTGAGTCGGTATTAGAGACGATTTATTTGACGGTGAGTAAGGGGCGTGAGGGGATTTTTGAGAAATATCGGCAGGTGGAGAAAACGCTGAAGCAAATTGAGGATAAGGTGGATAAGGAACTGCAAGCAAGGCAGGGTGAAGGGGCGGAATATGCGCCGATTTTGAAAAAGGGTTTGAGTTGGTCGTTGGGAGCCTTGCGGAAACAGCCACAGGTGGAAGTGTTGCTAGGAGTGGGAGATGGCAAGGCGGAAGAGGCGATCGCGGATGGGGCGGTGAGTGCTTTGGTGGGCTTGATGAAAAAGCGGCTGTCTTTGGAAGAACGTAGGATTTTTGCGACACCGCATCGGCAATTGGCTGAGGCTTTGGGGCATGGTTTACAGGCAATTTCTGCACAGAAGCCATTGGTGCTGTTGCTGGATACCTATGAGATTGTCGATCGCCTTGAGTGCGATCGCGTGTTGCGAATGGTGATTAAGGCGGCGGGGCGACGAGTAGTTTGGGCGATCGCAGGTCGCGCAAATCTGGCGGATAGCTATCGGTTATCGCAGGATTATTTTCGCGGCTATCGGGATGAGTTTTCGGAAAATCTCTATGTTTACCCGATGAGTGAGTTTAGTCGGGAGCAGGTGAGTGAATATTTTGTGCATCCTGAGATCGATGTGCCTCTAAGTGATGAGGCGGCGGAGTCGGTGAAGCAGTTTAGTTTGGGGATTCCCTTTGTGGTGCAGCAAATTGCGGCGATGCGTCAACAGGGGATCGAGATGGCTACGATTCTCAGCGCTCCATCGGCGGATCGGGATGATGAGTCGCCCCGTGAGGCGGTGGTCAGGGCAACGAGCGATCGCTTTTTGCGGTATTGCTTGGATGAGCATGACAAAAAAGCGGTGTATGCGATGGCGATGATGCGTCGTCCTGATAATGAGTTATTAAAGGCGATGCTGGGGGTGACTGACCTTGAGCCAGAAATGCGATCGCTGAAGGCAAGGCATTCGTTTGTGTTGTTGGAGGGTAAGGGCATTAGGTTGCATGACAAGCTAGAGAGCTTTTTGCAAGATTATCTGCGTTGTGGGTTGGCGGGACAGTCGCCTATGGTGCGGGAGTTGAGCGATCGGGCTGTGGCTTATTTGGAACCGCGTTTGCGTGAATGGACTCAGGAGTTTACGGATACGGCGGATTATTTCGAGTCGGATCGGATTGCGAATGGGTTGTTGGATTTGGTGCAGCTTAAGTTTTGGCAAGATGAGGAAGTTGGCTGGCGCTATGCTGTGCCGCTTTTTGTGGAGAGTTGGCAATATAACCGCGATTGGCAACAGCAACTTTTGGGAGTTATTGGGGCTTTTCAGGTGCGGTTTGATGGGGATAGTAAAAAGCGTTTGCGAATTTTTGCTAAAGATTTGGGTTATTACTATTTCGATTCCGATAGTCGGAAAGTTTTGCTGGATAAATTGGAGAAGTTGGCAAAACGGGGTTGGCTTGATGGCGATCATAAAAATGAACGTATGTTGATTCTCTCAATCCAACGGGGGATGTTGTCTCATCAACTTGAGAACTATTCAGAATCTTTGGAGATATATCTTGAAGTAGAAAAACAACTGGGAGCATCTCAGTTTGGCGCTGAGTATAAATACTTAAGATAAAGATATGAGATAGTAGAGAAAAACTACCTCAAAAAAGTTATGACACCAGAAGATCAAGAAAGATTGGAAGCATGTACGTTGGAGATAGCCGAAATAT
>JANMFC010000404.1:0-3495 GCA_031377675.1 Pseudanabaena sp. OTE_70b_metabat_355 | reverse complement strand
TAAATTTATTAAAACCAAAAAGTGTTAGGGCGGGCTTCGCGTGCCCTAACACTTTTTGGTTTTACAGTAGTCCAGAGAAGCTTTTGAAAGCTTATCTGGGTTTTAATGAAGCGCAAAGCGCTGTAATGCACAATTTCTAGTGAAAAGCGATCGCTAACCCTAGCAAAGCCCCAATCACGCCAACAATCGTTAGAAAAAAATGAAATAGTGATGTACTACCTTTCTTAACCATATTTCGCATGGCAAGCTTAACAAAGCTATCCTTTGTTACTGTAGGACTAGGAGCTTGATTAAGCGATCGCTGTTTATCCTCAGTACTTTCGTTAGAAATAGATTGATTATTAGAATTGCTATTCATGATTTTAGTTGGGGATAATTAAACAAAATTTGAGCAGAATAAGTACAAAGACTTATCCCTAACTTGCACATTCTTAAGGAAAATTTACTATCAGTACCTACGATACCTTCTACAATAGACGCATCATCTGAATTCAAGATGATGTAGTACAAAATCAGTATAAGTAATTTTGCTGTTGTGTAGTACTGTTTGCAAAGGCACAATTTAAATGCCAAAGTTTAAATGTCACAATTTAAGTGCCAGTTAAATTTCATTCAGATACTGTTCAATAATTATTGTCGGTACTTAAAAAGTCAAATCAAGGAGATCATTATCATGGCAGTCGAAAAAGTCAATTCTTCCTCTAGCTTAGCGGAAGTCATCGATCGTATTTTGGACAAGGGCATTGTTATTGATGCATGGGTGAGAGTCTCTCTAGTGGGAATCGAACTACTATCCATCGAAGCTCGCGTGGTCATCGCATCTGTCGAAACATACCTCAAGTATGCTGAAGCAGTTGGTCTAACCGCATCGGCAGCCGTACCTGCTGCTTAGTTTTCTGTTTCTACTCCCTTTTCACTGAAAGCGACCTTGTTCGGTTTATTGGTGACAAAGCAGTAAGTTTTTAGCAAAGTGGTTATGCAGTGAAAAGGGGGATCAATATGACGACGCATTACAAAATTTTTAAAGAATTCTATACATAAACTTGAGGATAGGCGTTATGACTTCTTTGATGCAAGAATTTGCAGAAGCAAGACAGCAACGATTGCAAGAAAGAGCAGAGTTTTTGGTGGATTGCGAACAAGCAAAACAAGAACGGACAAGGGAATTTCAAGAACAATCAGAGGCTACGGCTGATTACTTAGCTCATGCTGAGCAAACTCGCCTTGCTGGGGAATTAGGACGACAGGCGATCGCCGAAATTGCTTTAGATGCTCGACTAGAAGAAGTCAAAGACCGTGCTTCCCAAGTCTCAGAATATTTACAAGAACTTAGCACTAACCGCACTGAGCAAGCTGCCGAAGCTAGTGAACAACGCGCTCAAGATGTTAGAACTCGCACTTTTAAAATGCGATCGCAATTAAAGCACATTCACAAAGCCAGAGTTCGTGCGGCTCAAGCGGATCAAGAGCAGAGGCAACAACTAGTGAAGGACAGAGCCACACTCAGCCAAACGCAAATTGAAGATCTCACCAAAAATCGGCTTGCTAATGCGGCTATGGCTAGCCAACAAAGAGCGCAAGAATTTGGTGATCGGACTGCTAATGTGCAAGCCTCTCTAGAAAATTTAGAAACTACTCGCCTTGATACAGCCAAAGCTCAAGCTTTGAAACTACAGGCTTTTCACACTAATTTAAGTAATTCCGTCTGGGCGGGAGCGCGTACTGTCTCCGCCGCCTCACCAGTGGAAAAATCTTCTGTCAAAGCATCGGTCAAAGCCATTGAAGTATCTAACAGCAATGGTTCTGAATCTAAAAAGAAGAAGGGTAAAGGCGAAAATGTTGCCGTAAAATCACCAGAATCTGCGATCGCTAAGCCTGTTGAAGTCAAGGAAATTCCTAAAGAAACTCCCAAGGAAGCCAAGGTTGCTAGCAAAATCGAGCAGTTTGTGGTTGACTATGTGGCTCAATTGTCCACAAACTCTAGTCTGCTAGAAGTCGTCAACGATCGCGACACCGTGAGAGATTTACTCGCTCAAGGGGCCAATACATTGAAAGTTGACCCATCAGATATCCTTAATACTCTGCTGCAAATGGCGGAAGGCTCTTAAACATGACCACAGTTCTCCATGCCAATGCCCGTCAGTTTATTAGCACTGACTTTACCAAGCAAATAGTTCGCCGCGCTTTACGTTACTTACAATCAGGTTTCGCGATCCATCTGCGGGGACCTGCGGGTACTGGCAAAACCACATTAGCGATGCACCTTGCAGGGCTTGTCGGACGACCTATGGTCTTGATCTATGGTGATGAAGATTTGCGATCGTCTCAGCTAGTTGGTTCTAATTCTGGCTATTCCCGCAAAAAAGTTGTTGATAACTATATCCATTCAGTTTTAAAAGTTGAAGATGATCTGCGCCAAAGCTGGACAGATTCACGCTTGACTTTAGCTGCCAAGGAAGGTTTCACGTTAATTTATGATGAATTTAACCGATCGCGTCCCGAAGTAAATAACGTACTGCTCAGCGCCCTCGAAGAGAAATTGATTGTATTGCCACCCGACAGTTCGCAAGCCGAATATGTCCGAGTGCATCCATTGTTCCGAGCGATCTTTACTTCTAATCCCGATGAATATGCAGGAGTCCATCCCACACAGGATGCGCTGCTCGATCGGATGATCACGATTAACAT
The DNA here is from genome assembly GCA_031377675.1 of Pseudanabaena sp. OTE_70b_metabat_355. GTDB lineage: Bacteria > Cyanobacteriota > Cyanobacteriia > Pseudanabaenales > Pseudanabaenaceae > Pseudanabaena. The sequence continues at coordinate 807 of JANMFC010000404.1, read as the reverse complement.
TGGTGAAGCCGATGTGGAAACTGAGAAGCAAATCTTAGTGAATCGGGTCGGATTAGAACGTACTCAGGCTTTGAAATTAATTAATTTAATTCGTGGCTATCGCCGTCAAGTGGAGTGCAGTAAAGCTTCTAGCTTGAGAGCTTGTTTACTAATTGGTAAAATTTGTCACGAGCATGAGATTCCGATCTCTGGCAAAGACGAAGACTTTCGTGATCTTTGCTTTGATGTGCTGATTTCTCGCTATGGTAATGGGGAGCCTGAGTCAGAACTCGGACTCGCTAAATTATTGGATCAAATACCTTAATGTCTCAAGCGATAAAACCCCAAGCTGTCAAAACTAGTACCACTGGCTCATCTCTTGCCGATATTCTCGAACGAGTATTGGACAAGGGGATTGTGATTGCGGGTGATATCACGGTGTCCGTGGGCAGTGTGGAGTTACTGAGCATCAGAATTCGCTTATTAGTCGCATCTGTGGACAAAGCCAAAGAAATCGGCATCAATTGGTGGGAATCCGATCCCTATTTGTCATCAAGAACGCAGGAGCTACTTGCTTCTAATCAACAGTTATTAGAGCGAGTGAATCTCTTAGAGCGAGAGTTAGCCGCCACAAAGCAATTAACCGATTAACAAAAGAGGACTCACAAAGTGAGTCTTCTTTTGTTTTAAATGTTCTAATCAAAACAGGATGCCTTCTCAAATTAGTACAACCTTTGTCTGGCAAAGCTTTTATGTAGATTGGTATAATTAAAACCCACGTGAGGTGTTTTGCTCGCGAAGCGAGCAAATCACCTCACTTGGTCTCCT
>JANMFC010000401.1:0-14002 GCA_031377675.1 Pseudanabaena sp. OTE_70b_metabat_355 | reverse complement strand
TTGCTGCATTCCATCTCAGATGCTGCTGCAACATTTCTCGCAATAGGTTAATCTCTTTCATAGGGGTTTTATTTCGATGTGGTTATCTTTTATAAAACCCCTTCCTGCTTACTTTTGCAACTTTTTGTCCTGTACTAAGCTTCTTGACTCAATGCTATCTTACGATTATCTTTCAAGGGCATAATGAAATCTTTGTTTTGTTCTCCTCTGATGAATCTCATATTTTCGGCTGAAGCAAACCAGCTATCACTGAGGACATAACGAAACTGGATTTGATTTTTCACCGCTTGGGCTACTAATTCTCGAAAATATTCGTTTTTCCCTTTCTCACTCCTACGGTTTGTTTTTCCTGTTTTTTTATTGACATAATATTCGGTCTTGGTAATTAGCTGATACCCCACTGGTATGGCTATATCTTCATTGCTATATAGGCTTGTCAAAAAGTTAATCCCTTTTACTTGCCGACCTTTATCATGGGCATAATGCCAGCAGATTTGCTCGTTTTCGTCTGTATACGGTTTCTCCTCTATACTGTCATCTATGATTAGTACTCCTTCTTTACTTTCAATTTTCCGTACATACGGTTTCGCTTTTACCCAAAATTCTGCTGGTGTTCTCGCTTTGTGCGCCAGCCATTGTGTCACTTCGTCATGATTGATGTCTCCTTCCAATAATCGAGCTAGTCCTGTAGCCGTAGTTGCCCCGAAAGAACTTATTAGGTAGTCGCTGTAAAGATCTAACATATCCTTTTTCATGTTTTTATCCTTTTTGCCTCTTTGACCTTGATTTTGACGAAGCAACTATTCTCAAATCTCTCTCCAGTATACTTTCTCAGCCTATTTTATCCCAGTCAAATCTCTCACTTTTCTATCTGCGTAACATGAGTTACTCATATTGATTTAAATCGGATTATGATTTAACAGAGATAGTCATCGCAACCATAAAAATATTGGTTGTTTTTTGCATTTATCTTGTAAAATATTAAAATCTAACATGAGTAATGTCGGGAAGACTTAGGTCAAATTTTGACTTGGTTGAAACGAAAAAATTATGGAGTATACAGAAATTAAGCGAGAATTGGAAACTTCTCCCACTCTCAAATTACTTCGCAAAGGCAATGCTGCCTTGATTTTAAGCTTTTTATATAGGCAATTTAAGCAAGTTCAACGGGTTTCTCTTTCCCAAATAGACTTAGAGTCAAGGCTAGGTGATTATTTAGAATATCTGCAAGATCTAGAGCCAAATACCTATCCTCAAAAGCCAAAAGATTATCTCAATGAATGGTGTGAGGATCGACTTTTACGAAAAACCTTTGATAGTAATAGTGATGAGCCAGTATTTACGCTAACTCCTGAAACTGAAAAAGCGATCGCTTGGTTAGAGGATCTGCAACAAAAAGATGAGTTTGTGGGGACTGAATCTCGCTTTCTGCAAATTTTTGCGTTACTAAAGGAGACTCAAGAGCGTAGTACAACGGATATTGAGGTAAGAATTACTCAGTTAGAAAATGAACGTGATCGCCTTCAGCAAGAGATTGATCAAATTCGTGAAACTGGTACGGTTGAGCGCTATACCCAGACACAATTGCAAGAAAGATTTCTGTTTGCCAACCAAGTTGCGCGACAATTAATTGCTGATTTTAAAGATGTTGAGCAAAATTTTCGGAAGCTAGCACGAACGGTTCAAGAGGCGCAACTTCAGCAAGATACTCGCAAAGGGGCGGTGATCAGTCGAGTTTTAGATGCCGATCAAGAGTTAAAAGACTCACCGCAGGGGCGTAGTTTTTATGCTTTTTGGAACTTCCTGATGTCAACAGATAAGCGTCAGGAACTAAAATCTATGATTCAAAATGTTTATCAACTAGATGAATTAAAACCATTAACCCAAGAGAATCTGCTACTTTTTCGCATTGAAAGAAGCTTACTAGATGCGGGTGAATACGTTGTGCAATCTAATCACCGATTGACCGAAAAATTACGTCAAATGCTGGATGAGCGCAACATGAGAGAAAATCGGCGAGTTGCGGAATTGATCAATGATGTTCAACGTCTTGCTTTACAGGTGATTAAGCATGAACCAAGACAGATAGATTTTTGGGTTCTAGAAGGCGAACCGATGACACATCTAGTAATGACTCGTCCTTTACATTCACTGGAAGAATCAGAAACACCAACGTTTTCACTGGATTTCATCAACTTAGAAGATATTGCACTAGATGAGGAAATCACCGAACTTTGTCAACAGTTTTATTTAGATGAAGATTTATTGGCTCAACGAATTGCTCAAACCCTAGAACATTCATCAACTATCTCTTTAACGGACTTAATTCAACTCTACCCAGTTACGCAAGGATTACCTGAGATTGTGGCTTATGTGGCGATCGCCGCGCAATCTGAGCAGCACTCGATAAATCTTAGTACCATTGAATCACTTACAATTGATAGTCTAGAAGATGAAAAGCCAATTTCTCTGACTGTGCCACAGATTATTTTTCGCCGATAATTCTTGATCATGCTCTAAATCTATGCAACCTACAGCACCTTTAGCCTATGCCCCTGTTGTGATCAAACTCCTCCAAGGAGTGATCTACAGTGATGACCCACATTGGGAGCGTTTACAAAGTTATCTGACCCCGATTAAGGAATACTTTGGTAAGATTGGTTTACAAGTCCAAAACTATGACACGGAAGGATTTGCTTATCTAGAGCAGCCAGATCCTGATCCTGAAGATCGTACCGAACCGTTACCGCGACTCACAGTTCGTCGTCCATTGAGCTTTAAAGTTACAGTTTTCTGCGTGTTATTGCGAGAGCAATTACGATTATTTGATGCCAGTGATGCAACTGGACGACTTATAGTGAGTATTGAAAAATTGCGAGATCTGTTACAGCCATTTCTACCTGAAAGAAATAATGAAGACAAATTTCGACAGGAAGTGAAGAGTCTCACAAACCAGATGCTAGAACTTGGCTTTCTAAAGCGCTTATCTGGTCAGGATGAAAATTATGAAATCCGTCCTATTATTAAAGCCAAAATTGATGCGGAAATGCTTGAACTCTTAAAGAAAAAATTAGAAACCTATGCAAACTAGCTTACTTGAACAATTTGACAATACTTCGATTCCGACCGCAGGATTTCGCTTGCAAAGATTTGAAGTTTTGAATTGGGGGACATTTAATGAGCGCTGTTGGGTAATCGATTTGAAAGGGGAAATAGGATTACTGACTGGTGCTAATGGCTCAGGGAAATCGACTCTAGTCGATGGGTTGTTAACATTATTGGTTCCTAATCGAAAGCGCAACTATAATCAAGCTTCTAGCTCAACGGGCAAGAAAGAACGCGATGAAAAAAGCTATGTGCAGGGAGCCTATGGTCGCACTCGTGCAGAAGATTCTTATGGATCAAAGCCTAAAATATTACGCGATAAAGGTACAATTTCAGTCTTGTTAGCCTATTTTAGCGATCGCGCCAGCAAACAAGATGTAACTTTGGCAGAAGTTTTATGGATGGAAAATACTTCAGTACGCAAATTTTTTGTGATTGCCGATGCAGAATTAGCGATCGCCTCTCATTTCTCACAATCTAAAAATATTGCCGACTTAAAGAAGCAATTAAAAGCAAACAACATTGAGATATTTGATGAATTTAGTAAATATAGCCAGCAATTTCGTAAACGATTTGGGTTTCAATCGGAAAAGGCATTAGATTTATTTAATCAGACTGTCAGTATCAAGGAGATTGGCGGACTAAATGATTTTGTGCGTAACCATATGCTCGAAAAAACTGATGTGCAAACTAAAATCCGTGAGTTGCAAGAAAGCTATGAAAATCTGACGGTTTCTCATACAGCAATTCAAAAAGCTCGAAAACAACTGGATGCTCTACAACCCATCACAGACGAAGCAGAAAAATATACAAACTTAAAAAATGAGGTTGCTAACTTACAGAAATTGATATCGGTAGCACCAGCATTTTTCGCTACCAAGAAATTTAATCTATTGACACAAGAGCTACAGGCGATCGCCCAAAAACTGGCTCAATTACAAGCTCAACGTAATCAAAGTGATCTTCGTTTAGCAAATTTACGTCAAGAAGAGAAAACTCTAGATTTCACGATCAAACAAGATACGGTGGGGCAGCGTTTGCAAGAATTGACAAGGGAAATTTGGCTAAGTCAGCAAGAGGTAAATAGAAGAAGGAAAAAGTCTGAGGAATATAATCGACTTGCTCAAAAGTTAAACTTCTCTGAGTATAGCGATTTTGATACTTTCCATGATTCTAGAACTAAAGGAGAAGTTCTTAAACATAAAATCGATGCAGTTTTACAAAATTTAGAAGCACAACGCGATGAACAAAAGCTGTTACAGGCTGATTTACAAAAGCAGAAAACTGAACTAGAGAAAGAGCTAGAATCTTTACGCAGTCGCAAGAGCCAAATTCCTAGCAATAGTCTGGATATCCGCGATCGCCTTGCCCATGCCTTAAACCTAGAGAATGCTTCTCTCCCATTTATCGGCGAACTGCTACAAGTTAGACCAGAGTTTGAAAACTGGGAAGGTGCGATTGAGAGACTACTACGCAACTTTGGTTTATGTGTTCTCGTTGATGATGCTAATTACCAAAAAGTTAATACCTACGTCAATCGCACTAATTTACGGGGACGACTGATTTATTATCGTGTTACTTCCCTTGCGGCTAATCCTATGCAACGAGCTTTTGATCCGCAGCAGATCCCTCATAAATTGGAAATTAAGCAAGAGAATAAAATATTTGCTCAATGGTTGCGAGATCAGCTAGGCAAGCAGTTTAACTATGTTTGTTGTAATACGGAAGAACAGTTTCAGCATGAAAGCCGTGCCATCACTCAGAATGGATTAATTAAACATGGTGGGGACAAGCATGAGAAAGATGATCGTTCTGCCATAGGCAATCGCGGTCAGTATATTTTAGGTTGGAGCAATATCAGTAAAATAGATGCTCTAGAAATTGAATTGCAGCAAATCAAACAAAAAATTGCTCAAATTAATAAACAAGTCCAGTTGCTAGAGACTCAACAAAAGCAAAAACAAGATCAAGTATCTCGATTGCAAGATTTTATGAGATTTATTGACTTCGCTGAAGTTGATTGGCGATCGGTCGAGGTTGAAAAACTAAAGCTACAGCAACAAAAACAGGAATTAGAGGCAAGTTCTAATCAACTTAAACAACTAGAAGCACAACTTCAATCTACTAAGAAAGAAATTGAGCAAGTAGATTATCAAAAAGAACAGTTGGTTCGAGAAATTCAGACATTAGAAAATAGGCAAGATGCCTATAAAAAAGACCAATCTCTGTGTGAAATGAAAGCGCAGTCAGTTATATCTTCGGGAATTGAAGCCTTTGAGAAGCATCTGGCAAAAAGACTTAGAGAATATTCGATGATCCTCGAAACAATCTCTCAAGATGAAAATAGTTTAAAAGATGAGTTTCAGCAAAAATTACGTCAACAGGAACAAAAAACAAGTGAGTCCAGCAATAGAATTGAAAAATTGATGGCTAATTTTAGTAGGGATTTTCCTGAGACAACTTCAGAAATGGGAGCAACCCTCGATTCTTTAAGCGAATATCAGAAGCTAAAATCTCAAATTGAACAGGATGACTTGCCAAGACATGAACAACGCTTTAAGAAATTAATGAATGAAAAAGTCATTGAAGCTATTGTAATGTTTAAGAGTGCTTTGGAGAGACAAGAGACAGACATTCAGGACAAAATTCATGAAATCAATAATGCTTTACAGTCGATTAATTATACTGATTCTACCTACATTAAGTTGTGTTTAGACAAAAGTCGCAATTCAGAAATTGTAGACTTTAAGGAAGCCTTAAAAATTTGTTTAGGTGATGTTGCTCGTCAAACTGCCGAAGATAATGAAGATCGTTTTCAGAATATTCAAACGCGCTTAATTGAGCGTTTCAAGTCTTCTGAAGATCGTTGGACAAATTTAGTTACAGACGTTCGTAATTGGCTGGAATTTTCGGTAAGCGAACGTTACATCTCAGACAACGCAGAAAAAGAGCATCATACCGACTCTTCAGGCAAATCTGGTGGACAGAAAGCCAAGCTCGCTTATACTATTTTGGCATCGGCAATCGCCTATCAATTTGGACTCAATCAAAGTACAGGTAAGTCAAAATCTTTTAGATTTGTGGTTATTGATGAAGCATTTAGCAAATCAGATGACGGTAATGCTCGGTATGCAATGCAACTCTTTAAAAAGTTAGATCTCCAACTTTTAGTAGTTACACCAAAAGACAAAATAAATGTGATTGAGTCTTATATTTCCACAATTCATTTTGTAGATAATAAAAAACCTGAAGAGAATTATTCGCGTATATCACCCATCACTATCGAAGAATACCAAGAAAAACGTCAGCTTGCACTAAATTCCAAACATGATTAATCTTACTGAAATTAAAGATAAAGCTAATAAACGCTATCCATCTTTTTTAGTTTCCCTAGTTACAGGAGAAAGCTTTTTTCCCATAGATTTTGCTGTAGGTAAGCGACCAAAGGATTTTCTGGAATTACGAAAATCAGTTAATGAATTAATAGATAAATCAAAACAATCCTTGGGATATGGCTACACCCTTGAACTAGAAACTACAAGAACTCAGCAATACGGAGAGCAATCATTACCTAAAAGAGTTTTTGTCGAAACAGAGCAAGACTACTTAAAGCTTATCAACAAGCAAAAAGAAGTTACAAAGTTTAAGCAAGATATAGAACTAATTCGAGCAAAAGTTCCTGAATTAGAGCAATGGCTGTGTCGTAATCCTCTAAAAATAGTCGAGTATAGCGATTGCTGGAATGAGTTAATCAAGGTTTGTCAATACTTTCAAAGCAATCCAAAGCCAAACCTTTATATTCGTGAACTACCTATTCAAGTTCACACAAAATTTATTGAACAAAATAAAGGGATAATTAGTAGTCTTCTCGAAGCAATTTTGCCTATTGACCAGCTTGTATCAGTAGAAAATGAAAAAGAGAATAAATTTCAAAAGCGTTTTTCTCTAAAGTACGAAGAACCTCGAATTAGACTAAGACTTTTAGATCCAATCTTAAAGGACAAGTATAAATTTCCATCTTCAGACATTAGCATTCCCCTTTCTGAATTTAGACAACTTAATTTAGGAAGTTACCCATGTTTTATCACTGAAAACTTGATGAATTTTTTAACTTTACCTTATTTGAAAAATAGCTTTGCCCTTTTTGGTGGTGGATATGCAGTGCAGAACCTAAAATCTGTTGTCTGGCTATCAAATTGTCCTATTCTTTATTGGGGCGATCTAGATACTGATGGGTTCAAAATACTTTCCCAACTGCGTTTTTATTTTTCACAAACAACTTCTATCATGATGGATATGAAAACGTTTGATACCTTTCAAGAGTTTGCTGTTACCGTTGCAGAAACAAGTATTGATAATTTGTCTCATCTGACGCTTGAAGAACAAGCTCTATATAATCATCTGGCAATATACCAAAAACGTCTAGAGCAAGAGCGAATTACGCAAACTTATGCCAATCAGCTTCTACATAATTGCCTTCAACATATCGAATAAGGAAATACTAGTGAAGTATTGACTAATCCCCAACGTCGATACACTCAGTCTTTGATTGCATCTATTCCTCGTATTCCGTATGTCAACAATAAAAAATCTCTATAATGTCCGATTTGCCTCCCGATCATCATGCAACTAAATTTCTCGATTCCCATTTTCTTAATCCCGATCGCTCTAATCTTGAAGCAATTCGTAAAAAATCCAATAATCCCCAAATGAGTAGCGCCAATCTGCGCCAACAATGGATCGCCGAAGGCAAATTATGGCTGTCTTTGCCGCTTTGGAAAGGCGATCGTATTCTCAAAGCCGTAGTTCTACATCCCCATGCGGGATAGTTTCGTCAATGGAGGGAAAGCAGTCATTTCACGGGTAAAATCGCTTGATTGATTTTGTTGTAGTTTTTGTGAAGGGGGCGATTGGGCGATCGCCTTATTACGATTCTTGACTAACTTCAAGTCCTTTTCAAACCTAGACTCAAACCTAACATTCATGCAACATCACCATCTAGAAGTGCAAATATATCCTCTTCAGGAACAAATTCATTTTTTCTACCTTCAGCGATCGCATTGCCCAAACCGACCTCTTCTAAAGCATCTTGAAATATTTCCGCAAAAAGCTCTTTTCTAGTCTTAATTAAATCAATTAAGATTTCAGTGAGCATTTCTCTTGTCTTCTCATCGTTAAGGAGTATTTGCATATTCAAACTCTCGTTCATAGACCAACTTTATATAATTCTAACTCAATAACATCAAACAGCTTGGGGCGATCGCGTTTCTGTTGATGGGAATTCGGCGATCGTGTTGGATATTTTGTTTTTGCACTACTATTAAGATTATTACTTCTACCTAGAATTCATCATGGTTCAAGCGATCGCAGCAAAAGATGTAACTCTCAAAGAATTAAAGCAAAATTTAGGGCTTCAGGCATCTAAAGATCCTACTTTTTTTACAGAATGGTTGGATAGTTTTACACCATTAAGAGCGGAAGATCACCATTTATTAGATCGGGTGAAAGCTAATTTTCTAGAATTGATGGAAGATCCACCAATGTTAGAAAATACGGTGAAGATGGTAGTACTTGCACCATTGTTAGATCTCGCGGGCTTTTATCACAAGCCATTTCGGATCGAGACAGAAACAGCTATAGCCTTAGAAATGAAAGATGAAGGAACCATAATTCGAGGGCGGATCGATGTATTGGTAATAAAAAATCAGCTTTGGTTATTAGTCATTGAATCAAAACGAAGTGATTTTGCAGTAACAAGAGCAATTCCCCAAGCGTTGGCTTATATGTTGGGTAATTCGGAAACCATGCGATCAACATTTGGCATGATTACCAATGGCAATGAATTTTTATTTTTGAAGACTTCACAAAATGAGTATGCTAATTCACGGTTATTTTCTTTGGTAAACCCTAATAATGAGCTTTATGAAGTATTACAAATACTAAAACATCTAGGCTCAAAAATATGTACGTAAGCTTTGCGATCGCCTTTTTGATGGGTGATTGGGCGATCGTGTTGTAATTTTTTTTGTGGGTGGTTGGGCGATCGTATCTTTCGTGGATGATTGGACGATCACTTGACATAGTACTAATATTAATACTAAAATTTGCTATAAACTAAATCTTATGGCACAAGTAGAAAAAATAGTTGCTCAGCTAAAAAGGAATTCTCAAAATGTTAACTTCACTGATTTAGTAAAAGTTTGCAATCATTATTTTGGAGAGCCTCGACAAAAAGGGACGAGTCATTGTGTCTATAAAACACCTTGGCAAGGCGACCCTCGCGTTAATATTCAAGAAAAGAATGGCAAAGCCAAAGTATATCAAGTGAAACAAGTGTTAGCAGCCATCGAAAAAATTGAGGAAATGAAAGATGATTAACTATGAACACTACAGCTATAAAATCACTTGGTCAGTCGAAGATCAAGAATTCGCGGGATTATGTGCAGAGTTCCCTAGTTTGTCCTACCTCCATGAAAATCGTTCCAATGCCCTAGAAGGTATTACAAATCTAGTCAAAGATGTAGTAACAGATATGGAAGCAAATGGAGAAAAAATCCCAGAACCAATAGCTGAAAAAGTCTATAGCGGCAAGCTTCAAGTTCGCATTCCTCCATCTCTTCATCGCAGATTAGCAATGGAAGCTGCAGAAGAAAATGTTAGCTTAAATCGCTATATGAGCCAAAAACTCGCAGGTTGATATTTTTTGTTTTGTGCTAGTGGTTGGGCGATCGTGTTTTGTGGTTGGTTGGGCGATCGCGTTTTTTGGGGGAGATCGAGCGATCGCCTTTTTGATGGGTGATTGGGCGATCGTGTTGTAATTTTTTTGTGTGGTTGAGCGATCGCTTAGTACCAATGCGATCATTAAACATTGTTGATTTTTGGTAAGATTAAAATACATCGCTGATAACTTTTCTTTCTGGACACCAAAGCTATGCAATCCTTTCCTGTGCTTGGTAACACGATCCGCCCCTTGCAACATCGCGATCTTGAATTTATTCAGCGATTTGCTTCGCCTAGCGATCTTGCCCAAATAGCGGTCAGCGACCTTAGCGGTTGTCGTAGTCGTCAGAAAATCAGCTTACATCAGCTTGCCAGTTGGCTGCCCGCGCCTCTGCAAATGGCTCTCAAGCCATACGTTCGCGCTTATGTCTCAGAATGCAATGGAATTATTCAGGGGTTTATTAGAGTTTCGCCGTTTAACAACAACAGCAGTACTTGGCAAATAGATCGCGTTGTTGTACTGCCCGAAGCACAAAATGGTCAGCATCATGTTGGCACGCAATTAATTCGTTATTGTCTCGAATCTTGCCTTGAAGCAAGGACATGGGTGTTGCAGGTTGATATCAACCAAAAAGATACGATCGCTCTCTATCGTCAAAATGGGTTTCAGCCATTGGCGCAGTTTACGGATTGGGAAATTAGTAATGATGGACTGCAAGAGCTTGCGGAACATTCCCCTGATTTACCTAACTTGATGCCTGTCAGTAATGCCGATGCTAGCCTGCTCTATCAGCTTGATACCGCCGCCATGCCGCCGCACATTCGTCAAGTCTATGATCTGAATGTTGATGATTTCCGAGCCAAGGCGATCGACAAACTGGTGAATCATGGCTCTTTGCTGATCAATCAATTACAAGATGTCTCTGGATATGTTTATGAACCGCAACGCAAGGCGGCGATCGGTTACTTTTATTTGCTGTTGCAGCGACCTCCAACCCATCAAACTGACGAAAAGCTGGTTCACCATTGCCAATTAACAGTTCATCCAGCCTATACTTGGCTTTATCCTGAGCTAACTTCACAAATAGCGCGAATTGTCGCGAAACAGTCGCCAGAGGGTTCAAGTCTGCAACTATCTTCAGCAGATTATCAGCCTGAGCGAGAGGCTTATTTAGAAGGTATTCAAGCTGTACGTCAAGGGCATTCTTTGCTGATGGCGCGATCGGTTTGGCACAAAATCCGTGAAGCTAAGCCTGTCCTTGATGGATTGCAGCTTTCACGGATGCTGTCAGGATTGCAACCTACCCCAAAAACAATCCCAGGTCGAATCGAAAACCTACCGCAGCAGCATTCCCATAACGATGAGCCACTCCAGTAATCAAGTTAATTTGTCTGCAAAGCAGACAAATTAACTTCTTTTCGGTCTATAATTTGGTCACATCTAGGCACTTAATTCTTAAAATCGAGGCTTAAACATGACCAAGAAAACAACATCGAGCAGCAAAGTCACAGGAAAAGCGTATAGCGCTAATATTAATGTTGAAACTCAAGTAACGATAGCAAGTCCGTTGCCAGTTGCAAAAGATGCAGGCAAGGAGCTAATCAAACAACAGCCTCCTGAGATGCCATTAATTGGAAAACAATCTGTTCCTCTACCACCACCAGAGAAAATAGTTTTATAAAGCTAAGAAATAGCGGTGCGCGACTAAAGCCTCTACCGCTATTTCTTTTTTTTGAGCTTGCTGTAATTAACCCCACCGAAAAACCGCCGAACCCCAACTTAAACCTGCACCAAAACCCGCGATCGCAATTAGATCATTAGGCTTTATTTTGCCAGTCTGTACCCATTCATCAAGGGCGATCGGAATTGAAGCCGCCGAAGTATTTCCATATTTGCCCATATTACTGACCGCCTTAGCGGGATCGATCCCAAAACGATTTACCACAGCGTCAATGATGCGCTGATTAGCTTGGTGCAAAATCAACCAGTCTAGATCATGAACATTGAGATTGGCTTTGTGCAGAGCTTTTTCGATTACATCTGGCACTTGTCTCACCGCAAACCGATATACCTCCTGACCATTCATCGTAATTGGCTCAAAGGTGCTACGTCCTGAATAATTGATGTTGAGTAAATCATTACCTTTACCATCGCTTCGCATCTCGAACCCTAATAAATTATTTTGGCTATTTTGGCTGTCAGTGCTAGCAGCTTGCAAAACGACAGCACCTGCACCATCGCCAAACAAAATACAAGTCCGTCGATCTTGCCAATCCACCCAACGCGAAAGCACGTCGGCTCCGATCAACAACACATTTTTATAAACCCCAGTGCGTATATACTGCGATGCGGTGACTACCCCAAACACAAATCCTGAGCAAGCCGCCACTAAGTCAAACGCAACAGCGCGTTCAGCTCCTAAAATTTTCTGTACTCGTCCTGCTGTACCGAACAGGTCATCACTAGTTGATGTCGCTAAAATAATCAGATCAATATCTTCAGGGTTTAATCCCGCCGCCGCGATCGCCTTTTGTCCAGCCCTAGCCGCCAGATTAGCCACCGAATCCTGCTCTCCATCGGCAATATGACGCTCTCTGATACCTGTGCGTGAGGCGATCCACTCATCGGTGGTATCTACCATCTGCGCGAGATCGATATTGGTAAGTATGCGATCGGGAACGGCGGAACCGCTACCAATAAAACGCACACCAAGGAGAGAAGATTCAGTATTAGTCATGGTCGGTATTTGATCAGATTTCAATTAGGCAAGGGGCTTAAGCCCCTTGTTACGGCTGGTGTCACTTTGCAAAGTGACACCATAATAAAAATATTTTGGCGGATCGTCGGGGGTGTCATCGGCAGGGACAGATACCTTGGGCTTAATTTGACCGCGAATACGCTCAAGTACTTCGTTGTCAACGGCATCTTTAGCAACACGAATTGCATTGCGGATGCTGACAGCGTTGGAACTGCCATGACTAATCACACAAATTCCCGCGACACCGAGTAGCAAAGCGCCACCATACTCATCGGCATCAATGCGCTCTTTCACTTTTTTTAGATTCGGTTTCAAAATTAATGCGCCAAGTTTGCCCCGCCAACCCTTGGGAATTTCTTCCTTCAGGATTTGCATCACCGCACTGCCAACTCCCTCAGCGAATTTGAGAATGACATTTCCTGCAAAGCCATCACAGACAATCACATCAAATTGACCTTTGAGGATGTCCCGTCCTTCTGCATTACCTGCAAATAGGATCTGTTGATTTTCTTTTAATAATTGGTGAACCCGAATTGCCAGTTCGTTGCCCTTACAGTCTTCTTCGCCAATATTAAGCAAACCAACCTTGGGTTCTTGGATACCGATCGCATATTTGCTATAGAGCGATCCCATAATCGCAAACTGCTCTAAAAATTTGGGGCGACAGTCTACATTTGCGCCAACATCGAGAATTAATACAGGCTTGTGGGGAACCTGTGTGGGAAATAATGCGCCGATCGCGGGGCGATCTACACCTGACAAGCGACCTAAACGCAGGAGTGCCGCCGCCATTGCTGCCCCCGAATGTCCAGCCGAAATCACCGCATCCGCCTGTTTGCGTTTGACTAGGTTCATGGCTACGGCGATTGAGGAGTTGGGCTTACGCCGCAAGCCCTCAATTGGCTCATCATCCATTTCGATGATCCCTTCTGATGGCACGATCTCAAGGCAATCGCTTTCTTTATAGTTATGTTGCTTGAGGTAGTTCGCGAGAATTTCGCGATCGCCCACTAGCGCTATGTCAACATTTAATTGATTCTGAGCTAATATTGCTCCTTCAATCACTTCGCGTGGGGCAAAGTCCCCACCCATCGCATCTACGGCAATTCTCACTATTTGCGATCCTGTCTGAGTTTTATGACTAAAACTGTAAAATAATGTATGTAAACCTTAAAAAAATTTTAACATTTTGTGCGTATACTCACCAATCCCGATATCAAATATAAAACCTAAGTAAGCTGATTCGCCCGGTTATTTAGGTTCTTGGTTTTATTGAGCCGAGGTACTTAGATTCATAATTTAAATTATTTCAAAACTCTAGTTGCATTGGCGATCGCAGCTAAAGCCACACCGACATCTGCAAAAACTGCTTCCCACATGGTTGCCACGCCAAAAGCTCCCAGCACAAGAAATACTGC
>JANMFC010000396.1:0-18968 GCA_031377675.1 Pseudanabaena sp. OTE_70b_metabat_355 | reverse complement strand
CCCCCCCCCCCCCCCCCCCCCCCCCACCACTTGTTTTTGAGCTGTAACGTCTATTTTTAGACTGGCAAGGGAGTAGGAAACAAAGATTCTAAAGCGATCGCTACATCAGGAAAAGCTTGCATAGCAAAACTATCACCGCTACTGAGTATCAATTCTTCGCGATAGCTTCCATCTACTGGTTGACGGAAAACATAAACTTGTCGCTTTTGTATATCGAGAATCCAGTATTCTAAAACTTGATTTTTGCCATAAATACGCGCTTTTTGTTTGCGATCTTTGGAGATAGTCCAATCAGCAACTTCTATCAGCAGATAAATATCAGAGGCTTCAGGATGTCTAAACGAATATTCATTAATATCAAATCTGACGACAGCCACATCTGGTTCTGGCTCAGAATCATTTCCTAAAGTCACAGGTAACTGTATGCGAATTTCAGCACGATCGCTTAGCAATTTAAACAGTAACCTACTACTACGTTGCACACTTGCGGCATGAAATGGTCGTTGTGGACTCATACAAACAATTTTCCCTTCCAGTAGCTCTACGCGATCGTCTTCATCCAGAACTCTTGCCTCGATCATTTGGTGATAATCAGCGATCGACCACAGATGAATTTGAGGTTCGAGTTCTTGTTGGGTTTCCAGTACAGTTGCTTGCATGATATTTCTGCTTACAGCTTAGTTATTTTGATTTTAGCAAAAAAGTACCTCGGCATCGTAAAACCAAGAACCCCAATAAGCGTAATCGCCCGCGAAGCGGGCGATTACGCTTATTGGGATTCTACTTAAACACAAAGCCATGCGATCGCCAATCTTGCGTCCGATTGTGCGATGTTCTATTAAGCGGTAAACAGTCCTGTATTCTCTGAGCTTTATATCGTAGGATTATAGGGGCGATCCTAAAGTAGATCTTAAAGTAATAAATTATGAATCTCGGCAAGCGCAATCGTTTCTCTGCTAATAAAATCACCGTCCAGTTGCTACGTGAGGGGATTGTCGAATCAAGTCACTCTTGTCAAGCCGTTGTTGTTGATACAAGGGGACGTGTCCTCTCCGCAGCAGGTGATCCGCAAACCACTACCTTTGCCCGTTCTTGCCTAAAACCAATTCAAGCACTTCCTGTTTCCATCTCTGGCGCACAGGAGCGGTTTAACCTCTCGGAAACCGATCTGGCGATTATTTGTGGTTCACATCAAGGCACGATCGCTCAAGCTCGACAAGTTTTTGGTATTCTCTGGCGTTGTGATGTCGAGCCAAGCGCCTTACAATGCCCGATCCCTGACTGCCAAAAAAGCCCCCTTCAGCATAATTGTTCAGGTAAACACGCAGGGATGATCGCTGTTTGTAAACAGCAGGGATGGCAGATTTCATCTTATATGGATCGCCACCACCCCATACAACAACTTGCGCTTAACACGATGGCAGATTTGTTACACATGCCTGCGGCGGAATTTATCTGCGCCCATGATGATTGTGGTGTGCCAACCTATTTGTTAGAAATCAGTCAATTAGCACATCTCTACGCATTACTTTCATCCCATGATCAAGTACATCTAGAGAGAATTACCCGCGCCATGACTAGACATCCTGACATGGTTTCAGGTGATGGACAGTTTGATACTGAGTTGATGCGTTTGTCTCTTGGTGAAATTGTTAGTAAATCAGGTGCGGAGGGTGTGCAATGTATTGGACGTATCGGCGAAGGATTGGGTTTATCAATCAAAGTAACCGATGGCTCTAAAAGGGCGAAAACTGCGGTTTCTATCCATTTACTTAAACAGTTGGGTTGGATTTCGCCCACAGTTGCTCAAACTCTAGAAGAATCTTTTCTATCTGTTGGTAAATATGGTCGATTAGAAGTCGTGGGGGAATTGTCATTAACTTAAGCGCGATCGCACCGTTATCGAAAGCGTTATTAGTCCTACAGGACGAAGTCTTATTCGCCTTTTACAAAACTTTTGCTGAGTATGTCAAAAATCAGTCGATTATTAAGCTTTGCAAAGTAAGATAGAGATTATTAAAGAAAAACTTAAACGTATAGGTATAGAAATAACATGCGTGTGGCGATCGCTGGAGGAGGGTTAGCAGGATTATCCTGTGCTAAATATTTAATCGACCTAGGGCATCAGCCGATCTTGCTAGAGCGTAGTGACGTTCTTGGGGGGCTGGTTGCTGCATGGAAAGATGTTGATGGTGACTGGGTTGAAACAGGGCTACATAACTTTTTTGGTGCTTATCCCAATATGTTGCAACTGATGGGTGAGCTAGATATCCTAGATCGTCTGCAATGGAAACGCCATGCTTTAATTTTTAATCAACCTGAAAAGCCAGGGGTGCTGTCATGGTTTGATGTACCTGATCTCCCTTCACCGATAAATATCATTATCTCGATTCTTCGCAACAACGATATGCTGACTTGGAATCAAAAGATTCGGTTTGCGATCGGGCTAATCCCTGCGATCGTGCGTGGTGATGATTATGTTGTGTCGATGGACAAATACACCTTTGAGGAATGGCTAGAAATGCGTGGCATTGGTAAGGACATTACTACCGATATTTTTGTGGCCGTTTGTAAATCCCTCAAATTTATCGATCCCAATGTCATTTCCGCAACGATTCCTCTCCGCGCCCTCAATAAGTTTTTGCAACAAAAAGACGGCTCGAAAATTGCTTATCTGGATGGTGCACCCCCCGAACGTCTCTGTCAGCCGATCGTTGATTATGTAGTAGCGCGTGGCGGTGAAGTACATACAGGAGCCGCGCTCAAGGAAATCGTCACTGATGCCGATGGCAATGTCGAAAAATTAATTATTCAAGGCACAGATGGCACTCCTAGGCGTGAAATCATGGCTGATGCATACGTTTCGGCAATGTCAGTGGATGCTTTTAAAAACTATATTCCTGATAATTGGCAAGGCTTGCCCTATTTTAAACAGCTAGATCATCTCGAAGGCGTACCTGTAATTAGTGTGCAGATCTGGTTTGATTGTAAGCTTACAAATATTGATCACACTCTATTTTCGCGATCGCCCCTATTGAGTGTGTACTCCGACATGAGTAACTCCTGCAAAGAATATGCTGATCCTGACAAATCGATGCTAGAGCTAGTATTTGCCCCTGCGGCTGCTTGGATCGATCGCCCCAACAACGACATTATCGAAGCAACTCTTAGTGAACTTGCTAAGCTATTTCCGCAGTATCTGCCTAGCCCCGCCAAAGTCTTAAAGTCCCATGTCGTCAAGACTCCGCGATCAATCTATACTGCTACTCCTGGGCGCGAGCAATTCCGTCCTAGTCAGGCGACACCGATCGCTAATTTCTTTCTTTCAGGGAGTTATACAGCACAACCCTTTTTTGGCAGTATGGAAGGGGCGGTACTTTCTGGTAAGCTAACAGCACAGGAAATCCATAAAGCCAATCAAAACGCAAATCAATCTTCTGGAAATAAAGTCCTTGGTCGAACCTCTAACCAAAATCAGTCACATTCATCTGTCGTCAGTGCCTAAACCGATGGCAATTTGTCAGTCAGTAAATCTTGAGGAAGCTTACGAGATTTGCCGTGGCATCACGGCTAAGTATGCCAAGACGTTTTATCTTGGCACAATGCTGATGTCACAAGCAAAACGGCGAGCCACTTGGGCGATCTATGCTTGGTGTCGGCGCACAGATGAACTTGTCGATGGGATGCAAGCTGATAGTACGGATGCAGAAACACTCTTTAACTGGGAAAAACAGTTAGAGGCGACATTTCGTGGTCATCCAGTTGATCCATCGGATATTGCCCTAGCGGATACGATTAAGCATTATCCAATGCCAATCCAGCCTTTCAAAGACATGATCTCTGGAATGCGGATGGATCTCAAATATGATCGCTATCAGACATTTGAAGATCTACATTTATATTGCTATCGCGTAGCAGGTACTGTTGGTTTAATGTCGGCAGCAATTATGGGATTTGAGACTAAAGATCCCTCAATAATTGCTACAGCAACAGAAGCGGCGATCGCCTTGGGCATAGCCATGCAATTAACTAATATTTTGCGAGATATTGGCGAAGATGCCCAGCGCGGTCGCATCTATTTACCCCTCGAAGATCTCCATTATTTTGACTATACCGAAAAAGATTTATTAAGCGGCACTGTCGATGAACGTTGGGTCGAGTTAATGCGCTTTCAAATCCAAAGGGCTAGAGAGTTTTATCAACACGCCGAAGATGGAGTTTCGGCATTATGCCGCGATGCTCGATGGCCAGTGTGGTCATCTCTGATTTTATATCGCAACATTTTAAAAGCGATCGAAAGTAATAACTATGAAGTATTCATGCGCCGAGCTTTTGTGCCTACTCCAAACAAAATGCTGGCTCTGCCTTGGGCTTGGTTAAAAGCACAGACCTCATAAAACCAGAATGATTCCACCGCGAAGCGGTGGAATCATTCTGGTTTTTATAGTTTTGTCTACTTAGAACAGTTTATTCGGCAAAGTTACGACATAAAACTTGCAACGATTTCTTAAGATATTTACTTGTTCCAACGCAACTGTTCCATTATATTTCTGTAAAATCTCTTGAATCTTTACTAACCCCATGTCCCTACTAGGTTGGGGTGTATTTTCTACATCCCCAATCAAGTTATAGACATCACTGACTATTGACAATATCTGCTTGTGGGACAACAACGCATTGACTTCCCCGATCGCTACAGCTATGCGACCATCGATTAGTCTCGCGTGACATACTGCGATTTTGGAGGAATTTAAAAAATTGGATATGCGTGTTAGTAAATTAGTAAATACATAGGTAATTTCTTCGTGGTTACATTCAATCATTGCTCGACTCGATTCTACGACATCAAAAATCAGCCTACTATCTTTTTCTTTAAATAAAGGCAATGTCTCTAGATTTACTTGATTGAGAATGTCAGCAATTAATATTTTTTCTATGTTTGCTTCTGAATCGTCGCTTTGATTAGGCTTTGATGTTGGACTATCCATAATATTTTCGATCGCCATAGCAATTTGAGTGCTTTCAGTGATCATGACTTCAAAATTATTATTGATCTGCCGAACAATTCTTTGCGACTCATCATCTCCCACATTTAATTTTGGAAAAATAACTCCATCAAGTTTACCTTTTGTTAGCTTAAGAAATCCAAGCAGTGAGGTCATCGGTGTCCGCAAACTAGCGGAAATCTCATTACGAATAGCTGTAGTTTCATAACTATTGTTAATCGCTGAATTAGATGATTCAGCTGATGAATAACCAGACAAAATCGGAGAAGTTGATTGCCACACAATAACAATCATGCCTAGAAACTGCATTTTGCCAGCAGTACCTTCAGAGAAAATATTAGATACTCTTGCCTTATATACATCTTGATAAGGAATTGAAAATTCAGTTACAGCTATTTCTTGATGCTTCCACCTTGTTACATCAATTAGCTCACATATCTCTTGAGGAAATACATTGTCATATCTAGCCCCGTTTGCATCGGCAATAGATATGGATAGTATTTCGGCAAGATTTAAATTAATTTGTGAAACTAAGTTACTCCGATCTAAAAATGCAACCCCTTCATTAGTACTGTCCATTAAGCTCTCCAATATTTGATCGGATTGATTAACTTGCTGAGAGAATACATACTGAGATTCAATAAATTGCTTATTCAGATGCTTAAAACGACTAAGCATATTGTTGAATGCGATCGCTAATACACCTATTTCATCTTGTTGTTTCACAGAAAATTTAGAATCAATATTTCCTTCGGCGATCGCTAGAGCCACATCTGTCATCGCAAACACCGACTGCATTCTTTGACGTACAAATAGATAACAGATCGCCGTCATAAATAAAACTAGCCCTGTACTAGTCAAAGCCATGTTAGAAAGCACTTGATTACTAGGTGCGGAAACTGTTTGCCGTTTTATTTCAGACACCACAGCAATGTTTAATTCCTCAATCAAATCATAGCTTCCGAATACAGATTCACCCAGATAGTTCTTATATTCAGTCTTATTTTTATCACGAGTCAGATCAGGTTTTTTGAATACAAGTTCGACCCCTGAGTTATTAATTAATTCACTGTTTGCTCTTATTCCTTGAAATTCATTGGAAATAATCAAATTCTTGTCTTGAAATTTACTTATTAAATAGGTATTTACAACACCATTTAAGTTAGATTGCTCAGAGAGCAAACCGATAAATTGGTCAAACTTCATGCTCACTAAAACATTAGTTGATACGATCCCGAACTCATCAAATATGGGATTAACAAAAACAATGATCGGCTTGCCATTTTTAATGGCTAAGCTAAAGGAGAGATTAGAACTATCCTTGGCAGGGGGCTTCTTGGAACTATTTGGATTTTCTAATTTAATTATGGATCTATAGTATTCTTCACTATCTGTACTGGAAGATTTAGCTGTATTTAATCCATCCACAGACAATAAAACCTTGTCAGCATTATCCAATACAAATATAGAATCAATCTTAGGATTTTTTTCAGCAACATTTGTCAGCTTAAACTTTAGATCAGCGATCGCTTTGGCAAACTCAACATTATCTGATTTAGTCTTGACTACACCTGCAATTTTTTGCTTAACATCGGATGCACTTGTAATTACCAAAGATTCGTATTGACTTTCTAAAAGCCAATTTTGCAACTGTAATTTCTTCGCTGATTTAATAATATTTATCTTCTCAAATGCGGAGTTTTTCAAACTATCCGCATAATTTAAATTAGCTGCATATACGATATAAATGACGGTGATTTCTGAAAGGACAAAAAAAGTGAGAACGATTTTAAACAACAAACTCTTATTTTGTTTGCCATCAAAAAAATTATTGAAAAAATTCATAAATAGCCTCGATAACCTACGTTAATTCCTAATATATTAAAAATTTGATATGACTCAGAATAAACAACCCGAAAATACAGCGCTTTGCAAATGAGTACACTAAAACGAAAATTAGCACATTAGAGTCAAAATCATCACTCGCAATTATAGACTGTATGTTTGAGCTTTTGATATCTTTCCTGCGTAAGTCATCTGATAAATATATGGTAAGGAAGCGAATACAATGCTAGTCTAATCACCTGAATTGTAAATCACACAATTAGAGGCTGCGAATAGCCGTTTGACTCATGTTACTGTCTGCTTAGTCAACAAATAGAGATGCGCGGTGAATCCATGCAGCACCTCTGTTTATTGGGTTTATTATGCCTACTTACTTTTCTAACGTTTTTATAGCCAAATAAACTATGCCTAGATTAGCCTTGGTTTACATAACATTAGCCGTCTACCCCTTACTCGGCTACATTATGCGATATATACTGCCCAAATACGCTGTGCATTATACCTGTCAGTTTGTCGTTTGGGCTGCTGCACCAATCCTCGTAATTACTTCAATAAGTGTTAAGGGACTGGTGAGTGAGTTATGGACAGTCCCCATAATTGCCCTAATTGCGATCGCAGTAGGGGCTGTTTTTTCGTTTATTGCCATTGATCTGAACAGATTAAATGAGCGAATACTTGTGTTGTTAAGCGGCAGTATCAATAGGTTGAATGTTTCATCCAACTCTAAAAATAAGCCTGACCCACAATACACCACATGGGTTAACAATCTAAATTCGAGTTTTCTGATGGGGGGAATGTTAGGTAGCACTAGTTATATTGCATTTCCTATAATTATTTTGAGTTTGGCTTCAGATCAGATTCAATATTTTATTTGGGCGGTGGTATTTGATATATGCAGTAGTTTTTTGGCGTTATGTTCTATTCCTGTGACTGCACATTTTATTCATAGTCAGTCTGTAACAACACAAACCTTCTTAAAGCCAATCAAAAGTATTTTCTTAAATCCAATATTTTGGAGCTTTTTTATAGGGATTTTGATCAGTAACTTTAACCTTCCTGATCAATTGAAAGATTTGCCGAATCAAATTAGACAGCTAGTTATTCCTCTATGTTTAATTGCGATCGGAATGCAAATAAATTTGCCAAGTAGAGGAAGTAGACACAGCAGATCATACTATTCTTTGCAAAGTGTAGAAACCGAAAGTACGCGCAACAAAGAAAAACGACCTGTATACGCAATTTTTAATGAATATTACTTGAATTCAAGATCGATGACGCAGTCTACTGTATGTTTACTCATTAAAATGTTCGCAGTCCCTCTGGTCATGGCTGCATTTCTATTGTCTTTGCGTATTGATAATTTACCTATCTTGGTAATTATGCTTCAGGTTGCAATGCCTCCATTACTTATAGATGATGATATTTCTAAAGAATATGATCTGTATCGAGATTTTAATATGGCAGTAAATTCAATTGGCTGTATAGTTTTGGTCGTGATTGTTCCGATTTTATTGACTTTATTTAAGTCAAATATTGGCTAGATCGAAATATTGGAAAACTCAGCTTAGTTCGTCTTAAATTTTTTAATTATGCCCACAAGTTATTCAGGCAATTGTAAAGAGCTTAGAACTGACCACCGCTTATCAACAGAAATATCTAGATTTAATTCAGTATCTGGTAATTCAAGGGCAGGAGCATCGGGAGCGATTTTGGGATAGGGAATAGCTAACATTAACTGCTCGTACAACCATGTGGTTGGATCAAAATATCCATTAGGAGACAATGATTCAACCAAGTCACCCGTTTCTATTTCTCTTTCTTTGGGATATTCTCCCTCTGGTAACGGTTCAGCTAAACAGATCATTTCGGAAGTGTCGATCGCTAAGCGATAGTTAAACTGCACTAATGTGCGATCGCAGGTCAAAGTCATAATCGTTGAAGCTTTTGCTCTAACTTCTAGGAATGAGCCGACATGATGCACAATAATAAATCCTTGCACAGGAGTTAAAGTTTCTAGCCCTTCGATAAATTCTTTAAATTCAAACTCCTCAGTCCCATCTACAGCTTTGGCGATTTGAGGTATATATAACTTTTCCATTAGATCTGCACCAATTTAACAATTAAGTGACGATTTGGCTCACGCCCCTGACTATAGGTTTCGATATCAGGAAATTCTTCTAAAAGTTGATGAATGTGGCGGCGATCGGCAGATGACAATTGTTTAATTACAAACTCGCTTTGAGTATCTCGAACCTGATGCACCGCTTGGTCGGCGATCGCCTGTAAATCTGTTATACGTTTAGCGCGATAGCCGTTTAATTCAATTGTATAAAAGTTGTGATCTTGATTATGCTCGCCCTGATTACGATCTAAGCGATCGCTTAATTCTGAACGTTCATGACGATTGAGAAGCACATTGGCAAAATATTGTAAGGAATCAATGACCGCCCCGTCTTGACCAATCAATCTTTGAATTTGTTGATCATGTAAATTCTCAGAATTTATTTCTAACCAATAGTTTTTAGAATCAGTTTGTTCTGGAGATGCTTTAGTAAGATTAGCAGCAACTATTGTTTGATAACCCATCAAACCGATAAGCTCTTGTAGCCATCTGGCGCTTACTGAAGCATCTTCCATAAAATTGTACTTAACCTAATCAATTTACTTGCTGAACATTAAACGAATTAAGCGACACCTGCCGCCTAATCCGTTTAAGTTAGTTCTTCTTATTTTTCTTGGAAGATTTGGGTTCAAACGGCAAAGCTGATTTAGTTGGAGATTTGCCGTCTTTGTCTTTATCATCCACCACGGTTGCTGAATTGTTCTTTGAATCAGAAGCGGGTTTGCTCGTATCAGATTTACTAGATGTAATCGTCTTTGGGTCTGATTTGGAACCGCCTGTGCTACCTACGGAAACAGTGACTAACTTCTGGAGGTTTTCGGGTAAAGGCTCCTTAGCAACGATGAAAGCTTGCAACGTCTGAAAGATATTGGCAATCAACATGTACAGCATCACGCCTGATGGCAAGGGGAAAAACAAAAACATACCAGAGAAAATAATTGGGGTGAGTTTGTTCATCGTCTCTTGCTGAGAAGACTCAGGAGAAGCATTGCTGGGTTTCGGTGTAGATCCGCTAGAAATATTCTGGTTAGCGTAAAGACTAACCCCAAAACCTAACACCATGACAATGATGTCCCAGTTAATGCTGCCATCGGCGTTAGTAACACCAGTTTTACCAAGGGCTTTGATGAAAAGAAAACCTTTGTTTGCGGCTAACCCAGGTACGGTTGCTTGGACAGTAACGTCGCCAGCTTGCTTGGCGATTACGGTTCCATCAGCCGAGACTTGTACTAAATCCTGCCCTTTAATGACTTTCCATACAGGAGTCATTTCCACGTCTGGATATTCCGCCGATAGTGCGCCGAAATCTTTGCCTTGAGCAGTTTGTAAAATAATTTTCGACTGTTCACCGATCGCTAAGTTCGTGCCATTTACAGCAGTGGCGAGAACTGGGAAATGCACGCGATCGGCAAAGTAAACGTTTTGACTGGCAGTTGTGAAGGGCTGGCGTAATTGAGCCTGACCCTCTGTTGTTGGAGCCACAGCTTCTACTGCTGGAGCCGCAACTTGAAAATTAACCGAATAATTAATGTCAGCGAAAGGCGATCCCCTCAGAGTTGCAAACAAAGCAAATAGAATCGGTAGTTGCACGATCGCTGGTAGGCAACCAGACAAAGGATTACCAAATTCTTTAAAGTTGGCTGAATTAACTTTACCGACCTCTTCTTGCTGCTTAGCAGGATCGTTTTTGTAGCGCTCTTGAGCTTCTTTGATTCTTTGTTGCATCACAGGGTTAGCGATCTTCATGCGCCGCATACTGCGAAGCTGATTAGCACTAACGGGAAATAATGCAAAACGTACAACCAACGTTAGTGCAATAATTGCCAATCCATAGCTAGGTACAAGACCATAGAAAAAATCTAGGAATGGCAACATTATGTTGTTGGAAAGAAAACTTACGCCGAAATCCATTTTCTACTTTACTATTGCTGGGTTTGCATCTGAATGATCGTTAATCACTCAATCAAAATTAGGATCGTCCAAAACTTAAGGTATGGGGATACTTAAGATATTCTATTAGGCTTTGCTACCGATCGCACCGCTTATATCTTGCGCTTTGATGCTTAGCTTAGCTTCGATATATTCGTATGTTTCACGAAATTTTGGCAAAGATTTAAGCTCAAGTCGAGAGCCATCTTTGAGAGTTAGCACCATATCACCCCAAGCACCGAAGCCACGGGGAACAATGACAATTTTGGCAATCTCCGCGTACACGATGTCAGTACGATTTTGCCCCTTCCAACCACCTGTTACGGTAATGCGGCGATTGGTGATCCGATATCGCACCCATAGCGCTCTTGCGATCGCGCCAATTCCCAACGGGATTGTAATCACAAAAATACTCATCAGCAAACTAATAATCAGATCGCCAACGTGAGGTGCGCCTTCGTAATAAACTTCCTCATTAACTGCCATGCAAAACCTTCGCCTTTGCTAATAACTTATGCAGATCGTTCCAAATTTCTTGGTAACTGGGAGTGCTTTGCACAGGATTAACCGTTATAACAATTTGCAATCCCTGCCTCAATTGTGACAGAAGTTGTCGAAAAATGGCGCGAAGTTGACGCTTAAATCGATTACGGCTTACCGCCAACTTGCTAAATTTTTTGCTAACAACAATGCCAATCTTTGTATCTGAAGGCTCGTTAAGATCAATCAAGACGCGCAGATTTAGATATTTGCCTTTATAGCGATCGCCATTGGCATATATTTTTGCGAAGTCCTCTCGCCGCCGCAGACGATTTTGGTTAGGAAGCACTAGAGCCTATACAGTTGTTAAGCGAACCCGACCTCGGCTACGACGCGCTCTGATCACTCGTCTTCCTGTGGGGGTCTGCATTCTGGCTCGAAATCCAGATGTGCGTTTCTTTTTGCGGACACTACCGCGTAGAGTACGTTTGGTCATAACTGTTACTTACTTACTGAGTTTCAAAGGAGGTCATTTTTTCACAGGCTTCTGAGTATAACACTTAATATAGTGATTACCGCCAAAAAGTAAAGGGAGCGCTAGGTCCTCCCTTTGCTTTTTAATCATTTTTAGCGAATGTACTCTTTTAACACGCTATTACGGTTGGGATGACGTAGCTTACGAAGAGCTTTAGCTTCGATTTGGCGAATGCGTTCGCGGGTAACATTGAAGATTTGACCGATCTCTTCGAGGGTCTTCATGCGTCCATCATCAAGTCCATAGCGCAGACGCAAGACATCACGTTCTCTAGGGCTGAGAGTTCCTAGCACACTTTCAAGATCTTCACGCAATAGGCTTTTAGCAACCTGATCATCAGGAGTTTCACCTTCGGACTCAATAAAGTCACCGAGACGCGAATCTTCTTCTTTACCAATCGGAGTTTCGAGGGAGATCGGCAACTGGGCAGATTTGGCAATAAACCGCAGTTTCTCGATCGTCATCTCCATGCGGGTGGCAATTTCCTCTTCGGTTGGCTTGCGCCCCATTTCTTGGGAAAGTAACTTAGTAGTTTTCTTGATCCGTGAAATGGTTTCGTACAAGTGGACAGGTAGGCGGATTGTGCGAGATTGATCAGCGATCGCCCTAGTAATAGCCTGACGAATCCACCATGTCGCATAGGTTGAAAATTTGTAACCCTTTTCATGGTCAAACTTTTCAGCAGCACGGATCAAGCCTAAACTACCTTCTTGAATCAAGTCTTGGAAAGACAAGCCACGATTCATGTACTTTTTGGCGATCGATACGACTAGACGCAGATTGGACTGCACCATTTTGTCCTTGGCGCGGCGACCAGAGTGGAGACGTTTGCGAAAATCTCCAAGGGGCATCTCCATTTTGATCGCCCAATCCGATTCACTCACATCATCAGGATGACAATCAACTTCGGTGGCAATTTCTTCGCGCTTTAGCTCTAACTCTAACAAGTCGGCAATTTTTCGGGCTAGCTCAATTTCTTCATCGGCTCTGAGCAAGCGAATACGACCAATTTCTTGCAGATAGAGGCGAATCGAGTCTTCGGTAAAATGCTTTTTCTTGGTCTGGGTAGCCCTCTTTTTTGTCCCCTTGGCTTTACCAGCTTTATCAGGATCATCATCATTATCAGGGTCTTCATCTGATTCATCGATTAAATCGAGATCATCATCTAAATCCTCAATATCTTCTTCAATTTCTTCAAGGTTGGGACTAAGTTTGCCAATTGGCAACTTAATTTCAATAGGTAGGTCGATGGCTGCTTTGCTCATGCCAGATTCCTCAGATCCGTACTCTTCTCTAAAACTATATCTACGGGAAATTACACCTAGACGATTGTAGCTTGACAAACTCAAGAATGGTGGTTTGCCATATCTACAATCACGAAATGGATCATGAAATAGCTCTTGCACAAGCTGATTCGCGGCTGTTTCGTGATTTAGATCAATCTGAAACTTGGTATAAGTTGTGTAATTCCAAACTCATACATTTATAGCTTAACGGTTTTAGTTTTAAATTGTTAAAAAAAACTTTTTGGGAATAAATTTTTGCCAATAAATAGACACATTTATTAAGTATTATTAAATATTATTAAATATTGATTATGTTTAAACTTAATAAAATATCTCTAGCTTCAGTTGGTTTGTATGTAGGCGGAATTTTGTTTGCCGTGGGGTTTGTAGCCTATGCCAAGGGTAATTCCACCTTAAATCTTGTCGGATTTTTTTATGGATTTCCTATTTTACTCGGTGGATTTGCATTCAAGTCTTCGGAAGTAACGCCAATTCCTGTCGTTATTCCTGAATCAGCGAATGTTTTGGCTGCACGCAAGTTATCTGAAACTCCCACCCAAAAGCAATTACGCAAGGATGTCACTCGTTATCGCTATGGGATTAAGGCTCATTTAGATGAGATCTTGGAAAAATTAGGAATGAGCCCAACCGATGAGGAGCGCCCGTTATTAGTTGGTATCTATGAAGAGCTATCCCAAGCTGAAGATACTAAGAATGCTTATAGCTTGGTGTTACGCTTTCGATCGCCCCTGATGGATTTTGATTTTTGGCAACAAAAACAGGATAAATTAACGCGATTTTTTGGTCCTGGAATCTTGGCTGTGGTTACTGAATTGGAAAACAAGGAAGTTGATTTACGTTTGATTTCACAAACTCCTATGGAAGTAGACTAAAGTAGAGAGGGCGCTTTGCGCCCTCTCTACTTTTAGGGGTTTTAGATTTAGTGGCTTTAGTTTCTCTCGCAGCTTTAGTTGCAGGTGCAAGATCGGGAAAATTAGTTAGTTTTCCCACTGACACGGTTCCTGCTTTAGCGGTGCGCCCCGATCGCAGTGGCGACATTTTTACGCTTAAGGAGCGATCGCCTGATAAGCCGTTAATCTTGATGGCAGCGAGTTGGCAAGAATTTTTACCTTTTTTAGATGTCGAAAATCCTGCTTTGGCAACTTGGCAAGAAACAGCTTCTAGATATTTTGCTGGAGCGGTAACTTTAGTCTTACCTGCTAGCGATCGCGGTTGTCAGTTAAATCAAGGTTTCACGACTCTCGGTGTGCGAATCCCTGATAGTAAAACAGCGATCGCGATTTTGCAGCAGACTGGGGCAATGCTGACCACCAGTGCCAATAAGAGCAATCAACCGCCATTACGCAAAATGGTCGAAATTAGCGCGCATTTTCCTAGTGTCTTGACCTTGGGCGATGGGATCGATATTAATGAATTATTAGGGAGTGGATTGCCATCAACGGTTGTTGAATGGACGACAGATAAGTGGTTACTCCGCCGCCAAGGTGCGGTAAGGTTTTAAAAAAAGCGGCGCAAAGCGCCGCTTTTTTTAAGTTTGTTAAGCTTGCCAATCTCTAGAAAATTGTTCGATTTGAGTATTGGTTAGAGCCTTTTCTAGCCATTGCAAAGCCATCAATTGATCAGGAAAATCATAGTCGGCATAGTCTTGGAATACATCCACTAAAGAAATGGCGATCGCATTTTGCTGAGAAGCCACTGTCCAGCGTTGGAAAAACTGTTGCAGGGTTTGAGGGGCGATCGCGGACTGTAAATTTTCTAGAGCCGTTACTTGCTTGGGGTATGTGCTGCGATCAAAAACTTTTACAGCCTCAATCAGGCTAATCAACTGAAGAATATTGGTTGCTGTAGCAACGGGTTGCGGCTCTGGTCTGAATGGTGTCCCAACAACGACAGGTAGTCCCCCATCTGTGGTGAGATTTGACCAATCTTGGCGAAATTTATCCAGAGCTTGGGGCAGAAGTTGGTTTTGTAACCAGCGTAGAGCCAAATTTTGATTGGACATTTGAGCCATGTTGTAACTACTAAATGCATCGGACAAGGACGATGAAACTTGACCAGATGCAGTTTGCCAACGTTCAAAAAATTGTTGCAGCACATCTGCGGTGATCGCTGCTTGTAAGTTGTTGATCGCGATGGTTTGGGTGGATAAACTAGCACGGCTATAGCTATTAGCTGCATCAACTAGACTGATTGTGCTTGCTGGGATTGAGGATGTCTTGGTGTTTATACCAGTTGATACGGGAACAAAGATAGAAGAAGGTGTTGCCATTGGTGCGGGTGTTGTTGGAGTGGTGGAGTTTACGGGAGTTGATGTTAGTGGGGTTTGAATTACTGATGGTTGCGGTGTGACATCAGCGATCGCGGTTGCTTGTAACTTTTTCCATGTTTGTTCACCGATTTTGCCATCAACGGTCAAGCCATTGGCTCTTTGAAAAGCAGCGATCGCATCCCTTGTGCTTGCCCCAAAATCACCATCAAGGCGACCTTGGTAATAGCCCTTTGCCTTGAGTAGTTGTTGAGCTTGAGTGACAGCCGCACCTTTTGAGCCTGGCAATAATGTTGGTAACGTATTAACTGATTTCGAGTCCATAGGTTCGTCCAATTGTCCAAAGTTATTTCGATTTTTAGTTTAATGTTGGTGCGTGGCAAAGCTACGCATCAAGAGTATTTATTTAAAAATATATTCAAAAATATATTCAAAAATAGAGTACACGAGCGTCTAGTCCCTGCGATCGCAAGAAAAGTCTTAAAGACTCGGCGGCATCGCGATTAGTATATCCACCAGCATAAATATAGTCGCCACGGTAAGACTTAGTGATAAAGGCATTAGGAATTAATCGTTGCAGTTGCGCTAATGTCCCTGCGCCTCCCGCACTCGTGGGAATCGCGGTAACATAGCGATATTGTGATGAATTTCCTATGCTTGAAATGTTAGTCGGCAGATAACTAGGTAATGTTACATAGGGTGAAGTATTAGAGAATTGTCTAATCGGCTGATAGTTTTGATAGGTTTGCTGAGCCGCTAATCCACGCCTTTGTAATTCTCTCGTTACCATGTCGGCAGTCTGAGCATTAAATGAACCTGCCACGATCGCAGTTCGTCCGTTTACCAACGAAACTACAGGGTTAGTAACTACTTGTCTGGCGACATCTAGGGTTACGGGATTGTTGCCTGCCATATAGACAATTATGTTGCCCAATTGAGCGCCAGCACCTGAGAGGGCAAGATTCCAAAAGCCAAAACTGGCGATCGCTAAAATGACAGTCTGCTTGGCAGATTTCTTTATCCACTTGGATATGCTCATCGTTTTAGACCTTATAACCTTAAAGCGGCTTAACTGCTTGGGTAATTGCGTATGAACTTAAACTAAATTCTATCGTAAAGTAGGGACAAGCTCAAAGCGCTTAGCTTTGCTATAAATTCCAGCCTTTAGTTAATAAATTTAAAGAAATTGACTCGTGCCATTCCTCTAACAATCTACCAAATTCTTCGGTATGCAAGCCTTTGCACCACAACATCAATGCATCCTCGCCTGTCACTTCGTAATATTTCGGTCGGCGACCAATTTCTTTAAAACCAAATTTTTCATATAAGGCGATCGCAATATGATTAGAGGCTCTTACTTCTAATGTCGCCCATTCCAGTTGGCGATCGCGGGCTTTTTTTAGCAAACCCCAGATAATCGATTTACCAAAGCCTTGACCTTGATATTCAGGACGTACTGCCAAAACTGTAATATGTGCTTCTTCGAGAATTCCCCACAGACAGCCAAAACCGAGTAACTCATGACTTTCGGTAGTTAAGCCTAATACACAGCTACTAGGATTATCAATTTCACTCTGATAAGCCTCTAAACTCCAAAAATCACCCAGACAAGCACAATCGATCGCCTTTAGCTGCGATAGAAATTTTTGATCAATCTCACTTAAATAGATGCGAGTCGATAGAGTCATGTGTTGTAATTAGCATAAAGATCCAGATTTTCAGTGGCAAGGCTTTGCCTTGCCACTGAAAATCTGGATCTTATTAAATCGCAAAACCATTATCAATCAATGTTAGAACTTTTGCCAATTGTATATCTCAGCGTGGCTAGCTTTTTTGCTTGGATTGTCAGCACTTTAGCTGGTGGCGGCAGTCCTTTCATCTTAATTCCGTTAGTTAACCTGCTCATGGGAGCCGCCGCCGTGCCGCCTGTAATTACAATCGGGATGTTTTTTGGTAATGCTCATCGAGTTTTCTTGTTTTGGCGCGATATTGACTGGGTTCTAACTGCTTGGTATGCGCCTGGGGCGATTGCTGGCGCAATTTTGGGCGCATATACTTTTACACAGATTCATTTGGACTGGCTGCAATTAGTTATTGGTGTTTTTCTGATTGTGAGCGCAGTTTTGTTTGAGATGGAAAAAGAACCTGATAAATCAGAGAAATTAAATGAATCAGATAGATTAGAGAAAGAATTAATTCTTGAAGAAGTAAAGCCTAAATTTCAACTAAAAGCATGGTATATCATGCCTGCGGGATTTCTAAAAGCCTATGTTTCAGGATTAGTCGGCACAACGGGACCAGTTTTAAATCCCTTTTATCTTCGTTATGGCTTAGTCAAAGAAAAAATGATTGCCACTAAAGCAACCCACATGACAATTATCCATTTAGTCAAAATCATCACCTATGGAGCCTTTGCGGCGATGTCAAGGGAACAGATCGTTGCAGGTTTAGCGATCGGGCTTGCGGCGATCCCTGCCAATTTAGTTGGTAAATATATCCTTAGTCGCATGAGTCCCGACCAATTCCGCCAGATTGTGCTTGCATTTATGGGCGTGGGTGGAGTATGGATGCTTTGGGGACAAAAAGATTTATTTATGAATTTATTACAAGTATCGCAGCTTAATTAAACATAAAACCCACAAGAGAGCGGCGGCGCTTTGCGCCGCCACTCCCTTGTGGGTTTTATGTCTCGACTTGGCTGTCTACGGATACATTGCCATTTGCACCGTGCTTCGCACGGTGCAAATGGCGCAAAGTTGCTCTGACAAAGCCATAGTAACCAACTGCATATCCACTTTAGCTAGTGACGGGAGTTGAATTTTACCTTTTACTCCGTCTTGATGGATAGAGCCAGAAGTTGAGAACTTTGGTCAAAAAGGGCATGACGGGATAGGTTAATAGTGCCGATACAAATATGACAGAAATTAATAGCCCTAATAATGATGGAAGTCCTTGGAGAAATGGATTGAGAACTAGGTTGGCAATTATGATCAGCGGATATACGCTCATTACACCGATGATTACTTGTTTGTAATATGCGGGTTGCGGAATTTTCTGCCTAGTACTTTTGGGTAAAGTAAACCATAGTTCCAATCCATCGGAAAGATGTTGTTGCGATCGCTTGGCGATAAATTCTTGGGATCTGAGCATCCATTGTTGATAGACCGATGAGGTGAGCCAATTTTTGCAATGCTCGTAGTTGTCAAACTTGACGATCACTACATATTCGGGATGTTGATGATCCCTTGGGCGGATCACTTCTACGCCAATAAATCCATTAAATTGCTGGGCGGCTTGATTGATTCCTTTTGTCCAAGTTTCATATTCGGTGATCTGATTTGGCTCAACAACTTCGGAGATCACTAAGGTAATCGGATCATGTTTACCTACCATAAGCCTTTTAAAAAACTTCTTGCATATCATACTCCCTTCTCAGAGCAGAAATAGCGATGCGCGGCTTCGCCGCGCATCGCTATTT
>JANMFC010000275.1:0-3769 GCA_031377675.1 Pseudanabaena sp. OTE_70b_metabat_355 | reverse complement strand
GAGTTATCAACCCGAATTCAGCTATTGCAAAACCAATGCAATGCTAATCAAACCCTTCTTGATACTCTCGCCAGAATTAGCTAATTTTGATGCGAACAGGGTGAAAATCACAAAAAATGCCGCTCATCAGGATGAGGCGGTATTTTTTTGCCTATATAGCTGTAGCCAGCCAAGTCAGGACATAACACCCAAGAGAGTACGGCGCTTCGCGCCGCCTCTCTCTTGGATTTTGTCTTTGTCCTAATATATTATACGAAATATAAAATCCATAATACACAGTGTTGTACCGTAGTATTATAGATTGCAAAACCAATCACAAATACGGTCAGTTGTGGAACTTTCTTTAAAGAGCGAATATGCAATCCTAGCCATGCTGGAGCTAGCTAATAACTTTGCGATCGCCCAACCTCTGCAAATTCGGCAAATTGCCGCACAACAAAATATTCCCGATCGCTATTTAGAACAGTTACTAGCCACACTCAAGCGTCAAGGCTTGGTCAAGAGTCAGCGTGGCTCGAAAGGCGGATATATTCTGGCGCGGGAGCCAAGACAAATTAGCCTGCTAGAAATTATTCACGGGATTGAGGGATACGATCCGATCGCCAAAAATAGTAGTAAATCAGGGATTGAGAGTGCTTCGTTGTCAGTGATTCGAGAGGCATGGGAAACAGCGCAGAAAGCGGCTTCTAGTGTTTTAGATGGCTGTACGCTCAAGGATTTATGCGATCGGCAACGCCAGCGCCAAATTGCTACAACCATGTACTACATCTAAGTTTTTAGTGAGGCGCGGAGCGCCTCACTAAAAACTCAAAAAGACGCGACACACCATAAGTTTGCTGTTACATTGTGGTTATCATCGTGATTATCATGTACAGCGTTCGTAGATTTTATGGCAAAGCAAGGGCAGCAAGAGCTAAATTTTGGGTCTAATGATGGGGAAAGAATCATTCAGACTTCACTGCATACGGAAATGCAGCGATCGTACCTAGAGTACGCCATGAGCGTCATTGTCGGTCGCGCCCTTCCTGATGCCCGTGATGGTCTGAAACCTGTGCATCGGCGGATTATCTATGCCATGCATGAGCTTGGACTAGTGCCAGATCGCCCCTTTCGCAAATGCGCCCGCGTGGTGGGTGACGTATTAGGTAAATATCACCCCCACGGCGATCAATCGGTCTATGACGCATTGGTGCGCTTAGTGCAGGATTTTTCCAGTCGTTACCCATTGCTAGCAGGACATGGCAACTTCGGCTCGGTGGATAATGACCCTGCGGCGGCGATGCGCTATACCGAATGTCGTTTGGCGGCGATCGGCAATGAGGCGATGCTCAGCGAAATTGAAGAGGATGTCGTTGATTTTGTCGATAACTTTGACGGCTCGGAGCAGGAGCCAGCCGTATTGCCAGCGCAATTACCAATGTTGCTACTCAATGGGGCAACGGGGATCGCCGTAGGCATGGCGACAAATATCCCGCCCCATAATTTGAGTGAAATCGTGGATGGCGCGATCGCCTTAATTGATAATCCTGATCTACCCGATGAGCAGTTATTGAGTCTGATTCCTGCACCTGATTTCCCCACAGGCGGGATTATCATGAATCAGGAAGGTGTGCGCGATGCATACTTGACGGGGCGCGGGAGCATTACCGTGCGTGGTGTTGCTGCTGTCGAGCAGTTTGGTGGCAAAGGTACGGGTAAGCGAGCAAAACTAGCGATTATTATTACCGAGTTGCCCTATCAGGTGAATAAAGCGGCCTGGATCGAAAAAATTGCTGAATTGGTAAACAATGCCAAAATCGACGGGATTGCCGATATTCGTGATGAAAGCGATCGCGAAGGAATGCGAGTGGTCATTGAACTCAAGAAAGATATTGCTCCTGAAGTAATTCTGGAACAGCTATATCGGCAAACGGCGCTGCAATCAACTTTTGGCGCAAGTCTATTGGCGCTCCAAGGTTCCCTACCCAAGCAAATGAGTCTGCGAGAGCTATTACAAGAGTTTCTTACCTTCCGCGAGGAGACTCTGGTTAAGCGATTCCATTATCAACTCAAAAAAGCTCAGGAAAAATCACATTTATTGGAAGGATTAGTCTTAGTTCTTGCTGATATTGATCGCTTGATTCGGATTTTACGATTTGCGAATAATAGCGCTCTTGCCAAAACTGATTTACAAACCGAGTTTGGACTATCGGAAATCCAAGCAGAAGCAATTCTCTCGATGCCTTTACGTCGGATCACCGCGTTCGAGCAGCAGAAAATTCGTGAGGAGTTGGAAGCCCTACAGCAGCAAATTGCCAAATTGGAGAAGTTGCTAGGCGATCGCCGTGAGTTATTGAAGTTTCTCAAAAAAGAATTGCGCGATCATAAAAAGAAACATAGTGATCCACGGAGAACCCATCTCGCATGGCAATTGTTGGAAAACCGCCAAAATCTTGAACTGCAACTGCAAGTAGATACGACACAAGCAGAACCATCAACAACCTCAAAACGGACTAGAGGTAATTCCCAATCAACTCCGAAAATCACGGAACCTGAAACCCCAATTGAGAATACTGCCAAACAGCCAAGCAACCAGACGATTGAGAAAGCCTCTGAGAAAAAATCTAAAGCTCCCAAACAACCTAAACCCGCAGAAGTTTCGCTGATTTCTTTAACAACGGAAGTAAATATCCCTGTTGCGGAACCGCAAGATGTTATGGTGCAAATTACCCATAAGGGCTATATCAAGAGTTTCGATAAGAATACAAAAATCCCAGCATCGGCAGACTTAAGCGATGATCTAACGATCGCCTCTTATGACACTCGTAGCGATCGCGAAATGGTGGTACTGACGGATACGGGGCGTGCATTTCCCCTAGCTCTCGTCAATGTTCCTATCGTTAAGGCAAAAGGACGCGGTACTCCCTTAATTACCTTCCTACCCGACAGCACGGAACGCATTGTCTCGCAATTTGTCTGGGAAAAGAATCCCGACTCAAAGGAAGGTTTGGTTCTGCTCTCTAGTCAAGGCAAAATCAAGCGATCGCCCCTTGCGGAATTTGCGGATATGACCGCAAGAGGTTTAATCTCGGCGAAATTCAAGGAGGATGATTCACTATTCTGGGCGGATATTGTCGGCTTAGAGCAGGAGCTAGCGATCGCCACTTCCGCAGGTCGGATTCTCCGCCTCAAAGCCGATGAAAATCAAATCCCCACAGTCGGACGCGCCGCCGCAGGCAATATCGCCCTCCGTTTAGGCAGTTCTGAATCTCAAATTGGTGTATCGGTTCTAGATTTGATAAATTACCCAAGTTCTGAATTAATTCTGATCACCGCCGAAGGTTTTGCGAAACGGATATCAGCGAATAACATCAGGTCAGCCGTGCGTGGTGCGATCGGCGCTCAATGTTTCAAATTCCAATCACGCACTGATCAATTAGTCAGCATCACCGCGATCGCTCAGCCTCGTTTAGATCTACCGATTACCTTCTTAATCGGTCAAGAAAATGATATCGGTTTGAGAACAGTGCAAATGCCTTTAGGTGCAATTCCATTGGAGTCACCAAATAGTCAAGGTCGTTCGATTTTTGCGGGTGAAAGTGACTTAGTGCGATCAGAAAAGGTGATTCGTGTTAACCATTAACTAGCGATCGCTTATACTTTTATTAGTAGAGTCATAACGATGTACTGCAAATATTAAAAGCGATCGCCACTATGTTAGTTAGCTACTAACTTCTGTAATATAACTGTAGCCAGAACCAAAGAGAGAGTGGCGGCGCGAAGCGCCGCC
>JANMFC010000253.1:0-3204 GCA_031377675.1 Pseudanabaena sp. OTE_70b_metabat_355 | reverse complement strand
TCAAGTTTTTGCTGGTTATCGGTTTTCTCGATATTGCGCTATCCTAAATAAAGTTTCTTGGAAAGATACAAGGTAAGAAATGATTACTCAATCAATGGTGCAGCCATCGTCACTCATACCTGTAGGCATGAATATTGTTCCTTTAGGTAATGTCTTTCTTTTTCATCTTACGGATGATTTGCAGGATCGTCTAGAAAACCTTCTAGATCGAAAAAAAGCAGATGCTCTTACCAATGAGCAAATTGCTGAACTTGAAGGTATTACGGAACTATCTCGTATCTTTACTCTAATTAATGCCCAAATTGCTGAAAAAGCCGTATGGTGTCCCCTCAAGCCAGAAAATTTGTCCGAGAACGCGCCCGAAGTATCTGTGAATACTGCCATTCGCCAGAATATCTAAATAGCGATCGCTTTACAATGGAACATCTTTTACCGCAATCTTTAGGTGGTACAGATGAGGTAGACAATCTTGCACTTGCTTGTTCACGATGCAATAGTCGCCGATACAATTTCATGACTGGTATCGATCCTGAGACGGAAATGGAAGTAACTCTTTATAACCCACGTCAACAGAACTGGTCAGAGCATTATGTTTGGTCGGTTGATAGATTGCAGATTGTTGGCAAAACCGCAGTTGGTCGCGCTACTTGCTACAGATTAGATCTCAATGACGATCGCCACAATGACAGATTTATTATCCGAGCGAGAGCGTTATGGCTCAGAGGTGGTTGGCATCCTCCCGATGGCGATCTTTGTTTGTAGATAAGCGATCGCCGCCAACCCCACAGAACCAAATCAAAATCTCAAGCGGATGTGAGACAAAGCGATCGCCCAAAAAAGACCCAAGATTTTCACTTGTTTAGATGTATAGAGTTAATGCCTTTCTGCAAGACTTTTAGCATATAGCCGAAAGATCTTTCTTCATCGTAATCGAACTTTTTAATCATTTTCCCCAACAATTTATTTAGCTCAATCAGAGTTTTGTCTTGCAACATTCTACAAATATCTTGTCCTAGCAGATAGATATTTGCATCAGAAAAATCCACATCTCCACTAGAAAGCTCTTCTACTAATTCATTGTAAACTCGATCATCATCTTCATACTTCGATAGAATGAATTCAATATCTTCTAAATCTTTGTTGGTACTTTCTCCGCGATCGCCCCAAGCAAAAAATTTGAGAACCACAAAAGACGGAATATCAATTACTTGGATTTCCAAATCATCAATATTAGTGGTTGTGGCGTGAGATAGAGCTTCTTCAAAGCCCAAAATGCTCATAGGATTGCCACTGTCAGCCCAAATAATTTCTTGATCAGGTTCACCAATTGTCCCAAAAGGCACGATATCAACATCGATAGCGGTTTCAATATGTCTGAATCTATGAGCAATTTTCGTAGATTGAAAGATTGGAGGATTACCATTTATTAAGGCTTCACCTAGTTTTTGATAGGATTCCCAGCTATCTATAGATATTGCTACATCCCAGTCTTTTGTTCCTCTTCCTTCTCCAAATTTTTGATCGAATATGATTAACCTAGCTCCTGCACCAACCAAAATCATTGGCAAATTCAGTGTTTTGACGAGAGCTTTTAGATCGGCTAAAACTTGCTTTTCTCTAGAATCAATCATTATCTTTGAGCTATTTCTTCAATATATTTATCAAAAATAAGGTGAGCAGTTTCTTTCAATCGACTATCACCAGTGCGAACTAGTTCTGCATGAACGAGTAATGGATTAATAAGATTATTAAAATCATCCCTTTCGGGGAACAGATCATTGAGAGCGTGCAGATCATGTTGTGTGTCAAATATTTGATGGAACTCTATATTTCCATCAGGATCGGGTTTTAGTCCTATATCTACTGCTAACTGAAGATAATTAAACGTTTTTGGGATGTATATTGTCGCACCTACAGGACGAAGATATTGAGTCATTACTGAAGCGGCAACTTCGCCACCAATTAAATAGCCCCTTTTGTGAGCATTTAGCTTAAGCTTATCTTCTATATCCGAAAAGTTTCGACTACCTATATATCTAAATTTTCCTATTAATAATTTTGAATGTAGTTTTTCAGCGTATCCTAACTCCCATCTTTCAAACAGTTTAACGTAGTCGATGACTTCATATCCTTCACGAGTACGTTTGATGTAATCAAGTTTTTTAAGTTTTTCAAGCGTATTTTTTACGGCTTTAGGAGTAATCCCACCTACAAGGCAACTATTAAGTTTCCAGTAATTTTCATTACTTGCGATAGCAATAATTGAGGGATCTTTAAGAATGAAGTATATAACTTGCAATACAAGAGCGGTGATCTCTAAAGATTTATTTATATTTTCTTTTGAAGTTTGATTCCGAACTGCTATATAAATATCTGAGCTATTAAGATAGACATTTCCATCAACATCAATAAATTCAATGTTTCTCTCTAAGAGCTTATCTATGACCAGACTTGATAGATTCCGAGTAACTAATAAAGGTCTTTGTTTGCCATTGAGTCTTTTTCCTAAGTTGGCAAAATATTCAGCAACTTGCTCAACTATGTCATTTGTTATCCCAGTTTTGATTTCACATACATAATTAGCTGTTTTATTAGATATACCAATTATTAATTCCCCATCAGCCAAAACCTCACTGGAAAAATAAGGCTCACCTTGAATGGTCGCCTCAATATTGGGTAAAGATTCAAGATACGCTATGCACTTTTGAAATAGTGGGTTTTTGGGACGCATAAACTATTTCCCACTTAATTTTATTGAATCTAATTATAGCTCTTCCAACAAAATTTTACCTCAAGCGATCGCTGTAACCCCTTGTTGGCAAAATCTCATTTGGTTACGATATCGCCACAATGACAGATTTATCATCCGAGCGAGAGCGTTATGGCTCAGAGGTGGTTGGCATCCTCCCGATGGCGATCTTTGTTTGTAAATAAGCGATCGCTACTTTCATATTCTGCCATGCCGAAGTTTGGACTTCTTTAACTTTCTTCTTCTAAATAATCGGCAACTGCTTGCAAATCTGCTAAGCCTCGGTTGAGCCGATCGCACATTGCTTCATTGAGTTTAGGGCATCTCTAAAAAAGGCTAAGAGAGGCAAACACGAAAAACAAAAGCAATTAATTACCCAAAAAACAAGGCGTAATCACGATTATTACCTGATATTGGATGTACTATCTTCTTGATTTCGACAATTTATTTTTGAC
>JANMFC010000190.1:0-9477 GCA_031377675.1 Pseudanabaena sp. OTE_70b_metabat_355 | reverse complement strand
TGGGAAAACGCTGTTCTAATTCCGTGACTACCTCCACAAAGCCGCGCCGCGCTTCGCCAGTCACAACATCGGTAAAGCCGCCCATGTATTCCTTATAGCTTTTTTCCATTACCCTGTTTGGCGATAAAAACACCAAAAACGTGGTGCTGGAAAAAAGCTATAAGGAATACATGGGCGGCTTTACCGATGTGGTGACTGGCGAAGCGCGGCGCGGCTTTGTGGAGGTAGTCACGGAATTAGAACAGCGTTTTCCCAACCCCGATGAGATTGTTTTAGAAAAAGACAAAAAAGACTTTGCCAAGCTATTTGGTGAATACTTGCGCGTTGAAAATGTGCTGCAAAACTACGATGAATTTGCCAGCCTGAAAGCCTTGCAGAATGTCGATCTGAATGACGCGGCGGCGGTTGAAGCCTTTAAAGCGGAACATTATTTAAGTGATGAAGCCCTGACGGCACTGCAAACAATCAAGGTTCCGAGCGATCGCACCATTCAAGATTACCGCTCCACCTACAACGATATCCGCGACTGGTTACGCCGTGAAAAAGCGAGTAGTGAAAAAGAAAAATCCACCATCGATTGGGACGATGTGGTGTTTGAAGTGGATTTGCTGAAATCCCAAGAAATCAATCTGGATTACATTCTTGAGCTGATTTTTGAGCAGAATAAAAAGAATAAAAGTAAGGGTGAATTGATCGAAGAAGTGCGCCGCTTGATTCGAGCCAGCATGGGTAATCGAGCCAAAGAAAGCCTGATTGTGGATTTCATTAATCAAACCAATCTTGATGAGATGGCAGATAAAGCCAGCATCATTGATACATTCTATAAATTTGCCCAAGCCGAGCAAGCCCGCGAAGTAGATGAGTTGATTCGTTCAGAAGGCTTGAAGGTCGAAGAAGCCAAGCGCTATATCAGTAACTCCCTGAAACGCGAGTTCGCCAGCGAGAGTGGGACTGAGCTAAATTCAACACTGCCGAAAATGAGTCCGCTTAATCCACAGTACAAAACCAAGAAGCAAAGCGTTTTCCAAAAAATCGCGGCGTTTGTTGAGAAGTTTAAAGGCGTAGGCGGACAGATTTAGGACTGCTTATGCGTGAAAAAACGGTGAGCAAACTTTTATACCAAAACCGATGTACTTATTAATCTTTTAAAGCACTACATTAAAACTGTTGCTGAAAAATTGTGGGCGCGACTACTCGAAAAGGTTCCGCACCTAGCGATTTAGGATCTATGCGCCAACGTTCTGCTTGAGTACTATACTCAGCAATTTTTTCAGCGCGGCGATTATGCAATATTAAATTAAAGTTTTGCGATCGCGCCTCTGTACCTAACTTAAATAGAAAACTAAAACGTTGCAAATAGTCAGCAGCCGACCATCGGTTGGGATTAATAACCACGATTACTCGTTTCGCGTTCATATCAACCTGAATAGCGTCTACCCATCCGTCTTCTAGTCGTTCTTTTTTCCACCATAGACTCGGCTCAACAGGCTGTTGCGGGATCATAATCATCGCCTCTTCAGCGATCGCGGCAGGACTCGCTATAAACAAACCAGATAACACTCCAAATAGCGCACCCGATAATACGTTTGGTATCATGAATAAAAACCGATTAATAACCAATTTGCTACCAACCATCTTAAAAACCTCTCGCTAGACTTCTTACAGCACTTTACTTCAGCGATACTTCAGCGATTGGTGCTGTAAAACATTATAATCTCTTAAGAACGCGCAAAAAACCTTAAAGTTCCCCCTGTTGGGCGATGAATCAGGAGTAATATTGATGCCAATTGTGGCAGTAATCGACTACGACATGGGCAATCTCCACTCCGCCTGCAAGGGCTTAGAGATGGCAGGTGCAACCCCAATTGTCACCAATAATCCCCAAGAATTAGCCGCCGCCGATGCCATTGTTTTGCCCGGAGTGGGATCATTTGATCCTGCCATGCAAAAATTGCGAGCGACTCACCTAGAGCAACCAATTCATGAGGCGATCGCTTCAGGAAAGCCTTTTTTAGGAATTTGTTTAGGGATGCAAATCCTGTTTGAAAGCAGTGAGGAAGGGCAAGAAGCAGGTTTAGGGATTATTCGTGGTCAAGTCAAGCGGTTTCACCATGAGCCAAACCTGACTATTCCCCACATGGGCTGGAATCAGCTAGAGTTAACTCAGTCTGACTGTCCCCTGTGGCAAGACTTAGGCGCTAGCCCTTGGATGTATTTTGTGCATTCATACTACACTGCACCCGTTGATCCATCAGTCACTGCGGCGACCACA
Organism: Pseudanabaena sp. OTE_70b_metabat_355; assembly: GCA_031377675.1. Lineage (GTDB taxonomy): Bacteria > Cyanobacteriota > Cyanobacteriia > Pseudanabaenales > Pseudanabaenaceae > Pseudanabaena. The sequence continues at coordinate 7,205 of JANMFC010000190.1, read as the reverse complement.
ACCCACGGCAGTCAAACGGTGACAGTGGCGATCGCTAAAGAAAATGTGATGGCTGTCCAATTTCATCCCGAAAAATCATCCACTCACGGGATACATTTACTGTCAAACTTCGTCAGAATGATCAGCCGTAGCTAGCCGCAATTAAATATAAAATTCCAAAAGCGTTAGCGCACGCGCAGCGTGCGCTAACGCTTTCGGAATTGGCTTTAAATTGTGCTTAGCTACTTAATATTAAACTCCTACTTGCGATCGCGTAATATTTATGAAAATCCAAATGATTAAAAAGCTCGGTATCTTGTCTTGTTTAGCTCTAGCCTGTGCTGTTGTTTCCCCCTCCGTTGTTCGCGCCCAATCAAACTCAGGGATTATTTTATTTGGTAACAAAGACGAAACAGCCCTTGATTATTGCCTAGATTCGGGTGTCAGTGGTCGCACCGATCGCTACTATCTAAAAGTGGACAGCCAAAAATTTAAAGTTTCCGAAATCCTCATTACTTATAATGGAGATTACAATAGATTTAATGAGAATAATGGCAACTTTGACACTTCTGAAATCAAGTTGAGGGTGGCAAGTAAATGTAAAGAAGGAGGAAGGGAGTTAGAAGTTAAATCAGCAACTTGGGATAAAGAAAGTCGCCGTCTTACCATCGTTCCCAAAGAGGATATTCCCGCACAAACGCCAGTGCAAGTCGTTCTATCCTATGTGAGAAATCCCGATGTTAGCGGTTTTTATAAGTTTTATGGTCGAGTTGGGCGGAATGATGGAATTGCATCTTTGTCTCCTGTCATTGGTACATGGATTATTACCTTTGACTAAAAGATAAGAATAGGCTGTGCTTCGCACAGCCTATCAAAACCAAATAAGAGAATGGCGGCGCAAAGCGCCGCCATTCTCTTATTTGGTTTTATGTCTCAGATAGCTATAATTGCATCGGTATGTGAATGTTCTGGAAATTAACTGAAGATAAATATTTGTCCCACGAATGGAAATGGCTACAAACCGTAGCCATTTTTATGCCAATTAGCAATGTGTTTATGCCGTTTTTTGGTGGCATATTAGGCTTTTGGGTGCTGTTTCGCTATGGATGGAAAGCGATCGCTACACCCGTTAGTATCGCTTATTTTTTGCTATCAGTTTGGATGATTTTCACGACCGCGATCGCCTTTAACCCAGCGATCGCCGCAGGCGGATTGGCTAATTTTTTACCATACTTTCTCTTAGCCGCTAGCACTAGCTACATTGTGCGTACCCCTGCTCAATTTATTCATTTTCTCTGGTTATTAGTGCTTAGTTCGATTCTGGTGAGTGTTTTTGGGATTTTGCAAGCGATGATTGATCGCCCTGATTGGATATTTCCCAAGGTGATTTTTGATAGCTATCCAATCAGGATGGGATTTAGCTACGATCGCCGTATTCAGTCATTCTTTGGACATTTTAATGAAACTGCGATTTATTTATTAACTCTATTGCCGATCGCTTTTCATTTCGCGATTGGTAAAGTTAAAACTATTTCTAAATCACAAAGATGGATTGCAATTGTAGCGATCGCCTTGGGGACATCGGTGTTGATTCTCACGGGTTCGCGGAATGCATGGGGACTAGCGTTGTTGGGCGGAATATTTATGGCGCTCTATTATCGTCAATGGAAGTTAGTCGCGGGATTTGGATTGTTCCTTGTGGTGATTGCGTGGGCGGTATTTGGTCAAAAATTTGGTTTGGGCGGTGAAGCACTGCGATCGCTGTTACCAGAGGGATTTGTGAATCGTTTAGCCAGTACAGTCGATCCTAAATTGGGAGACTATGCTTCTACGGCTGACCGTCTCAATGTGTGGCAATTTGCTTTATCTCTAATCGCGCAACATCCGATTCAAGGTTGGGGACTCCGTAATTTTAGCGCGATCGCTGAATCTGTAGGCTATGATTTGCGCGGACTGCCCCATGAGCATAATTTATTTTTAGCGATCGCCGTTGGCTCTGGGATTCCTGCCTTAATCGGATTTTTCGGGATCATTATCTGGACAATTTGGCGCTCCCTTAGTTCCATCTTCGTTAAAGAAACAGAAGGACTAATGGTTGTAACGGCGATCGGGATAGGTTTATTCTTTCTCTCAGGATGGTTAGATCTGGTGATTTATGAGCCGCGCATCAGTATGTTGCTGTGGTATCTGCTTGGTAGTCTCTGTGGATTGGTCAGCCCACAGCACCATAAATCGCCGCTCGTTGATGACTAGTCCAAGCCCAAAGTTGATCGCCATAGGAAAAGTGCCACCATTCATTGGGGTGTCTCTGAAAGCCGCTATGGGTCATGACTTCGTTTAATAACTGGCGATCGCGATGAAAATTTACTGCTTGTTCATTGCGAAAAGTTGCAAAATAATTGGGGATAGAACGATCGCTGATTTCGTCAATTGGCGAACCCATATCGACTTCCAGAAGTTCCGTATTATATAAAGTTACGTCGATCGCCGCGCCCGTACTATGGGGTGGTGGTGTTTGCGGATCATGGCTAGGAACCGCCCAAAATTTGATGACTTCGGACATCAGTAAATTTTTTTCTGCTTCCGAAAGCGTATTAATTTCTAACTTCCGACTTTCTGCTAACTGAGTGAAACTATAGTCAACCATAAATTGCTGAACAGGGATGGGGCGATAGGCATCAAAAATGGCGATTTGCCAATGGGGGCGAAGGGTTTGGAGATAGGCTTGTGATTTTTCTAATCTTGCTAAAACGTCCTCACGCACAAAAAATGGAGAGCGATCGCTATATGGTGCGCCCAAAGATATATAGGGATGGGGAAGGATTTTCAGAACATGATCGGGAAGTGCCACCAGTGGCTCCTGACATTCAGCAATGGGAATATTTTGATATGGTTTTGACATTAGATTCTGCGTAACATGAGTTATGTAATTGGTAATAGTAAACTTTGCTCGATCGCTTGTCTGACGGGTTGACGGACATAACAATCACTATCAAGACATTCCACTAGCAGACGATTTGCCTTGCAATAACTACTTAACTGCTGAAGTTGATCGGGCGTAAAATCCCAGACTTGTCCAATATTGCGATGAGCGATCGCCTGTTGACGCAGAGCATTCGCCCAATCTTGCCACTTGAGATCACTATCAGCATCTTCGGGACAGTTATTAATCAGTTCTGCTAGAGCATCGGCTAGGCGCGGATCGGACATTTCTTGAGCATATTCCAAAGCAAGGCTAAGATCTAGTTCTAGATCCAGACCCAAATCTTCACCCTCTTTGGTTTCCAAGGCTCGCGCTAGATCAAAGGCAAGATCAACATTAAGATTGCGATTTTGACAAAGATCCAGATCTAGTACGAGGGTTCTGGCTAGGACATTGGCGAGATTGAGAGAATCACTTTGGGCGATCGCTCGACCGAGGGTCAGATAAAATGCTCGCACTGACTGAAGGCGATCGTTAACTTGAGCAGATTCGGCTTTTTGATTTACCCATTGCAAGAGGCTCTGCAATTGCTGATCGCCAGCTAAGAGGCGATCGCATTGTTCCTTCATGGATGTTAATAATTCATCAGCCGATCGCATCATTCCCACCGCAAGGCGGAGGATATCTTGCCAACGATGATCGGTAATTTTGGAGGCTAATAGGTTTAATGTTTCCGAATTCCCATTATAAACAAACTCGCGGGCGGCTAAATATTCCTGAAAAGTCAAATGCGAAAAAGAATAAATCCCCTTAGCCCGCTCCACAAATAAACCATGCTGCGATTCTATCGCCTTAATAATTGCTTCACTATCAACTTGCAACGCATCTTCACTATTATGTGCTTTTGGTAAATTGCGAATGTACTCAGTGATATAGTTCTCTAGATCAATTTGTCGAAAGAAGTAATCACCACGCTTAAAAGTCTCACAGGCGACCTGACCCAGTAAATCCTCTTTACGTTGCATCGATAAATTTTTATAAAGCTGATGCCGTTCAATATTGCGTTTAACATCCCACTTTTTGAGCAGTACATCCAATCCTTCTCGATACAATTCGGAACGATTGGCAGGAAAATCGCCATATTCATCAAAAACCAAGCATAGAAGCGTTAGTAATAATGGATTAGTCGCCAGTTCTTGAATTGATTTATTGTCTTCTACTTTTCGCAAAAACAATTCGATATGTCGCGGATTATTCGCAAACCAACTTTGAGCAAACCGCGAAATATGTAATGGCTGAAAGTTAGCAACTTCTACTTCCGTAAACTTCTCAAATACATATTCCTGCGCTCCTAAACGGCTGGTAATCACAAAACGATTGTGATAATACTGTTCTGAAAAACTGCGTAAATCCTCCAGAACTCGATGCAAATCATCTTCACGCACTTCATCCAGTCCATCTAGGAAGAGAATGGCGCGACCATGCTGCAAAATTTGGTTAACGCTTGAAGCATCACTTATGTTGCAAGCATGAAAATCTTGAATAATATAATCTAATAATGAAGCCTCTGAGCTTGCATACTGACGCAGCGTTACAAAAATCGGTACTAATTGGCTAAAAATTTCTCCTTCAGAACATTTGAGAGCCGTATATTTCAGTAATGTGGTTTTACCAGCCCCTGGTTTGCCAAGGAGCATCAGTTTACTAACGCGATTTAACGCATCAATACCAGATACACGATGTTCATTAGCGGCTCCCATATCAAGGCGATCGCTACTGCGATAAGTATCCAAAAGATCGGCTATTCCCAAACGACGACGGCTAGAAATTTTTTCTAAAACATCAGTTCCCGTATAAATGTCTTCTAATCTCATGGGATGCGACATATCCAAGACACGCATCGTAGCGCAGCGCTCTTGAATTACTTGTTGACTGCGATCGCGCAATTGCCTAACTAGTTCTTCGATATCAATATTAGTGGTGGTAGCTGTAGTTCCTAAATCAGGTGCGAATTTGTCAGCGATCGAAGGATTTGGATCGGGTTGAGGATTAATTTGAGGATTAATTTGCGAGTTAGTTTCGGCTTCTAAATAATTTTGCAGAATATGCAAAAGTCGATTATTTTTCCCAGGTCCTTTCCCGCTAATGTCGAACTTACGATAAATCTCTCCCATCCTCTTGCGGTAGGCTTCTTCGGAAATTTCTAACAAGCTAGAAACATCGCGATCTTCGCGATCGCCCCCAAATCTCAATAAAAACACTTTTTCCTGATCAGCCGAAAGCTGATGAGTTTGCGCCATGTGAGTTAGAAATTTTTGAGGAAACATAAGCTATACAGATAGTTAAGCAAGCCAATAAACTTAATTTATCAGAAATTAAGATATAGCGATCGCCTATATCCACTATCACCTCGCATCAAATAGCGATCATTCAAAAGTCTCACCTAGATAAGATTGGTGGCTGTGGCGAACATGAAGAATCGCTATAACCTCTTTCTCAACAATAAACAAAACTCGATATTTCTTTCGTTTGCCAACCAAAAGTTGACGAATCTCACGCCCAACTATTGAGGCTTCTGATGCTATAGGACAACGCTTTGGAAATATTTGCAGTGAAGCGATCGCGTCTTGAAGTTCGTAATACCAATTGTTTGCTACATCAGCACTTAGGTTGTCGCACATCCAACGATAGGATGTTTCAATTTCTTGAAATGCAGTAGGTTGGATGAGAATTTGGTAACTCATGGGCGAGGGGGAATGCTAAATTTTTGCTGTAGAGTTGCCAATGCTTGCTCAGCAGGAATTCCCTTTCCTTTGTCAAACTCGTCTAGCCCCTTGCGAATACCGACGATCGCTTCTAGATAATCAATCCGTTCTAAAAGCTCGCGATATGTCGCTATTGGTGTTTTTATGGGCGCTTTGAGTGATTTGACAAAGCCAAATAGATCTTCTATCTGTTCGTTTGGAGTGCTGTTAATTTCTTGTAATAGTAATTCTTTAAGTGTCATTACAGTTTACAGGTGAGGATTATTTTTTGATTATAGAACCCTGCGGCGATCGCCAGTTGATTTTGTAAATATTAATAGCCATGCACCCAATCAATTTGCTGTGCGATCATGGGATTTTATTCGCAGAACCTAATCATCCCGCAATTATCTCAGTATCTTCAGGGTTGAGTTTGGCAGCGCACCATGCATCAATATCGGCTAATAAGCGATCGCCGATCTCCCAAGGCAACAAATGCGCGGTGTCTGGATAACAAATAAATTCACAATTTGGTAACAGCTTGGCGGTTTCGGCAGTTGATGCAGCCGTGATATGGCGATCTTGCGCCGCCGCGATCGCTAAACAGGGAATTTGAATTTTGGCTAGATCGGGAGTGCGATCGTATCCCTGTTTGAGAGCTTGTGCTAAGGCTCTATGAGCATAGCGTGAAGTCTGTAAATAAGCTCTTGCGCCAGTAGTAGCAATTTGTTTGTAGGCAGTTGAGGTATGTTGTTGAATCAAATACTTGATTAGCGATCGCTTTCCAAACCATTCAACTAACCAACGCGGTTTGGGGATAAGCAACTGTAAAACTACCGCGATCGCCAAATCCACATATTCCCACCAAACAATTTTTGGTAAATTACTGCGTGGCTTTGCAGCTGTGGCGATCAAAATCAAGCCAGCAATTCTAGGCTTAATTACTGAATTTCGCCCTGAATTTGGGATAGCTTCACCTTCCCAGTCAATTGCCCGAAGCGCTAATTCGATCGCCAAAATCCCCCCCAATGACCATCCTAGAATCAAATATTCAGTATTATCTAATTGCGATCTGCGATCGTTAGCCAGATCATTTATCAATAAATTCTCAAGATCCTGTATGTGATCTAACATTGTAAAAGCCGAATCTGCTTTACAATTTCCATACCCGCGCAAATCAGGCGCGATCGTACTTGTACCGCGTGCCTCAAAATGCTGCACAAATAGCTGCATTGCTTCGCTATTTCCAGGATGCCCATGCAGACAAAGAACTTTTAACTTGCGATCGCTAATCATCACCGACAATTTATTAATACCTCGCTAATAGATTCTAAATAAGTACCTCGGCTTAATAAAACCAAGAACCCAAATAAGCGGAAGCGCCTGCTTCGCGGACGATTCCGCTTATTTGGGTTTTATATTTAACTATGCCTACTTAATTAATCAAGTCTTAACTACCTTAACTTGGCAATGAATCAGACTTTACCCGATACTGATGCTTCTGATCGATTGATCGATAAAAGCGACCATAATTCAAATCAGCGCAACCCAGTCGTCAC
>JANMFC010000174.1:0-2553 GCA_031377675.1 Pseudanabaena sp. OTE_70b_metabat_355 | reverse complement strand
CTTTGCGGGCGAATCAGCTTATTTGGGTTTTAAGCCTACCTACTTACAAGCCGCAAATACAGGATAATCTTTGTCCTATTTCGCTACAATAGCCAAATGTCTCTTGCTAGAAATAGACTACACAAATACTATTATCTCAAGCTTTAGATAGCTTCAACTATTGCTATATTGCTATGAGATATATCTAAACCCCCTTAATATTTACTAAGTAAGTAGGTGCAATTAAGTATAAAACCAGAACCAAAACCTTTGGCGCACGCTGCGCGTGCGCCAAAGGTTCTAGGGTTTTATATTTAATTAAGCCCACTTACTTTAGAATATTCGCCAGAATATTCATCCCATAACCTTGGTAATCGATTAATAATCTTCATGGAAAATCAAGAGCAAGCTTCGACTGAGCAACAATATCTGTGGGCTGTTGGACTCGATACCGAGGCGTTTCCGTCAAATGCGTTGATCGGCGATCGCTATCGGGTGACATCCTCACAAATTGTTGTGGACACCGATCCTTTCACATTACCTGAGCTACCTCTCGAATTTCAGACCTATGTAGTGTCCTATCTCAAGCTGTCGCGATTGAGCTTGCATTTACCCCGTCCCTACAGTTTGTTGTTACTGGGTGAAGAATTAAATATTTCGGAAATCTTTTTCCTAGAAAATGTACCAATTGATCGCCAAGGTAATCTTTGTCCAACCATAACTGAAGCCTGGGCGGATGCATCAGCGCTACGACAACTAAATTTGCTCTCGCAAATCCTCAATCTCTGGCAGCCCCTAGCCGAGCAGAATATGACGCGCACATTGATCGATCCCAAATTAGTGCGAGTTGATGGGATGTGGGTGCGCTTGTTAGAGTTGCAAGCTGATGTCTCTGCTATACATTTAGCTCAATTGGGTGATATGTGGGTGCAATGGCTAGATGTGGCAAAACCTGAGATTGCCGAACCGATCGCTGAATTTTTCTATAGTTTAGGGCGCGGCGAATATGATGTGGCTGGGGCGATCGCTCATCTCGATCAAATCACGCTCAAGGTGATGCAAGATCAGTCACTCACACAGCCACTCACCGTAAGAATTGCCAGTGCCACCGATGTGGGACAAAAGCGCGAACACAATGAGGATGCTTGCTATCCTGACGTTAAGCGTCAAAAACGGAATGAACAAGCGGAGGCTTTGCGCGATCGCCTAGCGATCGTCTGTGATGGTCTGGGTGGACATGATGGCGGTGAAATTGCTAGTTCTCTGGCGATCAAAACTCTGGAGCAGCAACTCAAAACCCTGTTAATTCAGGCTGAAAAAGATCCTGATTTTTCCGCCCAAGGGTTTATCGCTCAATTGGAGATGGTGACTCGTGTGGTTAATAATCAAATTGTCGCGATTAATGACCAACAGCAGCGTCAAGCTCAACAACGCATGGGAACAACCCTCGTTATGGCGGTGATGCCTCGTCCTCAGGGCAAACCTAGCAATGAGGTTTACATTGTGCATGTCGGTGATAGTCGCGTTTATTGCGTCACTGCGAATAATTTACGTCAAGTTACCCTTGATGATGACGTGGCAACCCGCGAGACGACATTAGGTTATAACTTCTATGCCTATTCATCCCAAAGAATTGATGGTGGAGCTTTGATTCAGGCTTTGGGAACCAGAGGTTCGGATATGCTTGTACCGCGTGTCCAAAGATTCTTTATCGATGAAGATTGCCTCCTGCTTCTTTGTTCCGATGGACTCAGTGATTTCGATCGCGTTGATCAGATTTATCAGAGTTCTCTATTGCCAATTTTGACTGAAAACAAACCGCTTGATCGTAGTTGTCAACACTTGATTGATAAGGCGAACGAACTGAATGGACATGACAACATTACGGTGGCGTTAATGCGTTGTCGTTTTGCGATCGCCGATGATGATCTAAATCTAACAACTGCCGATGAGCCAACCCTCATCAACGGATTACCTTTAGATTCTGAACCCACAGGCGATCTCAATGTAGAAGATGAATCGGATTCTCTCATGGTTACATCTGGCGATCGCGATATCTCCAAAGATGCGGAAGATGATACGAGCGGTATGGATTCTGCGAAAACAGAAGTTGCTGTTGTAAGGCAGACTAATAGTGGATTTATTGTGGCTTTGGTATTACTCGCTCTAATGTTAGGTAGTGGCTTAGCCGCGATGCAGTTTCAGCCTGTGCGAGATTGGGTTGAGAAGAATGTACCGATTAATCTCAAAAAATAGACCCTAGCTATTCGTAACTCACCTTACGCAAATGAAAGACTTGCCATCATCCCCAGCCCCTTCTCCCAAGAAGGGAGAAGGGGAGCAAGAGACATTTCGGGGCTTTTCTTGTTCCCCTCTCCCTTTTTGGGATCTGCCGTGTATACACAAGTCTAAATTGTTTTATCGCATCCTGAATACCCTGCAATAAATTGCGGGCTGAAAGCTAAAACCCGTTGAAACGGGTTGAAAATCAGAAATTAGTCAGTTTTAACTGACTTTAGCTTTCAGCCAAGAACTTTAGTTCTTGGTTCTCGCGACTTGTGTGTACACCGTAGC
>JANMFC010000128.1:0-4657 GCA_031377675.1 Pseudanabaena sp. OTE_70b_metabat_355 | reverse complement strand
GCCTCCACAAATCTTTCAAAAATTGCACTTATCATTTTTTATTCCCTCTTAGCGATTGTTTTTAGATTTTATCTCTGATTATAATCGAATCCTACTTTTATTCGTTCAGATTTCGCTAAATGTCACCTTAACAGGGGTAGCAGAGCATTCCCAAACCAAGGGAATCTGAAAATTTAGAAATGGTCGTGGGAATGCTCTGCCCCTACAGATGTTATTCGGTCTTTCTCTTTGACATTGTACAAACCTCGACATCTTTGAGAATTGATTGTAGTATTTCTGGAGTTAAACCTCTCTTTTCGGCTCTATCGGCAATCTCTTCCATCATTTTACTAAGAGAATTACTAGCCAAATCGGGTTGAAGAAAATTACTCATCCCCGCAAAACTCTGCACCTCCTCATTCGCCAAAATACTCCATTTTTAAGGGGAGATCGAAAATTGGCGATTAAAAAACTGTTGCTGAAATATTATTTCATTGGCGGCTTTGATGAACTGCTGCGCTGTTGGGGATGGATTATTTGTTAAAGAAATTGAACTGATACGGACTTTTTGATCGGAATCATCAGATTCATCATTAACCAAACTCACCAGATAACCATATTGTTGCAAAGCCTCAAACCCGATCTGCAAAACCCTTTGATCCTCAATTCCTAATTTTGTGATTAACTGCGATCGCTTAATCACTTTACCTGTACGACTCAAATATTTTGCAATACCAACTAAAGTTTGCCATGCGATCGCGCCATTAATGTTGTCAGGATTGGGATATATAAGTGCCAGAGATTGTTGATCGTGATGGGCGCGGTCAATGATCGTATTAAAATCATACCAATTTTGAGGACAGCGATCGCAAATAATCGCTGATGGTGCAAGTTCCCTTTGATTACTTCCACGCAGGTCGAGAATCTTGATATTAGGGAGATTAGCACCTTTGTTCGCAGTCGAGGCAAGGGCTGGCAATTCGGGGATTAGGGAAGGACTCTTGACCTTGAAATCCAATAGCCTTGCATCATAACGGCGGCGAAAGGCATTATCGACTAATTCAATCACCACATCGCAGGTGCTATCAGGTAATTCATAGCTGTAATGCCCCCACCAATCTCCATAAATTTGATTGCCAAGGCGATCGCTGAGGGTAAATTCGGTTTTGATATATTCAACTTTTTGTCCTTTTTGATTGCGAATATTTGCATTAGAAACCCCTGAAAATGTGCAGTCGCGAACTAATAATTTTGGATAAGGATTGCCCATGCCAAAGGGTTCCAATTGCCTGAGTTCGTTAAATAAGTCTTTAGTTAAATCAGTAATTTTGACTTCCAAATCAATTTTGAGAGACTTACTTTGCAATTGACCATATTGACTCCAAAACTGCTGGTCGATCGCCTCAATCAGCACCTGTAGATTTTCAATTGGAAAGCTCAAACCACCCGCCAGAGGATGTCCACCAAAACTGGTTAACAGATGTTCCTGTCCCTTCAGCAATTCATAGAGATTAATTCCCTCTAGCGATCGCGCACTTCCTTTAGCAATTCCATCATCGAGGGTACAGAGAATCGTCGGACGACCATATTCACCCACCACCTGTCCTGCAACCAAGCCCAAAACACCCACCGACCATTGGGGATCAACCAGAACAATAATCCCTGTGGTTGACAGATCGATCTGCTCAATTTTTGACTGAACTTGTTTAAATACTTTTTTCTGTAACGCTTTGCGCTGAGTGTTGGCTAGTTCAGTTTGTTCAATTAAAGATTTACCAAGTTTCTGGTCGCTGGTTGTCAATAATTCCACACATTTTCGCACATCGCCCCAGATGCGGCTGACAGCATTAATGCGCGGCGCAATCCCGAAGCTAATATCAATCGGGCGATCGCCGACTCGTTTACATTGCTCTAATAGTAGACGCACACCGAGCCGTTTTTTTTGCCGTAATACTTCAATTCCCTTTTGAGCTAAATAACGACAATCGCCTGTTAACTGCACCAAATCAGCAACCAACCCGATCGCCACTAAATCCAATAAATCCTCTAAAGGTTGCGATGGCACTTCAGGCAAAGTTTCATAGAGAGCTTCCATTAATTTATAGGCTACGGCTACTCCCGACAAATGGAATAGGGGATGATCATTAGCTAAATAACGCGGGTTAATAATCGCCGCCACGGGCGGACGTATATCAGGCAGGGTGTGATGATCGGTGATAATTACATCAATTCCCAATGTATTTGCATAATTTATCGCTTCTAAACTGGTGCTGCCTGTGTCACAGGTAATAATTAGATTTACAGGATCTTGACATTGCGATCGCAGTTCATCCAAACCTTTAATCGAGAGTCCATGCGACTCCTTCAGGCGATCGGGAATATAAAAAACTAAGCGATCGCCTTGAGCAAAAAACTGTCCCAATCCTTCCCATAACACCGATGTCGCCGTAATTCCATCTGCATCAAAATCTCCCCAAATCGCAATTAGTTCTTTCTTTTCATAAGCAAGTTGAATACGGGCGATCGCCTCTGGCATTTCAGGAAAAGCAAAAGCGCTAGTAGGTTGATAATCTGCTATGGATAGAAATGCTGCTAGTTTTTCAGGTTCTACGATTCCCCTTTGAACCAGTAATTTCGCGGCAAATTTACCAACTTTTGCGATTAACCAAGTTGGTGGTTCAACAATGTCTAAATTTTGCCAGATTGTTGAAGCCATATTCTCAATCTTTTAGAACTTACCCCGCATTGCTTGATCAAGTAATTCATCAACTTGTAACGCGAATTTAGTACCGCTCATTCCCAATTTATCTAAAACACTGAGCGACAATTCCAGCGATCGCAAAGTTTTACCTTGATATTGATATTGAAATGGCGAATTACTACATAACTGATACAGACAAGCTAAATCATATAGAGTTTTGGCATAATCCAACATCATTCCCAATTCTTCAAAACCCATTGATGCATCTAATAATGAATCTTGGGCGGTTTCGATCGCATCTTCATCAAGACTATCCAAACCTTCCAGCAGACGCTGGACATAGATTCGACCTCGGAGATGTTTGGCGATCGCGATTCCCTTTTGATATTGATAGTCACGAAAACGCGGTAAAACTTCGCTTCTGACGCAAAGTAAACTCGGTTCAATTTGGCGATCGCCTAATAATGCTTCACTAAGATCGCAGTACAAATAACCAATTTCTATCGTATCAACTGGCTCTTGCAGCAGAGCGATCGCATCTTTACTTAAATCAATTGCTGTTTGCCATTGCTGTTCAGCGAGCGCCGCCTTCGCTAATCCTTTGAGTGACTGTAACTGTAAAGTGCGATCGTCATTCGCTAAACCAATCTCTAGGGCATTCTGATATAGACTTACCGCCTGAGAAATTTCTTCGACTGCTAAATACAATTTCCCTAAGTAAGTGTAGCTTTTCGCGATCGCGCATTCATCCTGTGACTCAAGCCGCAGAGCAAGAGATCGCTCAAAGTGATTCAGGGCTAACTGAGGATCGTTTATTTGTAAGTAATATTCACCAATGGCATCATCGATCAGTGACTGCCCTTGAGGATTCTGCTGATAAAGCTCGTATGCATTTTGCAAAATCTGGAAGACATCGGTCAATTCTCCCAATGAGATCGCTAAATTTGCCCGAATGTACATTAAATAAGCTCTCTGCTCATCATCAACGGATGGATTTTGCTCCAGATTTTCTGCCGCCTGTTGGATCAGATTCTTTCCCTTTTGCAATGACTCTGGCTGTCTCGTTCCAATCAGTTCCAAAGCTAAATCTAGTAAAATTCTTACAGTCAGCCCTAATTCTTCGTTTATATCTGGAGTATTTTGCAAACACTGCTCAAAGTAGGCGATCGCAAATGTTCGTCCCTTTCGCCGTAATTGCTTTCCCTGATGGAGAAACTCGGCTAGTTTCATAAAAAGCTCCAGAATTATGCGTAAAAAAAGTTTGTTTTGGCTTCTACATCCTCTATACATTATCGCAAACTAAACTCAAAAATTGAACAATAATGTATAGCGCTTTGCGCTTAAACTCTAATCCAGAGATTTTGTTAATTTATCAATTCAACCCACAAACAACAATGAAGCAAAAGAATATCAAGTGAAGCAATTTCTAACTTTACAAGAAAAATAAAATGAGCCAAATTCGCAAAAATAACTTTGATGGTTTTAGTATCAAAATTTTTCAGGATGAAGACGGAGATTGGTTGGCTCATTTTATTGAATACCAAATATTTCTGCTTTTGCCGATGATGCCCATGCGGCTCTAGATGAGCGAGAACTTGCATGGACAGGAGTAAAAGAAAGTTATCGTCAACATGGCGAAGATATTCCCCGTCCAGCGCAAGTAAATTTACAAAGAAACCTAACTCATTCCATTTCTTAATACCTTCAGGAAATAAGTGGCTTTACTTCTTGGATGGGAAATTAGTAAACTTTAACGACTGCGGTTCGAGTTAGAATCTGATCGCTCAGGTCTAGTAATTCTACCAACCTGTTTCCTTTGAGGTTGATTTGGTGACTTACTTGGGTTTGTCGGTGATGATGGTCTGGATGCCGAACTGCGATCGCCCGTGCGATCGCTATTCCGCTCACCATGTCCACCACGTCTCGGCTGCTGCTTAGCTTGGCGACCGACTTGGATCGGCTCAGGTCTAGCATGGG
>JANMFC010000127.1:0-4879 GCA_031377675.1 Pseudanabaena sp. OTE_70b_metabat_355 | reverse complement strand
GCCTCCACAAATCTTTCAAAAATTGCACTTATCATTTTTTATTCCCTCTTAGCGATTGTTTTTAGATTTTATCTCTGATTATAATCGAATCCTACTTTTATTCGTTCAGATTTCGCTAAATGTCACCTTAACAGGGGTAGCCCTTAACCGCTATATTGTAAGCTGCATATAGTCTATTTGCGATCGCTTTAAAAACCCACGAAACCCATGCGCTTAATGCCCCAGCCCCAGCATTTATTAAAAATATCAAAAACTTCTAAAAAAAGCCCTTTGCCACTTACCTTAACAAAATCCTGCTTAATGGCAAGCTTAGCGATCGCCCTGCTCGTGGGATGCCAAGATAAACCTGCGACTATTCCTAGCAACCCACCAACAACTATTCCTAGCCCGAAAGCGATCGCCAAAGATCCTGAAGGAATTTTGGAGCGAGTAAAAGCAAGGGGCAAGCTAATCTGTGGGGTAAATGGTAAGCTAGCAGGATTTAGTTATGTGAACGATAAAGGGGAATGGAGTGGCTTAGATGTGGATTACTGCAAGGCGATCGCGGCGGCGGTATTGGGCGATGCGAAGGCGATTGATTTTAAGCCATTGCTAGCCAAGGATCGGTTTACAGCTTTACAAAATGGCGATATCGATGTTTTGATGCGAAACACTACTCGCACTCTCACCCGCGATGTCACTCCGAATATTGCCTTTGCGCCGACAACTTTTTTTGATGGACAGGGTTTGATGATTAGAACTGGAGTAAGCCCTAGTTCTCCACAAAGTTCGGCTTCGCCTTCTGCTAGTCCAACAGCAACGGCTTCGCCAGAAACTAAATCTGATGGTAAATTGGATAGCAAATCTGATAAGCAAACCCCTAAAACAAAGGAAGAAATAGCGATCGCGCTTAAAGAATTGACAGGTAAAAAAATCTGTGTAGAAACAGGAATCAATGCCGCTAATTTAGAATCGACTTTTAAAGAAGCAAATGTTGATATCCTTCCCAACGTTCTACCAGATCTTGATAGCGTTTTGAGTGCCTACACCAAAGGAGACTGCGAAATTATCTCCTCCGAAAAATCCCAACTAGCGGCGTGGCGAAATAAACTCCCGCGTCCCGTCGATCACAAAATTCTTGATCTTAGTTTTTCTAAGGAGCCGCTTAGCCCTGTGTTGGTCGGTAATGACGATCGCTGGCGGGATGTAGTCAGTTGGGTAGTTTATGCCACTTTTTATGCTGAAGAGTTGGGGATTAATACGGACAATTACAATTCTTTTAAGGACTCAACCAATCCTGAAATAGCTAGATTCCTCGGTACATCTGACTCCTTAGGCATAGAACTAGGTTTAGCGCCCGACTGGACGACCCAAATCCTGAAACAGGTTGGTAACTATACCGATATCTACAATCGGAATCTTGCCCCCCTTGATATGCCACGCGGTTTAAATCGCTCATGGAAGCAGGGTGGTTTGCTCTATGCGATGCCATTTCGATAAAAGTTACTTACACCGAGTATTATCAATTGCAGATGGGTAAATTTTTTGCGCCTAATCACTCCTCAATGCTTGAATGGGATCGAGCTTCGCCGCACTCCTCGCAGGAATCACTCCCGCCAATAATCCCACAATCATCGACAAACCAAAACCCGCCGCCACTGACCAGATCGAGACTAAAAAGGGAAATTGAAAAATCGTTGCCGAACTGTAGGCGATCGCCACACCCAGACCGATACCAATTACGCCACCAAGCCCTGAAACCAAAATTGCCTCGGTTAGAAATTGATTGAGAATCGCGGCTCTGGTTGCGCCCAATGCTTTGCGGACACCAATCTCGCGAGTGCGTTCTACCACCGAAACTAGCATGATATTAGCAATACCGATACCGCCCACGATTAAGGATATAGCCGCGATCGCACCTACCATCAGAGTTAATAATCCCACAACATTCGTAAAAGCACTGACAATATCCGTCTGATTGACAATCCGAAAATCATCCTGCTGTGGTGGAAAAATTTTATGGCGCAAGCGCAAAAGATTGGTTAATTGAAATTGCGCCGCTTCAATTTCTGATTCATCAAGGGCTTGCACCCAAAATCCACTCACAGCAATCCCTTGCAGAGCATTGTTCCCAACTAGCCGCGCTGACATATTTTTAAGCGGAATATAAACGCGATCGTCCTGATCAAAACCACCTGAAGCCCCCTTCGGCTCCATCACACCGATTACTTGATACTGCTCACCTTGAATGCGAACCCGCTCCCCGATCGCTGCATTCCGACCAAATAGATCAGAACGGACTTTTGCACCCAGTACCACTAAAGATTTAGCTTGATCAATATCATCTTGCTCAAAATATCTTCCTTCTAATGGGAAAGTATTCCTAATCGGCGAATAGTTGACATCGGTTCCCAAAATCGTTGTTGAGGTATTTTGATTGCCATAGGCGACTTGACGAGTACGCTGTAAATAGGCGGAAACCAGCTTGACCGCAGGGGCTTTAGCCACGGCTTGAGCATCTTCTAATGTCAAAGTGGAAGCAGAGCCGCCACCTTGACTAATGCCACCTGTCCTAGCCGAACCCGTCAGCACATTAATTGAGTTTGTACCAAGGGCTTGCAGTTGTAGTTCGGTTGCTTTCTGGATGCCTTGCCCAACCGATGTAATCGCAATCACCGCCGCGATCCCAATAATTACACCGAGCATAGTTAGTGCTGTCCGCAAGCGATTATTCCAAAGAGATTCCGCCGCCATACTCAGAATCTCAGAAAATGGAACTTTTGCAACTTGGAGTCTTTTTCTACCTATGGGTTTTTGTTGGTGCATAAATTAAAAAGTGAAAGAAATTTAATTTTCCCCCCTTTTTAAGCTGCCGTGTACAGACAAGTCTAAATACCCCCTTTAATTCCCCCTTGCAAAGGGGGAAAACTAGAAATCTTGTTCCCTCCCCTTTGCAAGGGGAGGGTTAGGGAGGGGTAATTGATGAGATTTGCAAATTCCTGTAGTTGTGTCTACACCGTAGCTTATTAAAAAGGGGGGCTGGGGGGATCGTTAATCGCCATTCAGTTGCAAAATTGCCATAAACGCTGCTTGTGGCACTTCTACAGTTCCAATCGACTTCATCCGCTTCTTACCTTTTTTCTGCTTCTCTAAAAGCTTTTTCTTCCGTGAAATATCACCGCCGTAACACTTACTCAACACATTCTTTCGCAATGCCGAAATATTCTCACGCGCTAAGATTTTAGTACCGATCGCTGCTTGAATGGGAATCTGAAACTGTTGCTTGGGAATTAGCTCTCTGAGCTTGGAAACTAGCGCCCGACCGATATTGTAGGATTTATCGCGATGGACAATACAAGCTAAAGCGTCTACAGGTTCTTCATTAACCAAGATATCAACCAATACCAGATCATTAGGACGGTAGCCGATGACCTGATATTCCATACTGGCATAGCCCTTAGTCCGCGACTTCATTTGATCGAAGAAATCCGTGACCATTTCCGCTAATGGTAGTTCATACATTAATGTAGCCCTTTCGGTAGTGATGTACTTCGTATCCAAAAATACGCCGCGCCTTGCTACGCATAACTCCATCAATGTACCAATGTAAATCTGAGGAGTCATAATCTCTAATTTGACATAAGGCTCCTCAATTTGCTTGCGAGAATTGGGCGGCGGCAACTCACTAGGATTGTCCACCATCAAGATTTGGTCGTCATTGGTGGTCACACGATAAATTACCGATGGAGCCGTCACAATTAAGTCAAGGTTATATTCACGTTCGAGACGTTCCTGCACGATCTCCATGTGCAGCATTCCCAAAAATCCGCAACGGAAACCAAAGCCCATCGCGTTTGAAGTTTCGGGTTCATAGTTCAAAGCTGCATCATTAAGTTTAAGTTTTGTTAAGGCTTCGCGCAATTCTTCAAACTGGTCAGCATCGGTGGGAAACATCCCGCAAAAAACCAT
The DNA here is from genome assembly GCA_031377675.1 of Pseudanabaena sp. OTE_70b_metabat_355. Taxonomy (GTDB): domain Bacteria; phylum Cyanobacteriota; class Cyanobacteriia; order Pseudanabaenales; family Pseudanabaenaceae; genus Pseudanabaena. Next base: position 931 of record JANMFC010000127.1, on the reverse strand, counting down.
CGGCTTCGCTTCTTCATAGCCTGGGAAAGGTTCAGGAGCAGAGTCGATCGCCGAGGTAATCGTATCGCCCACCCGCGCATGAGCCACTGTCTTGATCGCCGCCGCCAGATAACCCACCTCACCCGCGTGCAGTTCATCGACTTGGATTTGTCCAGGCGCTAATACGCCCAACTCATCAATCACATATTCCTGCTCCGAAGCCATAAACTTAACCCGATCGCCTTTTTTGACCGTGCCGTCCATGACTCGAAAATAGACAATTACGCCACGATAGGCATCGTAATAACTATCAAAAATCAAAGCGCGTAAGGGTTGATCGACCGTATCTTTGGGGGCAGGTACTTGTAAGACGATCGCCTCTAAAATTTCACGAATACCGATCCCCTGCTTTGCCGAGGCGCGAATGGCCGCCGAGCAATCTAAACCAATTAACTGCTCAATTTCCGTAGCAATGCGATCGGGATCAGCCCCAGGCAGATCGATTTTGTTTAAAACAGGCACAATTTCTAAATCGTTTGCCAAGGCTAAGTAAACATTTGCTAAGGTTTGCGCCTCTACCCCCTGTGATGCATCGACAACCAGCAACGCCCCCTCACAGGCGGCTAAACTTCGCGATACCTCATAGGAAAAGTCCACGTGTCCTGGGGTATCGATCAAGTTAATTGTATATTCATCACCATTCAGCGCTTTATATTGCATCCTCGCTGCTTGTAACTTAATCGTGATCCCCCGCTCTCGCTCTAAGTCCATATTGTCTAGAAATTGCGCCTTCATATCCCGATCCGCCACCGTGCCTGTAAATTGCAACAAGCGATCGGCAAGCGTAGACTTACCATGATCGATATGGGCAATGATTGAAAAGTTACGAATGCGAGATACGGGTACGTTAGTCATAAAATAAGAATTGCTGTAGAGTTAAGGTACAAGTGCT
>JANMFC010000126.1:0-8027 GCA_031377675.1 Pseudanabaena sp. OTE_70b_metabat_355 | reverse complement strand
GCCTCCACAAATCTTTCAAAAATTGCACTTATCATTTTTTATTCCCTCTTAGCGATTGTTTTTAGATTTTATCTCTGATTATAATCGAATCCTACTTTTATTCGTTCAGATTTCGCTAAATGTCACCTTAACAGGGGTAGGTCATGCGCCAAACATTCGATGATATGTGGATCGTTGATTTGGAAGGTGACAATTTAGGAGCTAGAAAAACTGAAAATGTGTTTGCTATTCAAACTCCTGTGGCAATAGCTATCGGTGTTCGTTATGGACAGCCAAAACCTGAAACACCAGCAAAAGTCCACTATACAAGGATTGATGGTACTGAAAAAGAGAAATTAGCAAAGCTTGCAAATATCACTTCTTTCCACAGTTTAGAGTGGAGAGACTGTCCTATAGAATGGACTGATCTATTTTTACCCATTGGTGACAGTGATTATGGGAAATGGGCAAAGCTCACCGATCTATTTCCTTGGCAAGTTGGAGGATCGCAATTTAAAAGAACTTGGACAATTGGAGAAAGTGTTGAAGTTCTACAAAGTCGTTGGAAAACTTTAGTTTCCACAAGCGATCAAAGTTTAAGGAAAACGCTCTATAAGGAAACTCGCGATCGCAAAATTAGCAAATCATACAGATCGTTAGAAGATAATGAACTTTTACTAACCCCTGTATCTAGTTTATCTTTGACTTCACAAACAATAGAACCTATTCGATACGCATATCGAAGTTTTGATCGCCAGTGGGCTTTGCTAGACAATAGGCTATGTGATTATCCTCGACCTTCCTTGATTCACGCTCATAGTGATCAACAAATTTATATGACAAGTCTACTTACTGAGGTTTTAGGGCAAGGGGTTTCAGCCGTTGTTACAGCTTTAGTTCCTGATTTACACCATTTTCGCGGCTCTTTCGGTGGTAAACACGTTATTCCTCTATGGAGAGATAAAACAGGATCTGAAGCAAATATTACAAATGGAGTTCTTGAAGTACTTAACACAACCATTAAGAGAGAAGTTTCATCAGAAGACTTTTTTGCTTACTGTTATACACTTCTTGCAACACCTAGATATGTCAAAGAATTCTGGAATGAATTAGAAACACCAAGTCCAAGAATTCCAATTACTAAAGATGCAGATTTATTTGTGCGTCTGGTAGCAATAGGGCGCAAACTCATCTGGTTACATACCTATGGGGAAAGATTTGTTCCATCTGGTAAAAAAGCAGGAAAAATCCCCACTGGTAAAGCCCGATGCAAAATTGGAACACCTACAACCGAAAAAGAGTATCCAGATCAATTTGCCTACGATGTTGGTAATCAAGAACTTAAAGTAGGCGGCGGCGTATTTTCAAATGTTCGTCAAGAAGTTTGGGAGTTCAGCATTTCATGCTTAGATGTGGTCAAATCTTGGCTTGCTTACCGCATGAAAAGCGGCGCAGGTAAAAAATCTTCACCATTAGATGATATTCGTCCGCAAACTTGGCAGTTTGATAATGAACTTCTCGATTTACTCTGGGTACTTGATGCAACTATCGATCTTTATCCTGAACTATCTAATTTATTTGATGAAGTTATTCAAAGTCAGTTATTTCTAGCTTCTGATTTTCCAAAACCTACAGATATCGAGCGATCGGCGGCTTCTAATGTACAAGGACAGTTGCCACTACTTGAGTTAGAGGAGGAAATCGAGGAGGAAGATTAGGGCGATCAAAAAAACTAAAAGTTTATTTCGGTAAGCTGGTTTAACAACTTTAAAATACAATAAGAGGATAGACAAATGACAGTTAGAGAGCAACTTAGCAAAGAACTCGAACAAGCCCCCGAATCATTAGTTGAAGAAATTCTTGACTTCTGCCTATTTCTCAAACAACGCCAGCAAGCCAAAATAAACAACCAAACCACCGAAACAAAACCAAACGGCATTCTTGACTTATTAGAGCGAGTCAAAGAAATTCAAGCCCAAGTTCCCACCGAAGAATGGGACAAACTCCCCCATGATGGCTCAATCAACCACGATCATTATCTCTATGGTTCTCCAAAGGTTGAAGGATGAAAATAGTTTTTGCTGACACTGATATCATAACACTATGCCTTTATCTCCTCTCAATAACATCGATTTGTCCGACATTCGCTTAATTGCGTCCGATGTTGATGGCACTCTTACCCAAAATGGAAAATTCTCTTCTGATTTCATCTCGACTCTTCTGGATTTACAATCAGCAGGAATTAAAGTCCTATTGGTGACTGGTCGTTCGGCAGGTTGGGTCAGTGCTTTGATGAATTATTTACCTGTTGCAGGGGCGATCGCGTCATCCCTAATACTTATTCTCAAAATACTCACCACTACTCATCACACGCACATTACAAAACTTCTGAATTGCCTCAAAATCCTTAATATTGTCCGTAATTACAGTTACCCCAGCCCGTTTAGCAGTCCGCGCAATCAAAACATCATGACTAATTCGATGCTTTTGATCCGCAGTCATCTTAGGCGCAAGCCCACCTCTCTCAAACTTTAACCCACGCTGCAAAGAATTAATCACCTTACCCGCAAGCCACCAATCCTCAGCATTAGGCACAAGCAACCTATCAACCTTCTCATAAAACTTTTTGATATTCAAAAGCTTTTTAACAGTTGCATCATCATCCGCACCAGCAACCAACTCCTGAAGCACAACCACTGACATATAAAAACTTTCAGGAAGCTTAATCCGTTTATGCGTGATAAAAATATTGGTGTCAAAGGTTAGTTTTGGCATCTGTAGACTGATGATGAGAATCGTAAATCTTATCCCAAACATTTTCTAGAAGCTGATTAGCTTTTTTAATCAACTCCGACTTCTCTTTACGGCTCAAATTCTTTTTTCGAGAAGGATTTTTAGCACTAGTAGATTTCTTATTAGTGCTACTTGTTTTTTCCTGATCAACTTTTTTAGCTACAGCCATATTATTACTCAGCCATAAAATCAATATTATCCAATATTATAGACCAGATTAGGCTTAAAACGCTCCTTGTATTATTGTTTAGCCGTATCTTTTTCTTTAAACTTAACCGAACTCTCGATAAGATCTTGAAACTGCTCATTAAAAACACTGTGGAAATAGATTTTCCATCCATTCATCTCTATCAATCTATCTCAACTCCCTCAGTAAGCGCCAAAACTCTAGCATCCATCTCACTCGTATAAGAGACTAAATTCAAAGGACTTTTCTTTGCATCATTCCACAAAAAATCAAGAAAACTTTTTAGCATAACTGAATTTTCTTCAGTAATATTTGTCGTTACAGTCCCGCGATCGCTCAAAATATTAAAGCCCAAAGAAGTCCGCCTTTTTGACTGTCCCAAGCTTAAATTTTTGGTTAGCTTTTTTAACTTCATATTTTTGCTGCCTACATTGCAACTTACAATTTATGGCTATTAGCACACATATATCATATTCAGTGACTTGTCGCTTTGCGATCGCATAACTTGAATACACATTAATACACTCAAGAATTCGCTTTATAATCAAATAACTTATCCCCGAATCACAGTAATATTCCTACCATCAGGACTCTGAGCGATTTCTGTGGTGGTGCGATCGCTTATTGATAGTAAATTCGGGCTTACTGTGAAGTTTAAACGTGATTTTATGAGTCTTGATCTTGAGGCTTATCTTTTCTCTTAGCACTTTTGAGGGCTTTCTTTACCTCTTTATCAAAGTCAGATTCATATTCACGATCTTGAATTACTCGATATTTTTCATACTCGGCGGCGGCCAGATTTTTAGCAATTTCGGCTGACACCGAACCAGCATTAGTCAGAACTTCATAATCGTTAAAGCGCAAAAAAGCATCGAGTTTATCAATCCAGTCCTGCATTTTCATCGGAATTTGCCGAGCCGCTTGGTTTTCTGCATAGTCCAAGTACATTGTGACAATGCGTTCTAGTTCTTTAATTTCTTTTTCGATAAGATAATTTTTTGCCACTGTGACATCGGATTTAGTGACTTTTCCAGTAGGCGCATTTTTCCATGTTTGCAATCCCATTTTAGGCTGTTCAGCGCTAGCGCGACTTGCGATAATCTCTGCCGCAGTTTTCCCTGTAATTGCCCACTCCAGCTTATTTTGAACTGTCTTGAAAAAAGTTTGTGTGGTTGGAGCTTTTGAGGAATAGTCGATGCTGCATTGCTCATAAATATCCGTTATTTTTTGATAAAAACGCCTCTCGCTGGCGCGGATCTCACGGATACGCTCTAATAATTCATCATAGTAGTCTTTGCCAAAATGCTTACCCTGTTTTAGCCGTTCATCATCCATGACAAAACCTTTGATAATGAACTCTTTTAAGGTATTGGTTGCCCAGATCCGAAATTGAGTGGCTTGATAGCTATTGACCCGATAACCTACCGCAATAACTACGTCAAGGTTATAAAAATCGATTTCTCGCGTAACATCACGGTTGCCCTCACGTTGAACTATTCGGAAATTCCTAATAGTTGAAACCTGCTCTAGCTCTCCTGTTTGAAAAATGTTTTGCAAATGCTCATTGATTGTGGGGACACTAACGTTAAAAAGTTGAGCAATTTTCTTTTGGCTTAACCAAAAAGTTTCACCTTCATAAATCACCTCGATTTTTACTGCACCATTAGGAGAGGTGTACAGCAAAATATCGTTAAATTGAGGATTATTGTCTGCATCTTGACTTAATTTGTTACTCATGATCATCACCTAAATAATTACTAAATTAATTTTGTTTTCCTTGCGTTCTGTAGGTTGGTGGCAAACCCTCACGGCGATCAAAAATCACCAACCAACTTGTATAGCGATTTTCAAATGACTGCTGTACAAGAAAGTTTTAAAAATGTAGGGGCAATTCATGAATTGCCCCTACATTTTTTGTGTCACATTCAACTGAAAATCGCTATATCTAAATTTAAACCCGATAGTTAGAGCTTTGCTCAATAATCTCGGCAAAAGCTTGCTCAAAATCTTCCGTTGTAATCTTGAGATTTTCTAAAAGATTAGAATCATCACGCTGATGACGACGAATTGCAAAAATTGCAGCGCGATTACTTAAGAAAGCGAGATCAGCTCCATTCCAACTTTCCGTTCGTTCTGCAAAGATCCCTAAATCAAGATTTGCAGACAAAGGGCGATCGCGATTATGTACTTCCAAAATAGCGCGGCGGCTATCTTGATCAGGTAAATCGATCATCAGATGTAATTCAATTCGTCCCGATCGCAATAAAGCTGGATCAATAAAATCACGGCGATTAGTTGCCCCAATTACCAATAGTCCTTCGGCGGATTGCAATCCATCGAGTTCGGTTAACAATTGACCAATCACGCGATCGCTCACACCACTATCACCTTGATAACTTCCACGCGCAGGTGCAAGGGTATCAATCTCATCAATAAAAATTACACAGGGTGACGCTTGACGAGCTTGAGCGAATAATTGTCGAATCGATTGTTCGGAAGCTCCCACCCATTTTGTCAGTAATTCCGAACCTGCGACTGAGACAAAATTAGCTTGCGCTTGGGTAGCGATCGCCTTAGCCAATAGCGTTTTGCCCGTACCAGGGGGACCATAGAGGAGAACACCACGAGGGGCTTTGGCGCGAGTATGGGCATAGAGAGCAGGATCAATTAAGGCTCCTGCTACAGCTTCTTGTAGAGTTTGTTTGACTTTCGCTAGTCCGCCGATCTCTGTCCATTGGACTTTGGGAACTTGGATTTTTAGCGATCGCAATACGGCAGGTTGGATTTGCTTGAGAGCTACTTCAAAATCTTCACGATTCACATCAAGATTGTCGGGAATATCCGCGATTGTTGCAACCTGACGGCGTAGCGCATTAGTCGCCGCTACTTGGCAAAGTCCCTTAAGGTCAGCGCCCACATAGCCATAGGCGCGATCGGCAATATCATCTAAATCTACATCACTAGTCAAAGGCATCGATCGCGTATGAATGGAGAGAATTTCACGGCGAGCATGGCGATCGGGAATAGGGAAGACAATCTCGCGATCGAATCTCCCTGGACGGCGCAAAGCTGGATCGATCGCATCAGGTCGATTAGTTGCCGCCAGAACAATTACTCCCTTTGTTTCCGCAAATCCATCCATTAAACCCAATAGTTGCGCCACCAATCTTTTCTCTACTTCTCCTTCCACATTGGCGCGATTGGGAACGAGTGCATCGATTTCATCGATAAAAATTAAACAGGGCGCAGATTTTGCTGCTTTCTCAAAAACCTGTCGTAAGCGAGTTTCCGCTTCACCGTAATATTTGCTAATAATTTCTGGTCCAACGATCGCAATGTAATTGACACCCAAAACCTGAGCCAGCGATCGCGCTGTCAGAGTTTTCCCTGTCCCAGGGGGACCCACCAATAAAACTCCCTTGGGTGGTTCCAGTCCTAATTTCGCCAAAATATCAGGTCGCTTGAGCGGTATTTCGACCAGATCGCGCAACTGGGCTAAGGTATCGCCCAAACCACCGACTAATTCAGCGATCGCGGTTGGTTTATTCTCTGGGCTATTATCTGAATTATTATCTTTGCCAATATCAGATCTAGGTACATCAGGCTTAACTACATCAGGCGAAGTCACTTCGCGATCGCCTCTAGAAAATTCACTTGTGGTAGTCGCAGTGCGGGGTGATCGGGGAATATTGCTACGGCGAGGAATGCTGGACAAAGGGCGCGAAGTCACATTTACTTCAGTACGAATTTCGCCAGATTTTTGCTTTTCGTCCAACTTTTGAGCGATATCAATGAGTTGATCAAGGTTTAGAAATTGTTTGACATCATCAACTAAGGACTCAAAACCTTCGACTTTAAAAGCAAATTTGTCCTTAAAACTATCTTTGCCATTACTTTCGTTACTCATGGATGTGGTTTTCCTGTTGCTAATCTTCGCGGTGGTAACTTATCTATGGTAACGCTGATCACATGGTGATCGCCTCAGCATAAAGTAGAGACACAGATCATAACTACCAACAAATCACTTTTCATGCAAAACCCAAGAGAGAGAGACAGCGCTTAGCGCTGTCTCTCTCTCTTGGGTTTATTGTTAACTATAATATGATTTTTTAGGAATTAATTGAGGCGATCGCCGTCCTACTTAGCAAGGTGTTTATCGTTAATGTAATCTCCTGCCAAGTGACAGATCAAACAGTACTGCAACCACTCCTCAAGTGATTCCAGATACTCTCTAGCTTTTCCCTCTTGCCATTTGTATGACAATTCGTTAAAAACCTTGGATATTAGGCTAGGGTTTTGTTTTTTGATATTTTCGTAATATTGTTTGTATTCTATGGATTTGTAAACCAAATTACATCCAAACTCTTCGCACAAGATACTTGTTACTAAGTTATCCTTAGATTCGACCGAATTTTTAATAATCATGTTTGCCACATTCAATCCTAGATTTTTGCGAAGAGTTTAGTTGTTGAGCAGATTAAACAAAATTAGTTGAAAATCTGGTCTATTCAAAATATTTATTTATTACTAGTTATCTAAACACGCGCGAATAAGATTCTCGTGTAATCTAAATCACAATTAGCTAAATTTAACCATAAAAATAAAAATTTGCGTTTAGAGCCGAAAGTGCTGCAATTGAATCAACCTGACCGAGATCGCCGATGCAATGGCATACTAGAATGTGATAAGTACCTATCTATCTTTATATTTCTAGGCAGGAAACCTTAATTAATGCTGATGTACACAGTTGAACTGACCCTCAAAAATAATCCGATCGCTTTGTCCGTGCAGCGCAAGGAACAAGAACAAGCCGAAGCTCTTTATCGTGAGATTGCAACTATTCTTTTGAATGTATCTTCAGTCAAACCTATTATCTATGAGCTAACTTGCGAAAAACAAGAAGGCAAGAAAGTTACGGTACTGGTGAGCGAGATCTCCGCCGTGCAGGTTTTAGAAAAATCGGGAGCCTCTGCAAATATGGGGGCAGGGTTTATACGCGCTTAGTAAAGCGCTTGGCGCTGACATGAAATCCAGAGAAAAGTTTAAAAGTGCCGCTTTGCGGCACTTT
>JANMFC010000119.1:0-1948 GCA_031377675.1 Pseudanabaena sp. OTE_70b_metabat_355 | reverse complement strand
TGGAGCAATCTTAACAGGATAAGTATTCTTTATAGGAAGTACTGCTTTTACTGTCTGGACAGGATATCCAATTAATGCGTGAGAAATTATATAAAGCGTTAAAAAAACAGAGGTTGAACTTTTTTTGCAATATTTCATATAACAATAAGAACCCAAATTAAAATTTGATTCACAAATAAATTATATCTATAACAGTGATATTTACAACGCCTATAGGAATGCTAATGAAAATTATTGTAGAAGTCAGCGATCGCCTATCTGATTAACCATGAGATGACAAGGCGATCGCCTTCTACAATCAGACAAAATGTTAAGAAACTCCTAAAAACTTCCTAAGTGCATTTTTATATACTTTTGGTAAACGTTTGGAAACTATCCCACCTTGCTGTATCTGCGACAAAACAGCAGGTGAAAAACGGCACTTTGGTACACGGCTACCCACACAGATCAGCCTAGCCAATTGCTCAACATTCATCTCACGAGCATCCAGATAATTTATCACCGACTCCCGTTTAACAAAATTGGGAATACCTTCTGTATAAGGTTGAAGAATACAACTAAGATCGGATTTGGCTCTGCGCGTAGTCACATTCACATATAAGTATTTTTCGGCAGAGGTTTTAGCGATCGCAATATAAAGATGTTGATCATTCGGAGGTGTCTCCAACAAAAAAGCATCACCCAAATTAACGTTGATGCCTGTCATTACGCACTCAGAACCTCATCTAAATAAGCCTCTCTTGCCGCTTCTTGCCTTATCGCCGCAATCTCCTCAATAGTCTTGCCCATAAACCTCAGCACATCATCAACCACAATCGGAATACGCGAACCATCAGGATCTTTCCATTCAGGTAGATCGTGCGTCCATTCGGCAACATCAAAAGGATTAAGATGCCCAAAAGTTTGGTAAACCTCATGGATAATTTCCTCCTCTTCCTCACAAAGATCGTCAGTGCTAGGATCGGCTAACAGATAGATATTGTGGTTGACATCACGGACAGAAATAAACTTCTTCCAAAGCGGTAAAGCTCCATCAACAGACTTTCCTTTAATCAGATCATACACACTACTCAGAACGGGACCATAATCCATCGAGAAATAACAATCTCCAGTAATTGTTTGCTCTATGCGTTCCAAAGCTATGCGATCGGCAATATAAAGCATCTTCAGCAAACCTAGATATTTCATAGGCTTACCATGCAACTTTAAAAACATTGCTGCGGCTTCAACAGCTTTTTGAGGATGAAACCGAAATAAAATCGCCATAACTGATTTCCTGCTCTTACGGCTTTCAATACTATTATAAAACTTTAACCTTTCAATGAATACCTAAAATTGCCTACCTCAAAATAAATCTGGGATATATTCCTAAGCGGCTTTAGCTAAATCCCTTGTTTGGATTTTAATAGAAGCACTTTCTAAACTGCTAAAAGTAAACTCAGTCCTAAATCCGAGCTTATCAAGCATTGAAAAAAGCATATCCAAAGTAAATTTATCAATTTTTCCATTCACAATGTCCGACACACGCGGCTGCGTAACCGCCAACCTGTCAGCTGTTTCCTTTTGTGTCCAACCTTTACTTTCAATGATGTCTCGAATCATGATCGTCAAATCAGCCTTCAAAACCGACTTACTAGCGACTTCAGGCTCTGCGATCGCATGAAACGGTACTGGTTCCGCCTGATGAGAGTTGAAAAAGGCTGCTGAGAGACGAATACAGAAATTTGGCAATCCATCCGAATACCAGAGGATTCAAGGAAGAAGGCTAGAAGCCCGATTCTCTCGCTCAAGATCTCTCAAACCTAAATTACACTATAATTCTAGAGTCTTCTCTATATATACTTACGGTTCGCTGATTTTTAGGGAGGGTGATCAGATTGTAAGAGAAGGCGAGTATAAATCTCGATAGGAAAGTTTAGTAACTGTAAGATTTTTTGCTGAAGAGGAG
>JANMFC010000116.1:0-8957 GCA_031377675.1 Pseudanabaena sp. OTE_70b_metabat_355 | reverse complement strand
TGCCGACAGCAGTACTAAAACTACCAGTGGAAGTACCACCACCATCCAAGCTCAAAATGCCATTAGTAACACTTACAGTCCCTGTATTGTTGAAGGCAATACCGATGTTAGAGGTATTCGTTCCAGTCTTCTGATAGGTGTTTGAGTTGTTGAAGACATTCATTCCACCATAATTAGCAATCTGGGAACCGAAATTATTCTGGTCTTGCCATGTTCCTGTGTTGTTTATCGTAGAGTTGCCATATACGAAAATGCCATTATTGAAGAAGAAAAAATCATTAGTATTACCACTCCAAGTAGTCGTGCCAGATAGATTGAGGGTTCGTCCTCCAAACAGTGCTTTGATATTATCACTACTAATATTCAATGCACCATTGACATTGGTTATGCCAGTCCCATCAATCGTTCCCCCTGTCCAGTTAAACGTGCTGCCAGACGCAAACGTGAGGCTACCGCTACCTCCTAATGTGCTGCCAGCAAGATTCAACATCCCTGTGCTATTGACCGTACTCGCATTATTTAGCGTCAGCGTATTGGTGCTAATACTTAAGGTTTGGGTTCCCGTTGCCCCACCGAGGGTTAGGCTATTAATCGTTGAGTCAATATCTAAAAGGACTGTGTAAGTACCATCTTCCGTGATCAAAGTATCATCTAATATATCTGGTAGAGCGAGTAAACTCCAGTCAGCAATACTAGTCCAATTCCCACCACTGACATTTGACCAATTGTTGTTAGCCATAACCTAAAAACATCCTAAAAAACCTTAAAATCTGAAAGCATTTTAGGAAATCTGAGTGTTGATGTCAATAGGAAAATGTGGGAAAATGTGCGTTATCCACAAAAATTATATGTAATAATTCTACATATTAAGAATTTAAGTATGGGATGTAAAAATATAAGCGTGGGCTAAACAGCTCGTCCGCTTAATCTCTAACAATCTATCCTTTGGAGATAAACATGACTGTTGAAGAAGCGATCGCCCTCACCAACACTATACTTCAGCCGCGCCATCTGAGTAATGTTCAAAATTTGGTTTTTCACCTATGCTGGGAAGGTAAATCCTACAGTCAAATTGCCGCCATCTCAGATTACAGTTTTGATTATCTGCGAGAAGTAGGATCTCAAATTTGGTTGTTGCTTTCTGAAGTTTTGGGAAAGAAAGTCACTAAAAACAACCTGCGATCGGTCTTGACCCAGTACCAATTTTCGACAAAACCAATTCAAAATTCTAATTTAGAACCGAAGGATCGATTCACTAATCCTCAATCGACCTTCAACATACAAAGCGATCTCTTTACAACCACTGAGTTTGCAGACTGGGGAGATGCTATCGATGTTTCCTTCTTTTATGGACGTGATTTAGAACTAGCCATACTCGAACAATGGATACTAGGGAATTCCGATCCAGAAACCCCAAACAAGCCTTGCCGAATGATCTCGCTATTGGGAATAGAAAGAATAGGAAAAACATCTCTAGCTGTAAAAATTTCCCAACAGGTGCAACATCGATTTGATTTTCTGATCTGGCGATCGCTTCGTAATGCTCCACCCATCGAAAATATTTTAATTCAATGGATTCAATTTTTGTCCTATCGACAGGAAATAATTATTCCCAGAACCCTAGACGATCAAATCATTTGTCTGTTGCACTATCTCAGGATTTCGCGATGTCTATTGGTTTTAGATAACTTCGATCCAATCTTACAGTCTGGCGATATGCGAGGTCACTATCGAGATGGATATGAAGGCTACGGACAACTCTTAAGAAGTATCAGAGACACTAGCCATCAAAGCTGCCTAATCTTTACCAGTCGAGAGAAGCCAATCGGACTAGATGCCAAAGAATGTAAAATGCTGACACTGCGATCGATGACGTAATTTCTATTGTATATCTGATAAAATGACCATAGTTCCTAAATCGTATATACAGCAATGAGCCACCCCATCACCCTAGACGACATCTTCGCCCTCTTCCGCGAAAGCAACCAATAACAGGCTTTGTACGCTTAAATCCTTTGAATAGCCTCATAAGATAAGCCAGTCGATTCCACAATAATTTCTATAGCTACATTCTGCTCTTTCAAAGCTTTGGCAACTTTCTCAATCCCCTTCTCAATACCAACCTTTTCACCCTTCTCAATACCAACCTTTTCACCCTTCTCAATACCAACCTTTTCACCCTCTTCAAAGGCAGTATCAAATACATTCTTTACTTCTAGATACTGCACTAAACTCTTTTTATACTGCTCATACTGTTCTATATTTAAGTGCGATATTTGTGCAATCTCAAATCCTCTCTGAAAGATCGGTTCATTCAGGATCGCAGGAATATGATTGAAACTTTCTAGATTCTTTAAAAAATACAGCCATTTATCGAAATGCGTTATTAATTCATCTTCTTGTTTGTTGAATAACGGCATTTGCAAGAACTTAAAGTTTAATTTATTAAAGAAAATATCGCCATCTTGATCTTTCAAACATACATCGCGCCTAAACTTAGATGTGGTATTTTCGTCATACTCAAAATCTAAGATCGCGATAAAATAGATTGGCAATAATTGGAAACTCCAATCGCCTTTTTCCGATTGTTCGCGAATGGGGAATGTGGAATAGAACAAGGCTCTATCTTTGAAATACTTGATTTTTGCTTTTTGCATTTCCACAATAAACTTATCGCCAGTTCTACTCTCGCAGTAAATATCAAAAATAGCTTTACGTTCCGATATCGTGTCAGAGAGATTTTCAGTATTTTTAAAGGTTAATTGTTGGATTTGATGATGTATTGGTAGAAGTTGGTTAAGAAAATCGATGAGCAAATCCTTACTGCCTTCTTCACCGAATAGTTTCTTAAAACCGAAATCAGTATAAGGATTAAAATATTTTGCAGCCATTATCACTTCTATAAGATTGTTTTAATGAAATATTTCCTAAACAGTTATGTAATCAAGCCCATAACTACCTCGAACAAAATGAATTCAGTTAACTTTCGTGCAGTACAACGTTATTCTCTCAGGCTTTTATAACTTTGTCAATGCTAGCAAGACTTCATCTCAAATTGTATATGTCTAAATTCATCATTTATTGTTTCTAGCAAAATCTTGATCCTCAATCGTTTATTCAAAAATTTCTGAGAGCTTACAAACGAAATCAGGTAACAGAGGTGAAGATATCGATTCATTTTCAAATAAAGTCGAAACTAAAACCAAAGTCGCATTTTCGCGACGATAAATTTGGATTGATTTCCTTCTCCAATCCATAATCCAATATTCGTAGACACCTTGAGCCGAATAGAGCTTTAACTTTAACTCGCGATCGCGTCTTTCTTGTCCAAAACCTGCGGATAGAACTTCCACCACCAGATCGAGCGCAGCCGTCAAATGCCCGTGATGATCAAGAATATCTTCTAAACGCTCCTTACTAATCCAAACCACATCAGGGATAACATTATCTGAATCACCAAAAATCACCCCTGGAGCAGAGACAACAACACCTAACTTAGTGAATCGCGACCAAGATTTCAGGGCAAAACAAGCATTATCCACTACGATTTGATGTTTCCAATGGGGCGCTCTAGTCACAAGTAATTCTCCATCAACGATTTCGTAGCGGGTGTCATCATTGGGAAATAGCTCTAAATCAGCAGAAGTCCAGAGTACCTTAGCGATCGCCGTTTCCTTTGTCGATTCGGTTACAGTTGTCATACATTCCTCATTTGATTTATTAATTCGATTGATTATAAAGCTCTGGAGATTCCTCAATGACTACTTCTTGTGATTCTGAAAGGTGAGGTAATTCCATCAATAACTCTAGCTGATTGCTGGACTGTTCTTCTTGCTCCAAATTTTCAGTAATTGTGTTATCGGTGATCAGATTAATAATAAAGTCATTTTCTGAGTTGTCATCGGTAAGAGGAGATTCTATTTTGTCATCTATTTTCTCAACTTCCACAACTTCAGGATTTTGAGATTTATTTGCTGCCGTTCTGATTTTGGTAGTTACTTCTATAGTTCGCTCAGCAATAATCGCAATACTTTCTGGATCGATACTTTCGGGGATAGATTTTATCTTTTGTTTGGCAGCGATCGCATCAAGAGCTTCTTCAGCCGAGCGATCCATTTCTAAACCTAAATTAGATTGATCGGCATTACTTACTGAATTTGCTTCATCGACTGATTCACCGAAAAGTTCATCCAGATCGGGCATTTCTTCACGCACCATTCTGATGGGTAAATTAGCAATTAACGCCGTCATCCGCTTGTCGGACTCTAAACGAATATCTAACGTTCCTTCATCTAATTCCACATACTTAGAGACGACACGCATAATTTCATGGCGCATATTTTCAAATACCTGTGGCTCGATCGCCGCTCGATCATGCGCCAAAATAAATTTCAAACGCTGCTTGACTTTTACTCCGCTAGGAGCATTACTTTTGGGGAATAGGCGATCGAGCAGTGTGGAAATCATCTAAAACCTCATGCGTTCCCAGTAATCCAGTTTGACAGACGTGCAAAAATCCCTTTGGGTGGGACTTCGAGTTGTAAAAACTCAATCTCCTTACCTTCAAGTCGTTTGGCGACATTCATATAGGCAGTTCCAGCTAGCGATGGCTTATCTGCCAATACCAATGGTTCGCCTTTATTCGTGGACACAATCACCTGTTCATCATCGGGAATTACCCCAATTAATTTCACAGATAATATATCTAGCACATCTTCGACACTCATCATGTCGTTATTTTTGACCATTGCGGGGCGAATACGGTTAAGAATCAACTTAATATCAGTGATCCGATTTGCCTCTAACAAACCAACTACGCGATCGGCATCACGCACCGCCGAAATTTCAGGAGTTGTGACCACGATCGCCTCCTTTGCGCCAGCGATCGCATTTTGGAAACCAGACTCAATCCCTGCGGGGCAGTCGATTAAAACATAATCAAAATATCGACTTAAAACTTCCACCAAAGCCTTCATGTGGGCGGCGGTAATCGCGGTCTTATTGCGAGTTTGTGGAGCCGCTAATAAAGAGAGATTAGGCTGACGTTTATCTTTGACTAGGGCTTGATCGAGTTTACATTCTCGTGCAATTACCTCTAGGGCGGTATATACGATGCGGTTTTCTAATCCCAATAACAAATCGAGATTTCGCAAGCCAAAGTCAGCATCCACCAAAACCACTTTGCGTCCAAGCTTGGCAAGAGCCATACCGAGATTTGCTGAAGATGTGGTCTTGCCAACACCGCCTTTGCCAGAGGTAACAACGATAATCCGACTCATGTTTACGGTTTACGATAAATTAATGTTAAGGAATAATGACATAAAGCGTCGCTATCTATTAGATCTTGCTAGTGATTTTGCTAATGATTTTGCCGAATAATCGACAGCTTGAACGATTTGAATAACGGGCGCACCTTCATTGCTCACAAAAGCAATTTCTGGACAGAAAGAAGTACTTGGAGTCTCAACACGGGCGATAAAACTCGCAATTCTAATCTGGGTTGCGTCTAAGTGCAAAGCCATCACAATTGATTGGGCGTTACCCTTGACACCCGCGTGAGCCATTCCTTTCAGCTTGCCACACACGATAATATCACTTTCAGAGATTAGTTCTGCGCCAGCATTAACATCACCGAAGACAATAATACTGCCAGAATGCCTAATTTCCGTACCAGATCTTACCGTCATCTTAACGTACAGAGGATCATCAATCGGTCCTTCGGGAATCGGATTAAACCCTAATATTTCACGAAAGATCGTGCCTTGCTCAACCGAGAACCCCATACTAGCGGCATTAATCGCGGTTTGACGGCGATTTGTGACCACACAATGCAACAAAAGCTGATAGTTTTGCAATGACTCGAATAATTCTTGTAATTGTCGCGTATCTAATAGGCGATCGCCTGCTTGTAAATAGACCTGTGTGCGTGGTTTCCAGTCATTACCACTTGCCGCCATGCGCTGCTCTAATTGGGAGAGAATTTCTTGCCAATTCATGCTAAATGCAGAATTGAGCGGATTTAATTCCTGACCTTCTTTATTTTCTTTAGCCGTTGACGTTTCGTCAGATTCAGGTTTAACCAGAGATTTAAAAAGTTCCAAAGTCACTTTTTTTTCTGTTGGCAATAGCAGGTTAAGTTTGCCATCGAGGGTTTTAAACCGCACTTGCCAAATTTCTGGATCAACAGTTGGCTCGGACTGTGGTTTAGTTGCAGGTTTGCTAGGAATTGGTTTGAGTTCACCACCTTCGACATCGGCAATGGTCAATGGCGCAGGTACATTCTCTCCTGACTCCTCGCTACTATCGGCTACCACAATCACTTCTGGCATTTCCGCAGAAGACAAATCCCCTACAACCGACTGTAATCTGGTAGGAGATAGGGGATTTGTTCTCACAGGAATATTACGCTCTTTATTCATGCAGCTTTTCTGAAATTATTTGCTATTGACAACATAGCGATCGCTAAAGCATATCAAAATTGAGAACTCAAAAAACAAGGGGCTTAAGCCCCTTGTCTAATTTAAGCTGAGGGTAACAACTGGAGGTTGTTGTCAGCAGCGCTCAGGGATTGCTGCTCAATTACCCTGACCTTGCCATCGTCATCGACATCAACTTGCACCGATGCACCTTCACGGACTTTGCCCGTGAGGATCTCTTCGGCAAGGGAATCTTCGAGCAAGCGCATGATCGCTCGGCGTAAGGGACGCGCACCATAGCTAGGGTTGTAGCCTTCTTGGACAAGTAGATCCTTAAAGCGTTCAGTGACGGTGAGGACGATATCCTTGGCAAGCATCCGCTTGAAGAATTCGTTGAGCATCAGATCGGCGATTTCCTTGACTTCGGGCTTGGTCAACTGACGGAAGACAATGATTTCGTCAAGACGGTTGAGGAATTCTGGACGGAAGTATTGCTTGAGTTCTTCGTTGACTAGCGATCGGATACGGGTATAAAGTGCATCTTCCTGCGTAGCGGCAAAATCAAAGCCAAGTCCGCCACCGCCTTTTTCGATTACCTTCGAGCCAACGTTGGAAGTCATGATCAACAAGGTGTTCTTGAAGTCAACGGTGCGACCCTTGGAATCGGTCAAGCGACCATCTTCAAGTACTTGCAAGAGCAAATTAAAGACATCGGGGTGGGCTTTTTCGATTTCATCGAATAGGACTACGGTATAAGGCTTGCGACGCACCGCCTCAGTCAATTGACCACCTTCGTTGTAGCCGACATAGCCAGGAGGCGAACCAATTAGCTTAGATACGGTGTGACGCTCCATATATTCGGACATGTCGAGGCGAATCATCGCATCTTCGGAACCGAAGAAGTAAGCGGCGAGAGCCTTGGTTAGCTCAGTTTTACCAACACCTGTAGGCCCTGAGAAAATAAAGCTAGCGATCGGGCGATCGGGACTCTTCAAGCCAACACGGGCGCGGCGGATCGCACGAGAAATTGCCTTCACGGCTTCATCCTGTCCAATCACGCGACCATGCAGAGTTTCTTCCATCTGCATCAGCTTGACTGACTCGGACTCGGTAATCTTGAGGACAGGTACGCCAGTCCAAGAACTGACGATATAGGCGATGTCTTCTTCGGTTACATGAATTTCGGGTGCATCTTCGGCTGGGGTTTCCGCTTTTTTGGTTTGACTGAGGGCGCGAATTTGTTGTTTGAGATCGATTTCGCGATCGCGCAATTCTGAAGCTTTATCAAAGTCCTGTTTACGAACGGCTTCATCCTTATCCTTAAGGGCTTGACGCAATTCTTTGTCAAGTTCTTTGGCGGCGGGAGGTAACTGCGAATTGATCAAGCGTACCCGTGATCCTGCCTCATCCATCAAATCGATCGCTTTATCAGGTAAGAAGCGATCGCTAATATAGCGATCGGCTAATTTTGCGGCGGCAACTAGGGCTGCGTCATCAATCTTGAGTTTGTGGTGTTCTTCGTAGCGCTGACGTAGACCAATCAAAATTTCGATGGTTTCTTCAACGCTCGGTTCACCGACCATGACTGGTTGGAAGCGACGTTCAAGGGCTGCGTCACGTTCAATATGCTTACGATATTCATCAAGGGTAGTTGCGCCGATGCATTGCAATTCGCCACGAGCCAAAGCTGGCTTAAGAATATTAGCGGCATCGATCGCGCCTTCAGCAGCACCCGCACCGATCAAGGTATGGACTTCATCAATTACCAAGATCACGTTACCCGCCGTGCGGATTTCTTCCATGATCTTCTTGAGGCGTTCCTCAAATTCACCACGATATTTCGTACCTGCAACTAGCAAACCGATATCTAAGGTAACAACCCGCTTTTCTTGGAGAATATCAGGAATATCACTATTAATAATGCGCTGCGCTAAACCTTCAGCGATCGCGGTTTTACCAACACCAGGTTCACCAATCAAAACAGGATTGTTTTTGGTACGGCGACCGAGGATCTGGATTACTCGTTCAATTTCTTTTTCACGACCCACAACAGGATCGAGTTTGCCATCTTGGGCAAGTTGCGTTAAATTCGAGCCGAATTCATCAAGGGTAGGGGTTTTAGTGCGTCCACCACTACCACCTGCGGTAACTTCGGCAGTCTCGCCTAACATCCGAATCACTTGGGTACGGACTTTAGACAAGTCTACGCCCAGATTCTCTAAAACTCTAGCGGCGACTCCTTCGCCTTCGCGAATTAGTCCTAGCAATAGATGCTCAGTACCGATGTAGTTATGCCCCAACTGACGAGCTTCTTCTAAGGATAACTCTAGGACTCTTTTGGCGCGAGGTGTGAAAGGAATTTCGACTGCGACAAAACCAGAGCCGCGTCCGATGATTTTTTCAACCTCAATCCGTGCATCTTTGAGGTTTACACCCATCGACTTCAGTACTTTGGCGGCAACGCCAGTTCCTTCTCCGATCAGACCCAATAAGATTTGCTCTGTGCCGACAAAGTTATGACCGAGGCGGCGAGCTTCCTCT
>JANMFC010000073.1:0-22302 GCA_031377675.1 Pseudanabaena sp. OTE_70b_metabat_355 | reverse complement strand
CTTATTTTAGTTCTTGGTTTTATTGAGCCGAGGTACTTAAATAGTCATTGGTACAATAAATGCTGTTTAAGAATTCTTAATTCAAGTATAATTTACCCTTAATACTAAAAATAAAAAATGATGAGCGAATCAAGTCAATCGACAGAAAAATTGTTGGAAGAGTTAGAAACTCTACGTCAAGAAAACACTGAACTCAAAGTTAGTAAGTCGGTTTTTTATTCCCACAAAAAACTGCTAGAAAACTTGGTTGATATGGCACGCAATCCAACGGGTCAAAATGCTCTAGATTCCAATAACTTATTGCTCACTTGGATGGAGATCGCCTATTCAGCAGCAGAAGAAAGTCTGCTTAAGGAATCATTAGATCGTGCCCTAGAAACCTTTGTAAAACTCACTGATGCCGATACGGGATCGCTGTTTTTATTAGATCAACACAAAGTAGTAACCCATAGCATTCTTACATGTGAAGAAACCACATCAGACGAACGGGTTCAGTTAATTGGGAAGGTTTTAGATGATGGGTTGGCGGGTTGGGTAGTCCATCATCGTCAAATCGCCCTTGTTACAGATACGAACCAAGATCAACGCTGGATAACTCTCCCAAATCAACCTTATTCTGCTCGTTCTGCCCTTTGTTTTCCGATTATTCGAGGCACAGAGTTATTGGCGATCGTCACTTTATTACATTCAGATCCCAATCATTTCACTTTAGCAACTGCGGAACTGATGGAAATTACCGTCAACCAAATTTCCTTAGTTTTAGAAGTTGCAGCCCGAAAGACCGATAATATTGCATTTGAAGTTCAAAAGAGTTTATTAGAAAATCTCGTCGATATTGCGCGATCGCCTGCGGGAAAAGAAGTCTTAAAATCTGCTCTCCAAGCAATGGTCGATATTGCCACCGAGCGAACCAAGGCCGAAAAAGGTAGTCTTTTTGTGCTCCATCCATCTGGCAAAATTGCCGATGCTATTCTTTCGCGAACCGAGGTTACCTCCAATAAACGCAACATTCTTATTGGTTCCGTTTTGGATCGGGGTCTGGCGGCTTGGGTGAGTAAACACCATGAGTTAGGACTGATTTTTGATACAGAAACCGATGAGCGTTGGCTGACCCTTCCCGATGCGCCTTACACGGTGCGATCGGCACTATGCCTTCCCATTCTTAAAGATAATACACTTTTGGGGATTATGACACTGCTGCATTCCCAGCCCAGTCATTTTAGTCGCCAAGTAGCCAAGTTAATGCAAGCAACCGCCGATCAAATGGCGTTAATTTTAGAAAACGCTAGGCTCTACACCAAACTAGATGAGTATTCCAAAGCTTTAAATAACGAATTAGAAAAAGGACGACAGATTCAACTCGACTTTTTACCCTATGAAATACCCAAATTACCCAACTGGGAAATTAGTGCTTGTTTTTATCCTGCTAAACAAGTTGCTGGGGATTTTTATGATGTCTTTAATATTGACAACCAAGTCGGATTGGTGATTGCCGACGTGTGTGACAAAGGCGTAGGAGCAGCACTTTTTATGGCATTATTTCGGAGTCTAATCCGCATATTTTCTAGCCAAAATACTTTGCAGGGAAATATTTCTAGTATTATTGAGCAGAATAAACCAACGGAAGGATGGATTGGAGATGATTCAATTAATTTAGATCATATTAATGCGCTTCATGCAGTTACTCTAACAAATGATTACGTTTCCCAAAATCACTGGGAAATGAGTATGTTTGCCACGCTTTTCTTTGGTGTTCTCGATCCCGTGACGGGTATTATGAGTTATGTGAATGGTGGGCATGAACCGTTATTTATTATCGGTAAATCAGGACTAAAAACCACTCTAAATCCCACTGGTCCTGCGGTGGGGATGATGCCAAATAGTAAATTTAAAATTAAACAAATAGAATTAGAACCAGGAGACATTCTTCTTGGCTATACCGATGGTGTAACTGAAGGAAAAAACCCCGATGGTTTACTATTTACAAAGGAACGATTATTAGCACTAATTCAGCAACCAACGACCTCTGCTGTTGAACTAGTTGACCGTATCAAAGAAAATTTATTTCAATATATTGCTGATGCACCTCAATTTGATGACATAACCATGTTATCTATTCATCGACTAGATTAAATTAGTTCATATTTCATCTAAGTACATACTACGATAACAATACTTATGGATTTATTTAATGAAGATATTCAATCAAATCCTTCTGAAGTCGCGGCGATTAAAGCCGCAGCAGGATTTCATACTACAGAAGAAACCAAGTCTTTCGATGCAGATTTTGAATTTCTTTTCACTCGTTCAATTGAGTTTCGCCAAGAGACAATTTATTTTCTGATTGTTGATCGCTTTAATGATGGTGATACGAGTAACAATGCTGGACCTAATCCCGAATTATATGATCCTACCCGTCAAAAATGGGGACGATATTGGGGGGGAGATATTCAGGGAATTATTGATAAATTAGATTATCTTAAGGGAATGGGAATCACGGCTATTTGGGTTTCCCCTTTATTTGAACAGGTGGAAGATTTACAGTTTGAAAGTGCGGCCATGCACGGGTATTGGACAAAAGATTTTAAACGTATTAATTCCCGTTTTTTAGCCAAAGATGAATCTAATTCTTTATTGCAATGTACCGCCTTTAATCGGTTGATTACGGAATTACATAACCGAGGAATGAAATTAATTTTAGATATTGTTTGCAATCACAGCAGTCCAGATGTAAATGGTCAAAAAGGAAAACTTTACGATGATGGTGAATTAATTGCTGATTTTTATCACGATAATGATCATTGGTATTACCATAACCCCGAAATTAACGATTGGGAAGATGAATACCAACTTTTATATTATGAAATGGCAGGCTTAGCAACTTTTAATGAAAGCAATATTCACTATCGAAATTATATAAAATCGGCGATCAAGCTTTGGTTAGATCGCGGTGTTGATGCCCTGCGTGTAGACACGGT
Source organism: Pseudanabaena sp. OTE_70b_metabat_355 (assembly GCA_031377675.1). Lineage (GTDB taxonomy): Bacteria > Cyanobacteriota > Cyanobacteriia > Pseudanabaenales > Pseudanabaenaceae > Pseudanabaena. The sequence goes on along the minus strand of JANMFC010000073.1, from coordinate 19,324 downwards.
TAAGCATATGCCAACTTGGTTTTGGCAAGAATTTAATGCGGAAATTCAAACCCATAAACCCTCCGTTTTTATCTTCGGGGAATGGGGCTTTAGTAAACCTTGGGATACGGGATCGGTTAATTTTACGAACCATTCAGGAATGTCAATTCTGGATTTTGGATTTTGTGAAGCTATTCGTGCTGCTTTGGGTAAAAATGATCCCCAAGGCTTTCAACTAGTACAAACTATTTTTGATTTAGATCATCTTTATTATCGGGCAACGGAATTAATTACTTTTATTGATAACCATGATATGCCCCGTTTTCAGAGTTTAAACAGCGATCGCGGAGCTTTAAAATTGGCGGTCAGTTTAATCATGACAAGTCGGGGAATTCCTTGCCTTTATTACGGAACCGAGCAGTATCTTCATAATGATACTAACGGCGGAAATGATCCCTATAATCGCCCGATGATGGACAGTTGGGATACCCATAGTCCGTTATACAAACTATTAGAATTATTTTCTAAATTGCGACGATTAAATCCTGCCATTTCTTTGGGAAGTCAACAACAAAAATATATAACGCCTGATATTTATTGCTATACCCGTAGCTATCGAGATTCACGTTGTTTTGTAGCAATCAATAGAAGTAATCCCATAACCATTAATGTGGAATCAACAGGGCTAGAAGACGGAGAATATAACTGCATTGTCACCCATCGTTCCTTTGAAGTCAAAGAAGGGAAATTATCAGGTTTATTCCTAGATTATCAAGACGTTATTGTTCTGAGTTATATTGGTGATCGCGTTCAAGGAAAAACCATTGTTCGAGTCCAACTCAATGGCATCAAAACAAAATTAGGGGAAAGTATTGTAGTGACGGGAGATTGTCCTGAACTAGGCAGTTGGAATATTGATCAAGCCTATGCCCTCCAATATATTAATGACAATACTTGGTTTGGAGAAATTCCCTTTAACGAAAGTGCAGGTAAAGCAATTACCTATAAATACGCTATTCGCCGAGAAAATCAACGCCCTGTCTATGAAAATTTGGTCTGTCGGCGGTGGATTTTAGTTAATCAGGGAATTGTTAAATGGCAGGATATTTGGACTTCATAACAGTTAATTACTTTATAACTGCGGTGCATTATAAGCTTCACGATATACCAATTTGTCAAGAGAAATCTGATATTCCTTAGCTTCTAAATCATGCTTAACAGTATATTCCGTGGGATAGTAGCCAGACTTAAAATATAAATCTGGTAATTTGATTTTTTCAACAGCAAGCAGATTCGACTTTAAAAAATCATCAGTAATCATTGGCTCCCAATGCACTACTTCGCCATTGTAAATACCAATAATAAAAATGTTTTCAAACTTACCTGGTGATAATTGAGGCGAACTAAAATCGGCAGTATGCGAACCCATTCTTGGCTCCGCAGTCCCAAGAGCAAGCTTATACTCAGCATTTAAAAAGCCTTTTGGTAGCTCTTTATTCGACTTATCTATATCTGCTACTGTATCTTGCTTAATTTGATGCCGATATTCTGGATCTATAGTATAGAAATGGATATCCCAATGGGCAGGCGTAAAAATACCTTCAGGTCCATGACCGAAAGGGTTCCAATTTACCCCAACATGATTAAAAGGAACTGAGCTAATTTTGGGTAAGTTAACTTCATATTCAAAAGTCTGATGCCCAATTCCGTCTTTTAGTTTTAATTTAATTCCATCAGCACCAGCAGGATCTTGATCATTAGCTGGAGCTGTGGCAACTGCATCCTCTGTGAGGGTAATGCCTATGCTAACTGGCTTCTGATCTGCATCAACCTTAATCCAGCTAGAAACTTTGCCCAAGCCTACAGACTTTTGATCGCCTCCAATCAACTCTAGCGAGCCAGATTTTACGATTTCAGATGCATAGACATTAGAACTCAGTGAAGAAATCGACCCAATTAATAAAAACAATGTTAAAAGATGGACGAAAAATTTACTTGTTATTTGTTTCACTTCTTTAACTTTTAATTTAAATTACTTTTTAAGTTAATAAGGGTTAGGGTAGAAAGTCTTTCCTACCCTAACCCTTAAATTACGCAGCATAGACATTAGCCACATCTGGATAAACACGCCAATCTTTAATCAAATCTCCTTCAAACCGATAGACATCACAACAGGGGACAATAATGGGTTTGCCATCAGCAATCCTTATATAGTGTGCATCCATTTCAATAATGACCACGCCACCATCCAATTCCCAAGCACCATGAACTACATGATTCGCTGGCTTCACAGTCTGATAAAAGTCAGCTAAAAATTCGGCTGCTGCTTTTGCTCCTGTCATCACCTCGTAAGCACCGACTTTATATGATAAATCTTCTGTAAAGAAGGGATAAAAAGACTCCCAATCTTCTACGGTGATATAGCCAACCATTTGTTCAACTTTTTCAATTAGAGACATGATTTTATTCCTTAAATGTACTTCAAAAAAATGTACTTCAAAAAAACATATAGCCAGTATTTTGTACTGACTATATGTTTTAAACAACTTTGCAGTTAGGGTTCAGATTTAAAGCTAGAAATAACCTCTAAACTTCCCATTTAGGACCATTAGTTGACCATTTAGGAACAAATCCTTCTTTACATCTTCTAATGCCTTCAGGATTTTCGGCAAAAAACTTCTTCATGGTGTCAGGTGGAGTAAGAACTGCACCTTTCTGGTAGGTTAAAATCGAGGCGCTAGGAGGTACGGCAATAGTGGGGTTAAACACAGGATTAACATCCATAAAAATTCTCAGTTCCGAGAATAGATCACCTTCTAGACGGAAAATGTCAAAACAGGGAAGCGATATATAGGAATTATCTTTACGCCAATACTGTACATCCATTTCCACAAACACATTATCTCCATGCTCCCACATCATCTTGATTTCGTGGTAAACAGCATTGATGTTGTTAAAGAAATTGTCGGCTGATGCTTTAATTGCAACTTTGTCAAGGGCAACATCAAAGTTACCAAATTGATAAACAGGTGTATCAATAAAAAACTTGGTAAATCCTTCGGAATCAAATGATTCACCCCTAGAAAATAAGCTTAAAACTTTATGAGTTGCTTCGCCTGGGAATCTATCTGTCATTTCTTTACCTATTAGTTAGTTTAGATGAACTGATTTCATATTGCCATTCTAATATGTCAAGGTAACAAATTAGATAACAAGTAAGAAATTAAAAGTTGTCGCTATTTGCTCTATAGTATTCGGCTTGGGCTTTGGCAAATAAAGTTTTAACATTGCGAGTGACTTGGTTAAATTCTAATTGTTCGCCACTGGGTCCTTTGCAGTAGAAGAGTGACCATCCTTCAAATTCTCCCCATTCTGTATTCGCGAGTTCTCCAGTTTCTGGATCGGGTTCACTCCAAAATTTAAAGGAGTTATACTGCAAAGCGATCGCATTGCGTTCTTCAATGGTTTGAGCGCGTCTGATTCGATTAAAGGCTACATTGTGGATGCCCCGTCTGGCGCATTCAGCCTCTAGTCTCTGAGCAAACTCATTCAGATCTATACTTTCTTTAACTTGGAATGACAGATGCTTAGCATTAACATGACCGATATGTGATTGCACTGGATTAACAACACTTGGAGAATCAACACTCAATTGAGAATCATGAAAGTGAATTAACTCCACACACATATTGCCAAAGGAAATAAATCTGACATCAATGGCTTTGCCGCCGTCTCTAAGATCAGGAACATCAAGACTTGCCAGATCTGTGTTTTGGGCGATCGCGTCGATTTCTTCTTTTTGAAATAAAGTATTTTGGATAGTATCACCCTCTAGACCATGTTCACCAACGGCAAGTTTGCCGCCAAGTACTTCAGTGTAAAACTCCAAGGCTTGCGCCATATCGTTAACGGTAATGCCCACATGCTGCACACCATGTAGAAAATGCCCCAATCCAGTACCATGCTCAGCCATTTTACAAATTCTCCTTATATTAGGTGTCTGAAAAATCTTGTGGAATTATTTTAATATTTCTGAGGGCATTAAAACCTAAATTTTAATTGTCCCGTAATTAAATAACGACTGTACAAACTATTTTGACCAGTGGCGCGGAAGTAGGAAATTTGATCGAGATCGCCAAAGGAATAATTGATAAACGCATCAATTTTGGATGATAGTTTAGCTGTCAGTTGTGTCTCGTAATATAAAGCTCGGGTATATTCACCCCTGAGTCTTTGTTCACCTAAATTAATTTGTGCACGCAAGTTCAAAAAGTCATTAAGATCTCCCTGCCAACCAATTTCACCGTTGTAAATCAAATAATCCGATGGGGCAAAATAATTGGGGGCAGCGTCACGATCGTAAGAGGTTGTTACCAAATTAGCTGCGATTGAAAACTGTCCAAAATTACGCTTGAGTTTTGAATAAGATATAAAGCCTCGATTACTATCGTTGAGATTAAGAATACTTAAAAATGAGAAGAGGCTGGAATCTTGATCGATTTGCCAGTAAATATTGGGCCCATAGGCAGTATAGGTAGTAATGCTAGGGATTTCTAAAGTAGATGGAGCAAACTTCATGGGAGTGCGCTCTATACTTGCACCTAAATTGAGATTCGGTAAAATCGGAATGTTTACACTGGCATCAAAGCCAAACGCAGGAGCAAGGCGATCAAAAGTATAGACAGTGGCACCAGTTTTGATCGCAGCTTGACCAGCGCGACCTTCCCATCCTAAGCGTATAGGATAGATAGTAACGGGCTTAAATCCAGTCTGTCCATTTAAATTAATGAAGCCAGATTTGAGGTTGAATTTATTATTGGCATCGTACCGAAATGAAACGCTTGGCTCAACCGAATAGATTGTGAGTCCAAAATTGTCATGTTGATAACTAAAATCGGTTTGGGTGCTATCAATCGTCCATTCTTGGGGTTTGGCGCTTTCTACAGGTGGTGTTTCCGAAATAAGGCTGGGGGTTACACTATTCGAGGGTTTAGATGTATCACTTTGAGTGATTTGTAGCGAGCTTTGCAGGTTTTGCCGTAGGTCTTCCGCTCGGAGGGAATATCTTAATCTGATATGTTCTATATTTTCTAAAGCGATCGCTTCAGATTTTGAATCAACTCTAGATAATGGCTCTGCTTGTAAACTAGACAAATCGAAGCTACTACCAAAAACCGAGGTAATAGCCACAGATGCCGAAAAAATGACCACTTGTTTTTTATTCATAGCTCTTAAATGAGAAAAATATAAATAGTAAGGCGAAAACCGCGTGGACAAGTACTACTGGAAAAGGCACGATACCTCCAACCAGATTGACTATTTGCGCGATCGCTACAGCAGTGTGAAAGACAGCTAAAGCGATCAATCCAGCTTTGCGATCGCGGCTAAATATCAGCGACCAGCTTAAAGTTCCTAGCCCAAAAGCGTTACCCGCTAAAACCCGAGCCATAGCGATCGTCAAGTTCGAGTTTGAACCATCTCCGCCAAAACTGAGATAAATCATGGCTATGCCTACGGCGAATTCAAATAGAGTGTTTAAGCCTAAAAGTCGAATCAGCATTTACTGTTCACCAATAAACATATTGCGATGAGCTACTTAGGCAAACCTTTATAGGGCGCACCATTAGGAATTAATTCAGTTGTATCCATAAATAGTGGCGAACTATCCAAGAAAGTTTGTAATTTCTTAATGTATTCTCTTCCCTCTGAATCAAATTCACCACTGAAGTGATAAACCGCAAAGCAAGGTAGCCTTAGCTTCTCTTCACCATCAATCATATAGACCGTATCCATCTGCACGAATACTTTGTCTGCTACTTCTTCAAGAATCCAAACGTCATGATTTACCTTTACAACTGAGAAGTCACCCTTAACTAGAGGCACGAGATTATAGAAGCCCTGCAAGATTCCGTCACGTCCCAAACTAGGATTAAAGTTACCAAATTGGTATGAACCATCTACTAAGAAACATTGGGTAAACAAGTTAAAATCATTTTTACCCTCTTCCACAGAGCCTAGTTGACGGTCTAGCATTCTAGTTTTAGGCGATTCTGTCAGCGTTCCAACATAATTAGGCATTCAAATTTTCCTCAATGATTTGATTTACTATAGATTCTGATGGGAAATTTCGTTAGGGAGTTTTGCTGATTCTGTCATAAATTTGTCCTAGATTCTCTTAAAAACTAAATGTTGTGCGGATAGTGCCAATTGTAATAGTTGGGTTCGCGGAATTGTATTCAGGATTAGTAATGATCACTACACCAGGGGTAATGCTGATATTTTTGGTGAGCGGATATCGGTAGAAGGCTTCGATGTGGAATGACTCTCCTTGATAGTCTTGAAGCGCTCCAGTACCAAAATTTGCAGGAAATCGACCATCACTGCCAGTAACTTTTGGCGGTTGCCCAAACACAAACCCTGCTAGGCTCCCTTCTTTCAAGAAGTCTGGCAAGGCTAGGGTTACAGCCCAGTTAATGATGGTGGCGCGATCGCCAGGATTAGAAAGACGTTGACCTAAAGGATTAGTCCCACCAATTGGTGCAGTTACGTTTTGGACACCAGCCCAGCCACTGATAATCAAACTGGGATTAAGTTTGTAGGATAGCTGCAAACCATAGGCATTGCTTTCCATGTGGCCACCGCCTAGAGGAAAACTAGAATGGTGACTACCAGTACCGCCACCTACACCTGGTCGTTGATTAAATACATCATTGGGCGAAAAGTAGGAGCGTACATAAGTTAAGCCCACATCTAGGCTATTGAGCGGACGAAAACTCAACTGAGCGATCGCGCCATAGGTTCCGCCAAATAAGCCATTACCGTTATCTCCCAAGCCAAAGATCAAGGATGAATTGCCTGGGGTAGCAGCCGAAGTACGATTACCTCCTAAATAGCCAAGAGATAGTCTAACTGAATCGTTAAATCGATAGTCGAGTCCAAATCCAGCTCCCGCGCCACTCAATCGATAAATGGAATTATATTGACCAAATTCAGTAATACTGCCTAAGCCAGATTCGTCATAATCTAAGGCATTTAAACTGGGTGCAAAGTCTGCAAGCTTACCACCAGTGGCAATTATTCTCACCCGACTGCGAGCGCTTAGCGGAAAGCTATAGGACAATTTATCGAGACGGAATACGCCATTACTAGTTTGTCCAGTCGGAGTGCCACCCAATGTACCAAATTGACCAAAGATATTGTTGTTATCTCCAGTAGTATCATCGGGCTGGAGCGCTCCAGTATCTGTGTAAGCCCCAATCCCCTGTCTGGGAATATTGGAAGCTTGTAACCGTAATAACAACTGATCGTTGCCCGTAAAGCTGGTATTAAGGTTAAGTCGAACTCGGTAACCCAAGGTAGTATTTTTGCCAAAAGGTCCTTCTCCACCCGATGATAAAGGCTGACTTACTAACCCAGGGATTGCTCCCGAATTACCAGGGCGATCGCCCGAATTAATAACACCTCGCAGGGAAAATAGAGCTTCACCTGAGAGTTTAGTAGTGGTAGAGAATTGTTGAGCTTCTAGAGTATTAGCCTTAGCTTCAAGAGCATCCACTCGGCTTCTGATAGTAGCAAGTTCAGCCCCAAACGCTTCTTGGAGCTTGCTTAGTGTCGATAAGTCTTCCTTGCCAACTTTATCAGCCAAACCACTTGATATTATTTCATTAATTTTATCCAAACAGGCATTAAGTCCAGCGGCAAACTCAAACCTTGTCAATGCTCGATTCCCAGCATAGGTTCTGTTTGGATATCCTGCGATACATCCATACCGCTCTACTAAGGATTGAAGAGATGTAAACGCCCAGTCCGTAGGTTTGACATCACTGAGTTGGGATACTGAAGTCACAGCTTCGGCTTTCTTAAGTTCAGTCTTACTTAAAGCATCACGGTTCAAATCCCTAAATAGCGAAGATTCGCTCTGGACTATCGGCTTAATTTCCTCGGCGGTAGAAAGCTGAACACCTAATCCGAGAAATCCCAGAATGAGACTAGTGGCCAGGGTTGGTTTTAATTTAAACATTGATTTTCCTCTTTCCTTGCTGATATTCTAGTTAGAAGCTAAACACAGTTCTGATAGTGCCAACAAAGATAGTGCTGTTGAAACTGTTGTTGTTGGGGTTAAAAATCAACTGAACATCAGGAGTAAGCGAGATGTTCTTGCTAAGAGGAAATCGGTAAAATGCTTCCAAATTGGTTTGGGTGGCATTACCAGTTTTACCTTCAATGAACGGCTGTCCTACGGCGATCGCGCCCAAAGCGCCTTCTTTAAATAGATCGGGGAAAGCTAGACCCACCTGAAATGTCTGAATATTGTAGGATATATCGTCACGGTTAATCGTGGTTTCAACATTGGTGAAAGTATTAAAAGAGTTGAGACCGTTAAACAGAGTAACTGTGCCAAATCCATAGCGTCCAAAGATTGCCATATTCCTAGCAAAAGTCCACTCAACATTAGCACCACCAGTATTTCCATATCGATTGCCATAGTCACCTCTGGTGTATTGCAGACGAACAGCAAAGTTACCCTTTTTACCTCCAATCTTTGGCGCGTATTCAAGCTCAAAAATATTTTCGTTAGGGTTCCCAAATAAGCCGCGATTAGCTGCCAAAGGAGGTCCAGGAGGAGTGGGTTGTTGCCCAGGCAAATTGGCATTGGGATTGGTCGGTCCCGCACCCGCCTCGGAACCATTAGGGGCAATATAAACTGCTCGCAAACTAAAATCTCCTTGATCGGGATTCCAATCTAAAGCCCCTCCAGCGCCTCCACTGCGATTATTTAGTAGCAGAATCAGCGGATTATTGGTGAAGAAATTAGAGGAAAAGTCGGAGCTTTCGTTGTTGGCATAGGAATTCTTATCGATATAATCATAGGAATGGATGACAGGACCGATAGAAGCTCTTAAATCTCGACCCAGACTGAAGTCGTAACGCAACTTAGCAAGCTTAAAAGTAGAGTCAACACCGTTATAATTGTTGCCAAAACTGCCAGCACCAGCATTACCAAAATTGCTTGTTAAGAGAATGGAAGAACGGTAATCTCTAGGACTGTTATTATAAAAGCTCCCGCCATTACCAGCTTCTAGGCGGGTTAACAGTAAGTCAGTGCCTGAAAAACTAGTACGTAAATCTAATCTAACTCTGGCGTTGAAAGTTGTATTGGCATTTCCACTGGGCTGAGTTACCCTTCCTGTAATCGGTCTTACCACACCTGTAGGCACAGGTACACCACCTTCAGTAAGAGGAGGATTGCGGACTGGTGTTACTAAACCAAAGACATTGGTATCTGCCCCATAAACGGGATTGCCTCCATTACCACTGCCAGAAAGCGCAACTATAACTTCACCTAAAAGTTTAGTAGTGGTGGAAAATTGTTGAGCTTCAAGGGCAGCAGTTTTTGCTTCTACTGCCGTCACTCTTCCTCTAATGGTTGCTAGCTCAGCCGAAAACTCTTCTTGCAGCTTTTGGAGTGTAGCGAGATCTTCCTTACCAACTTTATCAGATAGTCCACTGGCAATCAATTCGTTAATCTTGTCGGCACAGGCATTTAAACCAGCCACAAATTCATATCTTGATATAGCTCGTTGACCTTTAAAGGTTTTGTCGGGATAGCCCGCAATACAACCATAACGCTCCACCAAAGACTGCGTAGCCGTAAACGCCCAATCTGAAGACTTCAAATCATTGAGCTGCGATACGGAGGTGACACTTTGACTCACGAGGTTGTCCATCAAAGCATTGGGATCAGCGTGACTAGGCTGAACATTACCCAAAGAAGCGATCGCTAGAGTCGAGGTGATCGCTACTACCTGCGAAATTTTACCTGTATCTTTGAATTTCATATAAGCCTCACCTTATTAAGAATATTTACAAGATTGAAAAAACCTGTTAAGCCTAAATCAATCTATTGAGCAAGCAGACCACCATCAACAACCAGAGTGTGTCCAGTAATATAAGATGAGTTGTCAGAGCAAAGATAGATTAAAGCATCGGCAATTTCATTGGGTTTTCCTAAGCGTTTCATGGGGTTATACTGTGCCATGCCCTCTGTGTTGCCGCCACTAACTGCCATTAGCATATCGGTTAAAATCCCACCTGGGGCGATCGCATTTATCCGAATTCCTGCTTGGGCATATTCCACCGCCGCACATTTTGTCAAGGCAATGACAGCAGCTTTAGAAGTGACGTAGGCTGACATTCCGCCTGCCATTGTTCGCAAACCCGAAATCGAAGAAGTATTTACGATTGTGCCACCACTACCTTGTGTCAGCATCTGCTTGATTTCATACTTCATACTCAGGAAAATGCCTTTAAGGTTTATATCCATCGTGCGATCAAAGGATTCTTCGCTAACATCAGCGATCATGCCAAAGTCACCGTGATAACCAGCGTTGTTAAAAGCTATATCCAAGCGTCCAAATGCATCTACAGCCTTTGCTACCATTGATTCCACGTCCGAAGCCTTAGTAACATCAGTTTTATGAAATATCGCTTCACCACCAATTTCTTTGATCAATGCGATCGTTTTTTCACCTTCTTCGACTCGCCGTCCAGCTACCACAACCTTAGCCCCATTTTGAGCCAAGGCGATCGCTGATGCTTGTCCCATTCCCGAAGTGCCACCAGCTACGATCGCTACTTTACCTGCAAATATCATATTTTTTCTCCTGAAAAATGAAAGAACTATGCTTTTCCGCTTTTGAATGAAGCCGAGTTTCAATCTTGAAATATGTTCAAGTAATCAAACTCACTAAATATATAAATATAAATTTGGATTTTTATTTACAAGTGAAATGGGTAACTCCCAAATATTATAATTTGACACTAAATATATAGTAAGAACCTATAAAATAGCAATAGCTTTAGTTAAGAATAATTACAAAAACTGAATTGTTTATATTTTGTTTTTCTTGTACGTGAATAATTTTGTGATATGGCTATGGTCAGTCTTGTTAGAACATAAAACTTCTATGGGCTAAGCTAGAAATAACCGAAAATCCACAACAAGGAGGTTTAACATGCTAACGATTTTTAATCGTAAAAGTCTATTTTTCTTCGACGGATTTATCTTTGTTCTAGTCGGGATTGCTGTAATGATTTCTCCTAGTGCTAGTGGAGCTTCTTTGCCCGCACAGGCTGGATCTTTACCCCATATTGAGGATACACGCCGACTACTAGCAGCCATGTATGTGTCATTAGGATTACTTCTATTGATATTCGCAGGCAAGTCTGTAAATCCAGAATCACGTAACTTGGCAGCAAAGCTGCGAGGACTAAGTCTGCCGTTAGTTACAGGAGTAAATATTTTGCAAGTGAATAATGGCAACTGGAAACCAGAATCTTTGTATTTATATATTGTACTATTCGCGTTAATGTCGTTGACTTACCTGTATTTTGGTTTTATCAATCCAGAGCGATCGCAAAATTAATTTTCGTTCTAGCTTAAAAAAGAGGAAAAAGAGATGCTTTGCATCTCTTTTTCCTCTTTTTTAAGCTACAGCTTCAATTTCCTTGATAAAGGCTTCCATGAATTGTTTGGTTATACCTGGATGTTTGCCTGTAATTAGATTGCCATCAATTACCAAATCAGCAGTGGCATCGCCATCATAAATCACCTCACCGCCAGCATTTTCTACATCACAAATGATGTTGTGAGCGCAGGTCACTTTTTTCCCCTTGATCAAATCAGAGTCAGCACAGAACAACCATAAGCTATGGCAAATTGTTCCTAATTTAATACTTTGATTGTCAATGACCTTACGCAGAAATGCTACCGCTGGCGCTTGGTTTTTCTGCCCCTTACGCACACTTGCCTGATAGCGCAAGCGATCCATCGCATAAGCTCCAATGCAAATAAACCCCTTATAGTCGGTAGGGTTAATATCGTTGATTTCTATGGTGACTGTAACTTTTTCTACAGGATCGTAAATACCATCATCGGGGTTGCCACCGAAATGTAAAGCAGACTGACCCCAAAGATGAGAAATGTATTCGACTTCATAACCATGCTCTGGGAAATAGGCATTGAACAGTCGAAATTCGGTTTGATCAAAATGATCTTCAATAATTACGCCAATCTTACCTTTGGTCATCTCTGTTCTCCTTAAAGTTAAATATAGAATAGGGTGCGAAAGTCAAGTCCCGCACCCCAATTGTCAACTAAATTTTATGTTGTGATCAGTGTTAGTAATTCAGGCGCGGCAAATACATCCCTATAGAATGTGAGTTGTTCGCTCTTGAAGTAACAAGCCCCGCGATGACCCCGTCTGACCCAACAGACCATGCCCTTGGCTAAAGTCTCTCCAGTTTCGTCATCAACACATTTCCACTCAAAATGGACGAACTCAGACCAAAATTGTACAATTGGCCAACACATGGTAACACCAGGCTGAGCGATTAAGGCCCACCAATGTTGTTCCCGTTCTTTTTGTTCACCAAGTCCATAGAAAGGACCATCTTGGCACAGATATACCAAATCATTGCGGTATTCATCTGTTAATAAATCGCCACGACCTTGTCGAAGTGCTTCACAGTGGGTTGGCCACCATTCCTTGTTTTCTTGCTCAATTTGAGCAGCCGTATAGTCGTCAGTAATAAGCGGCAGAGTTGGTTCTTTCAGCGCAATATAATCAGCAGCATCAGCGATCAACTTGGCTTTGAATTCCTCGGATACTAGTCCAGGTTTGGAGTAATCAGCAGACAGATCCTTGTAGTAATTAGTTCGTTTTTTAGACATTGGTTTCCTGTAAATATACTTTTTGGATAGTAAATTTTCGGCGTTGTGTGGACAAATGTAATTGAACAATTTGTACTATAAACTTTACGATGAGACAGTCATCAACAACAAGTTAATCTGGAATTGTTTCGCTAAAAATCTGCTTGAGCGCCACAAAACAACTAGCAGATTTGTTAAAACCTGCATAAACAGACATAAACAGCAAAAGCTCTTCGATTTCGGCATAGGTAGCACCTTGCTTCATTGCCATGTTAACATGCGCTTCAAATGGACTTCCTGGTCCTGTTTGAGTGTGATTAACTACATCCACAGCAATAGTAATAAAAGCCTTGGTTTTTTGATCGATTAGGGGCAGTCCCCAAGCTTCACCTGCGACTCTCGTCACAAAGTCTCCAAATTTAGGATTGATCCCACTTAGACCAGCCTGAAGGTCTTTATCGTCTAATACGGCATTTTCGTAAGGCATTTTATTCTCCGTTATCAAGTAGTTGGGACAGTTTTTTGTTGTTAATCTGTTAATCCTAACTTTAACCGTTTATTGCAACCGTTTATTGCCCAACAATTTTAAGTCAGGGAATTATTCAAAATAAGGTTAACAATGTCTGGTTTTAGTTGATTAATTGCACCAATTTTGGTGATTAACTGAGCCACTGATGATCCACGCTGTCCAGCTAGAGTCATTTCACCGTCATACACAAATGTATTAACAAAGTGAGTAGGGAAAGTAGCGATCGCCCCAATATATTGAGGTTGGGTTGCTTCTGTAGCTTTATAGTCTGGGGATGCCAAAAAGCTCTCTAATTCTAGATTGTTCTCAAATGCTAGCTCTAGGGAAGCATGGTAGCCCTTATCAGCAGATTCACTATGTTCAACCCCAGCCGCAGGTGGACGAGTCCCATCAACTTCATCAAATAAATTAAGACGAAATTTAGCTAGATGTGAACTGGTAGCGATCGCTTGTGCAAATTGATCTTTGAAGTAAGCTTGAAACTCCGTAGGACTTACAGCAGGATTCTTTTTGATCAAAATGAACAATCTGACCAATGACGCAAGAGTGTCACCGTTAGGAGCGCCATCAGCTAATTTATCCAGATAAGTAATAGAATTGCTAGGGCTAGTGTTGTAACCGATCGCCTTGCTAAAAATATTATGCTCATCATCCATTAAGATTGCCGCTGCTTGGAACCAAGTTATCCGATCTTCAGGAGATTTAAATGTTAGTTCGGCAATACCAGCAAACTGATCGGCTTCTATGGTTGCATATTCAATACCATCAATTTGGGGAATAATTCCACCATTGTTAGGATGAACATGATACTGCCAATATTGAAATTGTCCTGGCAAACGAGCGCATACAGGACCATGAACATCACGCCAATAGTCATCAAAAAGGGTTAAATCAAGTCCTTTTCTTTTCCATAAAAGCACGAAAAACGTGACTTGTCCTAGTTTATCTCTATGAGAAAAATCTACTGATTTCAAAATTACCCCTTCTTGTTAAATAGGAATTACAGAGGAAACAAAGTGATGATCTTATTTTTTAATATATTACAAGTAAGTCAATTCTGCATAAAATTTACAAAAATAGATAAAAAATCTTCTGGTCGAATAAGGTGTGAAAGTTGAAAAGCAGAAATGAATAACATCATCAAGATACTACCGAGATTAGAGAATATGACTCTATAGTTACTAATAAATTGACAACTTAAATGCATAGCTCAATAAACTTTCATTCCTAATCTCTTTTTACCAATAAAGTGGTTATATTTTTGTGTTCAGTGGATTCATAGGAAAACTCATCGACACCTTGAAAACTTAAAAAAACACCTAATCCGCCTATAGGTCTCTCCTCAATGGGTGCAGACAGAATTGATTCATCAAATTCTCTTTCGCTTGGATCGTATGGTGAACCAGTATCAGTGATTGTGATTTTTAGGTTTGCTGACTCAACTTCAGCATTGATTTCAAGCATGGATTCTGTCGTAGAATTTTCGCCGCCATGAACAATAATATTAGTAGCTAATTCATCCACGGCTAACCTTAGCTTATACGCCTTTTTAGAGGAAATTTCTGCTTCTAAACAAGCAGCTAAAACGAACTGACCTATAATTGTTAGAGAGCTTAGTTGGGCAGGCAAAGTGATGTTTTTCACGATTGTTATAATTCCAAGTAACTTAATTCCAGTAAGCGTGCTAAAAATTACTAATTTTACTATTGGGTTTACAGGAGTTATACTTCTGTGTGAAGCACGACTTACCTCTAAAGTGTTAAACGGATTATGTGTATAGAATCACCAATTCAAAATCGAAGTAATGCTGATTCTCTTAAAATCAAGAATACTTTGTTTGGGGTGTGATAGTCAAGTGATTTTTGAGACCTAAAGTTTATAAGATTTACGTATCCGCTCAATAAGTAGTTATCATTAGCCTAAATATGCAAGTTAAACGATTAGTTGCGATCGCCTTCTTTTTTCTGACATTGGTGATATTTATCCTCTTAGCAGAACCAGCTAAAACAAAGGTAATTGATGCTGCTAAGTTTACCGAAACCACTCCAAACAGCATACAGATCTCCACCCCAAAAATTGCCCAACAAAATCCTCAAGAAATTAACTTTTCAGCAGAAATCAACCTATCAGCACCAGTATTTGGCTGTGTGTTCCAACCACCAGCTAATCCACCCAATCCATCATTACCCGCAGCACTTACTTCCACACCTATAACTATAGAGCGATTTCGGAAGCTAATAAGCGACTCTGAACCGAATACAAACTCCGCGAAAAAAATGCTCACCTACAATCCAAGGGAAATCATTGCTTTGGCAGCATCGTCTAACTACGGCGATCGATATATCAAAGATCTATCAGGCAGTCCTGCGAATCAATCTCCCATTATTGTCCTTCATGAAACTGTTGGCTCTGTTAATAGCGTCATTAATTTTTTCCAAGAATTCCATACTGATGAGGATAATGAAGATAGCTATCACACATTAATTGCGATCGATGGGACGATTATCTACTTTGTCCCACCAGATAAACGAGCCTTTGGTGCAGGGGATTCCGAGTTTGTCAGTCCATTAGGAAAAGAATCAGTACAGACTAACCCTCGTTATCCCAGTTCTGTAAATAATTTTGCTTATCATATTTCTCTAGAAACGCCCGAAGATGGAATGCACAATGGTGATAGCCATAGTGGATATACTGAAGCGCAGTATCAGTCGCTAGTATGGCTAGTTGCTAAAACAGATGTGCCACTAGAGCGAATTACCACTCACAAAATTGTCGATCGCTCTGGCTCACGGATCGATCCTCGTAGTTTCAATTTTAATCTTTTCCAGAAACTGTTAAGTGAATATTCGAGGGTGAAGGAAATCCACATTGGATGCCCCTAGACATCCTAGCAAGGCAATAAAAAACCCTACCAAAAGGCAGGGTTAAAGAATCGCTGTCGTTTTTACTTTGTCTTAGAGCAATTTGATTAGAAGTTACCGAGCCACCAAATCAGACCATGACCAGTCGCAGCTTCGAGGATGAGAAGAGAAACAAAGCCACTCGTTTGATGGGAAGTCTAGAAAGTACCCGCGATCGCACCGACACAGCGATCGCATATATGCGGATGATCAGCCGACTCACCGATATGGGTGGAGTAGTTCCAGCAACGAGGACATTTATCACCATCAGCTTGGACGACAGCGATCTTCAGATTATTAGCTTCACCAGTGAAATCAGCAGCAGGTATGCTATCGACAATTTCAGCTTGGGAAACGATAAAGAGATAACGTAACTCTTCGCCGAGAGAAGCTAAATAATTTTTTTGAGTTGCTTCGGATACAGATAGCAGGACTTTTGCTTCTAAAGGAGCGCCAATAAGTTTGCCTGTTCTTGCAGTTTCCAGAACCTTATTTACTTCCGATCGCACTTCGCGGAGATATTCCCATTTGGTTGCGAGTTCGGGCTTGTGCCATTCATCATGAGCCGTAAACCAACCAGCTTGGAAGACAGACTGAGTGGGTGCTGGATAGGGCAAGTGTTGCCAGATGTCTTCGGCGGTGTGGGAGAGGACGGGGGCGATCGCTTTAGTAATCGCTTCTAAACAATACATCAACACAGTTTGGCAACTGCGGCGGCGGGGTGAATGTGCAGCGCTGATATAAAGACGATCTTTGGCAATATCTAAATAGAAGTTAGATAAATCGACTGTGCAGAAGGTTTGGATAGTTTGGAAGAAGCGCGAGAATTGGAAGTTATCATAAGCTTCGGTGACATCTTTGGTTACTACAGCTAAACGATGCAGGATGTAGCGATCGCTTTCTGGTAATTGATCATAGGGAACAATATCTTGAGCGGGATCAAAGTCAAAAAGATTGCTCAGCAAGAATCTGGCGGTATTGCGAAGCTTGCGCGACACATCGGACATTTGCGCCAAAATCGTCTTACCGATCGGGACATCGCCATTATAGTCCACACTCGCGGCCCAAACACGGATTACATCAGCACCATAAGGCGGCTCTTTCTTCTGATCTTTGCCGCCATTGATGACGATCATCGGGTCAACGATATTGCCGAGGGATTTACTCATTTTCTGTCCCTTCTCATCTAACACAAAACCATGAGTTAGCACCGTCTTGTATGGTGCATAGCCATTGGTTGCCACACTTGTTAGCAATGAAGATTGGAACCAGCCGCGATGTTGATCAGAACCTTCGAGATACATATCCGCAGGATAGTTCATCGCATAGGGAACGATTTTGGAGTCATGACTCTCACCGCCAAGTACCCCTGCCCAAGAAGAACCTGAGTCAAACCAGACATCCATTGTGTCTGTACCTTTGCGATACTGGCGATCGCTGTTTTTATAGGTTTCAGGAAGTAAATCTTCTACTTCTCTTTCCCACCAAACATCGGAGCCATGCTCACGAATCAGATCTTGAATATGCGTAACTGTCTCTTCAGTCAGCAAAGGCTCATTGGTTTCTTCGTCATAAAATACGGGGATCGGTACGCCCCAAGTGCGTTGACGGGAAATACACCAATCCGATCGCTCTTGCACCATTGAGGTAATCCGATTCTCCCCGATCGCAGGAATCCAGTTAACTTCTTTGATTGATTTCAAAGCATCTTCACGGAATCCATCCACGGAGGCAAACCACTGCTCAGTGGCGCGAACAATTACAGGCTTCTTGGTGCGCCAATCGTAGGGATATTTGTGGTTATAGGCTTCTTCTTTAATCAAGGTTCCATTAGCAGTCAAGATTTCCACAACCTTGTTATTCCCTTCTTTGAGAACGCTCAAACCTGCCAATTCTTCCCCAGCATCTTCATTGAAAATACCGCGATCGTCAACTAAAGATAAAAGTCCCAGATTATATTTTTTGCCAACGATAAAGTCATCATGACCATGATTGGGCGCAGTATGCACTAAGCCAGTACCCGACTCGGCGGTGACATGATCGCCTAAAACAATCGGACTAGGGCGATCAACAATTGGATGCTTACAAATTATGCCCTCTAAACGGCTCCCTGAAAAATCCGACTTACCTGCCCAAACGCCACTACCTGCAACAATAGCTTTAAGCTCTCTGCCCAAAATAGCAGATAGACTATCGATTAAAGAGGTTGCAACAATATATTTCTTATCACCGTCAGCAACAATGCTGTAACTAATTTGGGGATTAACGCTAATACCTCGATTAGCTGGAATCGTCCAAGGTGTAGTTGTCCAAATTAATGCATACAAATTCGATACATCTGTGTTGAACAGACTCAAAAATGCTTTAGCAACAGGGCAATTTAAATCAACAGGAAAAGCGACATAGATACTACGCGAAATATGATTTTCAGGATATTCCAATTCGGCTTCAGCGAGAGCAGTATGAGAACTAGGCGACCAATAGACAGGCTTCAGTCCGCGATAGATATAACCTTTCAGCGCCATACGACCGAATACACTGATCTGCGCGGCTTCGTATTCAGGCTTCAATGTGTAATAGGAATTTTCATAATCACCCCAAATCCCCCAACGTTTAAAGCCTGTCGCCTGCTCGTCAATTGTTTGCAGTGCAAATTCCGTGGCTTTTTTCCGCAATTGCAAAGGAGTGAGATTAGCGCGTTCCTCGGCTTTCATGTTCTGCAAAACTTTAAGCTCAATCGGCAGCCCGTGACAGTCCCAACCCAATACATAACGGGCTTTACGACCACGCAAAAGTTGGTAGCGATTGATGATATCTTTCAGGACTTTGTTGAGCGCATGACCCATGTGCAATGTGCCGTTGGCATAAGGGGGACCATCATGGAGCGTAAATACATCGCCTTTGTTGTTAGCGCTCAAGTTTTCATAAATACTTTGCTCTTGCCAAAACTTTTGAATCTCTGGCTCTTTAATAATTGCATTCGCCCGCATGGAAAAGTCGGTTTGCGGTAGGTTAACGGTGTCCTTATATTCAGACTGTTCGAGACTTTTTGGCGCAGGATTCTCAGAGTTGGCTTTAGGAGCAGATGTCATCGTTCTAGGCTATGTCAAATTTTGCATGGGTTTTGATTCTATGATACTACAAACCAGTTTGTAAGTACCTCGGCTCAATAAAACCAGACCCCCAAATAAGCTGATTCGCCAG
>JANMFC010000546.1:0-6083 GCA_031377675.1 Pseudanabaena sp. OTE_70b_metabat_355 | reverse complement strand
CCAATAGATACCGCTATCCTGACCGATGCAGTAGCGTCCATCAGGATGTAATTTTTCCAAGACTGGGGCGATCGAGCTTGTTAAAACAATACTTTGTGGGTGTTCCTGAAAGTTTTTCACAAAGGTTCCGTCTGATTCGGGTAGCTGTTTATGATCGGGAAGATTAATTGATTTTGCGGGGATAAATGGGGGAGAGGGTGCTGTGGACTTAATTGGGGCTTCGGAGGTTTGCATAGTAGCTCTGA
The DNA here is from genome assembly GCA_031377675.1 of Pseudanabaena sp. OTE_70b_metabat_355. Taxonomy (GTDB): domain Bacteria; phylum Cyanobacteriota; class Cyanobacteriia; order Pseudanabaenales; family Pseudanabaenaceae; genus Pseudanabaena. Next base: position 5,838 of record JANMFC010000546.1, on the reverse strand, counting down.
GAGATACAATTCAGTTAATTTTAGCATAAATTTTTAGATTGCCCCAGCCCCCTTGTGAAGGCTTTTTAAGGAATTGAGGGAGATCATTAGCAACTTACGATATAGCTGAAAACTTGTGTATACACGCTAGCTTCCGCAAAATGTTATAATAACGACCAAATGCCATACCAAATGTCATGTGAAGGAGACTAACCGTGATCGTCGTAACTAAAATTGGTACACCCGCATCCGAAATCGAGCGGATCTGCGATGAATTATCCAGTTGGGGACTGTCTCCCGAAAAAATTGTTGGCAAACACAAAGTTGTGTTGGGATTAGTCGGTGAAACCGCCAACCTCGATTTGCATCGAATCGAAGAATTGAGTAGTTGGATTGAGACAGTCTTGCGCGTAGAACCTCCCTTTAAACGCGCCAGTCGCCAATATCGCCAAAATGAATCGAGTACCGTGATTGTCCCTACCCCCAATGGTGACATTGCGATCGGTGAAAATCATCCCCTAGTCATTGTTGCGGGTCCCTGCTCCGTAGAAAATGAAGAAATGATCGTCGAAACCGCTCTAAAAGTTAAAGCGGCAGGAGCGCAGTTTTTGCGTGGTGGTGCATATAAGCCGCGTACTTCTCCCTATGCCTTTCAAGGACATGGAGAGAGCGCCTTATCTCTACTCGCCGCCGCCCGTCAAGCCAGTGGTTTGGGGATTATTACCGAAGTAATGGATACCGCCGATATCGATAAAATTGCCGAAGTCGCCGATGTCCTCCAAATTGGCGCGAGAAATATGCAGAACTTCTCATTGCTAAAACAGGTCGGTAAACAGAACAAACCCATCCTGCTGAAACGAGGTTTAGCAGCCACCATTGACGATTGGCTAATGGCGGCGGAGTATATTCTCGCTGAGGGCAATCCCAACGTGATCCTTTGTGAACGCGGCATTCGCACCTTCGATCGCGAATATACGCGCAATACCTTAGACCTATCCGCAATCCCTGTATTACGCAAATTAACCCATTTACCGATCATGATCGATCCTAGTCATGGCACGGGCTGGGCGGAGTATGTACCATCGATGAGTCTAGCGGCGATCGCTGCGGGTGTAGATTCACTAATGATCGAAGTTCATCCTAATCCCAAAAAAGCTCTGTCCGATGGTCCCCAATCTCTCACCTTCGATGATTTCGATGCGTTAATGCTCAAGATTAACCGCATGGCACAGATAATGGAAAGAGATTAATAAACCCCTCACCCCCCTGCCCCCTCTCCCGCAAGGAGAGGGCAGGGTGGTTTCATTTTCGGAAAGGGTTGTCGTGTAAGGAGTACAGAAAAAAGCAAGCCTTAAAATTTGAGGTTTTGTCATCTGTGTGGCACTTTACTGTTGCCGTGCGTCCCTTGTCTAATCAACCTTACGGAAAATGAAACCACCCTGCTCTCCCGCAAGGAGAGGGGGAGTAAGATTTAGTCATTTTCTTGTTCTCCTCTCCTGCGGGAGAAGGGCTAGGGGTGAGGGCAATTCTTCTTTCCGCGTAAGATCCGCCACTAATCTTGCAAATTCCTCCTCAAATTTTTTATGTTAAATGCCACCCTATCCGACAAGCTCGATCGCCTACGCCAAATTTTTAATGAGTCTTCGGAAGTCCTTGTTGCTTACTCTGGCGGTATTGACAGTACCCTCGTCTCTAAGGTGGCTTTTGATGTTTTAGGCGATCGCGCTTTAGCGATCACTGCTAACTCACCATCTTTATTACCCGCCGATCTTGCCGCCGCTCAGGTTCAAGCCGAATTTATGGGTGTGAAACATCAAGTCGTGCAGACCGATGAGATGAATAACCCTAATTACACCTCTAATCCGATTAATCGTTGCTACTTCTGCAAAAGTGAACTCCATGACACCCTCAAGCCCCTTGCCAAAACAATGGGCTATGGCTATGTGGTCGATGGCTTAAATGCCGATGATTTGCAAGACTATCGACCAGGGATACAAGCTGCCAAAGAGCGGGGCGTGCGATCGCCTCTCGCTGAAGTAGGAATTAGCAAAATCGAAGTAAGGATGTTATCGCAATATTTGGGACTGCCTTGGTGGGACAAGCCTTCACAACCCTGCTTAAGTTCGCGGTTTCCCTACGGCGAAGAAATTACAGTCGAGAAATTGCGGCGGGTGGGCAATGCCGAGCAGTATTTGCGCGATCGCGGTTGGAAAGGCGATATCAGAGTGCGATCAATGGGTGATACCGCCAAAATCGAAGTGCCAAGCGATCGCTTTAATGAATTTATGAGCGAATTTATGAACGTAACGGCGATCGATCACCTTACGCAATCCTTTCGTGAATATGGCTTTAATTCCATAACTCTTGATCTAGAAGGATTTCGCAGTGGCAAGTTGAATGATGCGATCGGTAAAGCTTAATTTTTTACTGATATAGAAGTTTTCAAATGACGACTATATGAAATACGCAAAAAATGTAGGGGCAATTCATGAATTGCCCCTACATTTTTTATGCGCCAGTCAAAGGAAAATCCCCCTAAGTAAGCGATCGCTATAACTAATTAAATTTTTTTTCCGAAATTTAGGATTGTTTGATTAGTAATACTTATACTTTAGCTGTAATCGTTTTGCTTAACTTCTTAGTGGTTCCTGTATAGTTATGATTTTTTTATGAGTGAAAATCTGGATTTAGTACCTTCAGAAGATAATTTTCAAAATTAGCCCAAAACGGCTATGGTAAATCTAAATTTAGTATCTATCATTAGGCTGATTTAAGCTAATTTTTAGGCGTTTATTTCTGGGATCACCTTTTTGCAAGGCTTACATGGTGACAGTCTTAACTATCAATTGTAAATAAAGCCGAATTTTTCTTGTGTATTGAGGATCAATGCATATAAAAGTTTTTTATACGCAAAAATACCTATTCCAAAAGAAGTACTTTTAGAGGTGTTTTTTTGTGATTATTCGCATAAAGTTCCATTTCAATAAACAATCCTAATGGGAAAGAAGCAAAATTATGCTTTTTAAGGAGAAAGAAGGCTTGAAATCTATACACAGTAAAGGCTTAAGTGCTAACTATTGCCATTTCAAATAACCATGTTAGTCTGAATCACAGGAATAGAACATTCAATGTTTTGTTCCTGATTAGTGAATTGGCTGATTTGTTTTTTTATTGATGACTTTACCTAGAAACAGTCTCAACAAAAGTCAAATCAAGCTTTTCGTCAGATTTGTCGTTTATCTTCATTTTTTGTTTTACCTATGCTTAATTGGAATTGGAGTAACACTCTATCTACCTCAGTCGTAGCTCTCGCTATCATCTCAAGTCTCACTAGCTATAGCGCCCAAACTCAAACAGAAATCTCATCGGAAGTTAGAGAGACTCTTGCATCTACTGGTTCATCTACTTCTCTACCCAATACTCTTAAAGTCAGTGAATCGCGAACACTAAATAAATCTAAAGACGAAGCGATCGCTCGGGTTCATACCCATAAGTTAAATGGCAAAAATGCGGCTACGGTCTACGTTCGCGGCATTCCTGTCGTTACCTATATAGAGGCTGACGAAGCCACAAAGTCAGCTTCAGAGACTACTCAAAGTAACGATCAAAGTAATAGTCAAACTAAAGAAAAGAGCGAAACCAAGGGGGCTACCAAGAATATTTCTGGCTCAACAGGTGATAGCGCCGAAAATCTACTAACCTCTAGCAATCCCATCGAACGAGCCACCGCCGCCGCCGCGATGATTAACCAGCTTAATCGTGATGGGCTGGACGCTAATATGATTATTCCTGCTTGGAGTAATGGTAATTATGTGATCAAATTAGGCGATCGCGCCACATTGAAATTTGATCAACAGGCTGTTTTCCCTGATCCTTTACAAAATCAAACTGAAGACGTGCTGGAATCAGCTAACCTCCTACGCCGTTTATTGGGTGGCGCTAATCCTGTGTCTGAGGTGGTTAATGCACCCAAGCCAGTATTTACGGCTACGGCAACTCCTACATTCAGTCCCGCTTTGAACAATGAAATCGTGGATGTGATGTCGGGGATGGCTTCGTGGTACGGTCCTGGTTTCGATGGCAATCAAAGCGCCAGTGGTGAGATATTCAATGCCAATGATTTGACCGCCGCCCATCCCAGTTTGCCCTTTGGAACTTTGGTGAGAGTGGTAAACATGGACAATAATCAATCGGTTGTCGTCCGCATCAATGATCGTGGTCCTTATGCCGATGGACGGATCATCGATGTGTCGGCTGGCGCAGCAGACATGATTGGTATGGTTGGTTCTGGAGTTGCACCTGTGAGAATTGAGATATTGTCTAGATAAGTACTTCTGGACATAAAACCGAAAAGAGAGTGGCGATAGCTATAAAGCTTGGCTTTCTGTTTCATGTCAGCGCAAAGCGCTGTAATATGCAAGACTTTGATTAATAAATAATTAATATTCAAAAATCAATAATTTCTTGCTATGAAGTCTATTACTTTGCTTGGTTCTACAGGCTCTATTGGCACACAAACTCTGGATATTGTGGCTGAATATTCAGAAAAATTTCGGGTTGTGGGGATGACCGCAGGCGGAAATATTCAACTATTTGCCCAACAAATTCGCCAGTTTCAGCCTGAAATTGTGGCGATCGCCAATCAAAAGAAACTTGCAGAATTAAAAGAGGCGATCGCTGATCTTGCCATAAAGCCAATTATATTAGCTGGAGCCGATGCGATCGAAACTGTGGCAGCATACGGTGATTCCGAAGTGGCTGTGACGGGGATTGTCGGATGCGCGGGGCTATTACCAACGATCGCCGCAATTAAAGCGGGTAAAAATATTGCTTTAGCGAATAAAGAGACTTTGATCGCTGGTGGCGAAGTGGTTGTCCCATTAGTGAAAAAACATGGTGTGAAATTATTCCCCGCCGACTCTGAACACTCGGCAATTTTTCAGTGTTTGCAAGGAGTACCAGAGGGCGGCTTGCGACGGATTATTCTCACGGCTTCGGGTGGCGCATTTCGCGATCGCCCCACAGAGGAGCTAGCATCAGTGACTGTCGCCGATGCCCTCAAGCATCCCAACTGGGCAATGGGTAAAAAAATTACGATTGACTCCGCAACTTTAATGAACAAAGGGTTGGAAGTAATCGAAGCGCATTATCTCTTTGATGTAGATTATGATCAGATTGAGATTGTGATTCACCCTCAAAGTATTATTCATTCACTGATTGAATTGGAAGATACTTCGGTGCTTGCTCAGCTTGGTATTCCTGATATGCGTTTGCCGTTACTATATTCCCTCTCCTATCCCAATCGCGTACCGACTCAATGGGAACGTCTCGATCTAGTCAAATGTGGCACACTCACCTTCCGCGCTCCCGATCATCAGAAATATCCCTGCATGGAACTAGCCTACGCCGCAGGTCGTGCAGGTGGAACCATGCCTGCGGTCTTGAATGCTGCCAATGAGCAGGTAGTGGAACTATTCTTGCAAGAACGGATTCGCTATGTCCAGATTGCTGATTTGATTAAACATGTATGCGATCGGCATAATTGCGTTTCCAAACCAGAGCTTGAAGATATTCTGGAAGCAGATAAATGGGCAAGAAATACGGTAATCGAGCAGATCATGGCAACAGTTTAGCTGTTGGGACTTACGCAAAAAGGCTTGAAACCGTTATTCAAACGTGGGGGCAATTCATGAATTGTCCCTACATTTGGTTATTTTTGGGGGTACGACCTTGACTTAATACGAAGATTATGCAATAATGAAAGAATAAAGAAGTAGGTAGTAAAGAAAATGCCAGCAAAGTTAATAAGTGTAGAAGGTACAAAAGTAAAAATCGAAGTGACAATCGAATTGAGTGAAT
>JANMFC010000543.1:0-21063 GCA_031377675.1 Pseudanabaena sp. OTE_70b_metabat_355 | reverse complement strand
CGCACGCTGCGCGTGCGCCACAGGTTTTAGGGTTTTATATTTAGTTAAGCCTAGCTACTTAAAAACTAACATCTTCATAAAGATCTGTAAATTTACCTTCAAAGTTTATACAGGATAATTGGAAACTTCCTTGCTCTCCAGAGTATGATTTTAAAATCCATAATCCCTCTTCGTTACGGCGAAAACACTCAAGGCGTTGACGTTTAGTACTAACTAGAATGTACTCTTCAAGGCTCTCTATTTGCTGGTAATCGGCAAATTTATCCCCTCTATCAAACCCTTCTGTAGATTTTGATAGCACTTCGATAATTAATTTGGGAAACCGCTTGTGATTTTGGGTTTGCGTATCTTTAGGATCGCAAGTCACCATCACATCAGGGTAGTAAAAACGGTTTAATGAGTCTATTCTTGCTTTCATATCTGACATATAGACTCGACAATTAGATCCGCGCAAGTGGTTGCGAATTACAAAAGCCATATTTAAGGCGATCGTCACATGGGGATCGTTTGCGCCAGCCATTGCATAAACATATCCATCGATATATTCATGTTTAATCTCGCTTTTCTCTTCCATTTCGAGATATTGGGCTGGATCTATGTAGTCAAACTTTGATGTGGCAATCATATTAGTTGGTTATAGTTTTTGATTAGTTAGTTAATCGATATTTTGACTTTTCGACAACAAGAGAGATTGCTTTTTTATCAAGTTTTTTGAGATTAATTAAAGAGGCGATCGCTTTATCTTTATTCAGTAATTCATCAGCTTTTTTGTTGTCACAGTTGACTACACAGGGCAAGTTTTTCTTAATGTCGGGAGCAGCGATCGCATAGCCATCGAGCAAACTTACCCTCAATCCTAAACAACCTAAAATTTGCAGCGATCGTTGACTTATTCATTCAGGTTAGTGAGACAAGGGGCTTAAGCCCCTTGTTTGTTTTTGGCAAATACTTTTGTAGCTAACTTTTGCGTGGACTGTTTGCACCAGCCTAAAAATTCTGGTGTAATAATCCCCTTCGGATAAAAAATTGTGCCAATCACAATCAACACTCCAAAAATAATCAAACGTCCATCTTTGAGAAATTGACCTAGCCACATTGGCACACCATTCACACTCGCGATCGCCCGTAAAGCTTCTGGCAAAGCTGTCAAAACAATCCCGCCAACCACAGGGCCCCAAAAAGTCCGTGAACCACCAATTAATACAAAAGCTAAGAAAATAATACTGGCATCAAAAGTTCCCTGACGCGAATTCCATGTATTCAGAAAATGAGCGCTGACGGCTCCAACTACGCCTGCCAAAATTGCAGCTAAGGTAAAAGCTAGCACCTTGTAATAGGTAGGATTGATCCCCATCGAATCGGCGGCTAGTTCATCTTCTCGAATTGCGATTAAGGCGCGTCCCACGCGAATTTTTTCCAGACGATACATAAACGCCATACTCAATCCCAACAGGGGCAAAGCAATCCAGAGATACTCCAATGGTGACTGAAAGGGTTGGGGAATTCCAAAAATACCGACTGCGCCGCCTGTAATATCAAGATTAAGTGAAACTACCCGCAAAATTTCTACAAAAGCGATCGTGGCGATCGCCAAATAAATGCCTCGCAATCTTAAAACGGGTATTCCCATAATCACTGCGAGTAGTCCTGATACCAAACCCGCCACCAACATTTCCAGCAATACCCACCAAACTGGTACAGTTCCAGTATTTGCGGTTAAGATCTTGGTAGAGGCGATCGCCGCAATATAGCCACCGATCGCATAAAAGCCTGGGGTGGCAAGGGATAACTGTCCCGCCATTAGAGGTAAATAAACCGAAATCCCAAGGATCGCCCCAAATATTGCGGAGACAATCAGAAAGCCATAGGTATTGAAAAATTCAGCCATATTAAAGCCTCAAATATAAAGTCTCAAATAAAAAAAGCGGCGCTTCTATTAAAAAATAACCTCTCATCGCCTTAATTAGCTATCATTAGTCATTAAGTACAAATACATTAAGAAAGCATTAAGATTTCGCGTAAATCTGTCGAAATTTAAGCGGTAAGCATCCAGCGATCGCTGCTTAAAGCTAATCATTAATTCAACCCTAGCGTAAATCTATACACCATGATTGCTACGCAACCCTTAACTATCAAATTCTAGAGAGTATAAACAGTGGACATTCAAATTGGGCGCGGTAAAACTGCACGCAGAGCCTATGGCATCGACGAAATTGCATTAGTACCAGGGGGCAGAACCCTCGATCCCAACGTTGCCGATACCTTTTGGGAAATTGGAGGGATTCGCCGCGAAATTCCGATCATCGCCAGTGCTATGGATGGCGTAATCGATGTCAATATGGCAGTCAAGCTTTCTGAACTAGGAGCATTGGGCGTAATTAACCTTGATGGTATTCAAACCCGCTATGACGATCCCACGCCGATCCTCGAAAAAATTGCCTCAGTGGGTGTGACCGAGTTTGTCTCACTCATGCAGGAACTTTACGCTGTACCTGTCAAACCCGAACTTATTCAAAAACGTATCCGTGAAATCAAAGAAAAAGGGGGGATTGCTTGCGCTAGTAGCATTCCTGTTAATGCTTTTAAATATGGTTTGATTGCCGCCGAAGCAGGTTGTGACTTGTTCTTTTTGCAATCCACCGTCGTCTCGACCACCCATATCGCTCCCGAAGGATTAATTGCCTTAGATCTTGCCAAATTCTGTCAAGATATGCCGATCCCCGTACTTATGGGCAACTGTGTCACCTACGATGTCACCCTAGAGCTTTTACGCGCAGGAGCCGCAGGAGTTTTAGTTGGGATTGGACCAGGAGCCGCTTGTACATCTAGAGGTGTTTTGGGTGTCGGTATTCCTCAAGCAACAGCGATCGCTGACTGTGCGGCTGCTCGCGAAGACTTTTTCAAAGAAACGGGTAAATATGTGCCGATTGTCGCTGATGGTGGCTTGATTACAGGCGGTGACATCTGTAAATCGATCGCCTGTGGTGCGGATGCCGTCATGATTGGTTCTCCCTTTGCTAGAGCCAAAGAAGCTCCTGGAAACGGTTTTCACTGGGGCATGGCAACTCCTAGCCCTGTGCTACCACGCGGAACCAGAATCAAGGTGGGGACAACAGGCTCGTTAGAGCAAATCTTGCGCGGTCCTGCGGGACTTGATGACGGCACACATAACCTCTTGGGCGCACTCAAAACCAGTATGGGAACATTAGGCGCTGGCAATCTTCGCGAAATGCAACAGGTGGAAGTGGTGATTGCCCCTTCGCTGTTGACCGAAGGAAAGGTTTACCAAAAAGCTCAACAACTTGGCATGGGAAAGTAGATAAAACTTAGCAATAAGAATTTTTTAAAAGTCTGGCTTTGCCAGACTTTTAAAAAATTCTTAGATTAAAAAAATCCCAAGCGCTATATTTGCGTAGAAATACAACAGGGAATGGCTTAAACCTATATGGCAAAAATTCTACTTGTTGAAGATAACGAAATGAATCGCGATATGCTGCGGCGGCGGCTAGCTCGGAGGGGATTTGAAGTTATAGTGGCAGTCGATGGGGCTTCAGGAATAATAACTGCTGAAATAGAATTGCCTGACTTAATCGTGATGGATATGAGCTTGCCAATTTTAGATGGGTGGGAAGCGACAAGACGTTTGAAACAAATACCGCTAACCTGTAATATTCCGATTATTGGTTGTTCGGCTCATGCAATGGTAGGCGATCACGAAAAAGGAATTGAGGCTGGCTGTGATGATTACGACACAAAACCGATCGAATTTGCGCGACTATTAGGAAAGATCGAAAATTTGCTCAAAAAATATGCCAGAAATTAATAAATCAAATTTGCTGATTGTCGATGATGACCCGATGAATCGGGACATTCTCTATCGACATCTAAGAAATTTAGGATATCAAAATATTATCTTGGCTGATAGCGCTGAAAAAGGATTAGAAGTAGTTGCTTCGCAGCAAATCGATTTGATCTTGCTAGATATGATGATGCCAGTAATGAATGGTTTAGAAATGCTGATGCATCTGAAGAATCGTGAAGATTGGCGAGTTATTCCTGTAATTGTTGTGTCCGCGTTAGATGAAAAAGAAATGATGCTGTCCTGCATTCAGTATGGAGCCGAGGATTATTTAATCAAGCCCTATGATCGGGTTTTTCTGAAAGTAAGAGTAAGTGCTTGTCTAGAAAAGAAAATTTTATATGATCGGGAAAATTACAGTAAGCAAAAGCTCGAAGCAGCCTATGAAGATCTAGCCGTTGCTTATCATGAGTTAGAAATTATTAAAAATGAATTAGAAGAGCTATCCCATCTTGATGGATTGACTGGAATAGGTAATCGCCGTTATTTTGACACGGTTCTAGAGAGAGAATGGAACACAGCCCAAAGAGATAAAAATAATTTATCCTTAATCTTGTTTGATATTGATTATTTTAAAAAATATAATGATACTTATGGACATATTGCTGGTGATATTTGTCTGCGTAAAATTGCGATCGCGTCTGCAAAAGTTATTAAGCGTCCGCGAGATACTTTAGCTAGATATGGAGGTGAAGAATTTGTGGTGATTTTGCCTGACACTGATTCCACAGGTGCGAATGTTTGTGCTGAATTAATTCGTCACGAGATCGAGAATCTAAATATTAGTCATATATCTTCTGACATAAGTTCTCATGTTACAGCTAGTTTGGGGGTATCCACCCTGGAGCCTTCTGCAACAGTTGTAACTACGCAACACACCACTCAACAATTAATCAAAGAAGCTGATTTGGCTCTTTATCAAGCCAAGAGAGAAGGGCGAAACTGCGTTAAAGTATGGACAAACAAACAGGTAATAACATGAATATACAAAATTTTCAAGTCTTAATCGTAGATGATAACGAGCCAAATAGAGATATGCTCGCCCGACGTTTGCGCCGAAAAGATTTTAGTTTGTCGATGGCGGCAAATGGGCGTGAAGCGCTATCTATGGTTAAGGAAAATCTCTATGATTTAATTCTTTTAGATATCATGATGCCTGAGATTGATGGATATACAGTACTAAAGCGATTAAAGGCTGACCCAATCTTACGCAAGATTCCCGTGATTATGATTTCGGCGATCGAAGAGATGGATAGCGTGATGCAATGTATGGAGATCGGAGCCGATGACTATCTCACCAAACCTTTCGATCCAGAGATGTTAAAGGCGGCGGTCAATCGCTGTTTGTCCGCAAAAGTACAATCTGGAAATTCAGAGAACAGACCTTTTGAGAGCATTCCTCCATTACCAGTTGCGCCACCCATTGATCGTGGCGATCAAATTACTGCATTTAGTCTCCCCGACGATACAACCCGTGGAACCTCCATAAATGTTCTAACTCTTGATGAGGTAGTCTATCGAATTATGCAAAAGGGGATGATCAATCGGAAAGGTTATCTTTATTTCAGTAAGGCGGTTTTCAATACTTTGTTTGATAGTTCAGGGTTGAGCGATCAAGATATTTATCAAATTCATTCTCTTTTTGATGCAATTCAATCAGGTAGGGTCAAGGTGGTGGACTCTAATGTTCGCTAATCGAAGAGAAGTCATTAATAGAGATAGCTAAGTTGAGGGCTAGCACGGGGCGCAGTCCCTACATAACATGAATTATTCAGGCAAGGGCAATGCCCCGTGCTTGCCCTGTCACTCTAGTAGCAAGAGGTTAATCAAGCTGTAGCCAGAAACCCAAAAGAGAATGGCGGCGTGAAGCGCCGCCACTCTCTCTTGGGTTTTGTCTTTGTCCTAACATTGATGACTATAGCTATAACATCAGTAAGTAGGTAGGTATAATTTATCAATACTTCGGACATTTTTAAAAATGCCCGAAGTATTAATAAATTAAAGACAAAAAAATGAAAGCCAGTATGATCAACTTTGCCGTTAATGGTACTTTAATGCGCGGATTAGAGTTAAACGGTAATCTTCTAAAGGTGGGCGCATTCTTTGTGAGAGAAGATCTCACTGCACCAATTTATCGTTTATGGTCGATCGCTGATCGTCATCCCGCTATGCTCAGAGTTAGCCAAGATGGACAAGCGATCGCCCTTGAAATCTGGTCAATCACGCCTGCGGCTCTTGGCGACATCCTCTTATCTGAACCTGCGGGACTATGTATTGGTAAAATTGTCCTCGCTGATGGTCAGGAAGTTTTAGGGGTGTTAGGCGAACCATTTTTATGTGAAGGACAACAAGAAATCACTGCCTATGGTGGTTGGCGATCTTTTACCAGTCCTCACCTCTAGACCCTCTCCCGTAGGCTACAGCGTACACACAAATCTCAAAAACCCCCTTTAATTCCCCCTTGCAAAAGGGGAAGACTAGAAAATCTCATTCCCTCCCCTTTGCAAGGGGAGGGTTAGGGAGGGGTTATTGAAAATTAGCCGCGTCACGCTGTTGCTAACAACCCTTTAATTCTCAGGCTTTCTAACTCCAAAACCTTGACGGCAAGATTGCGATCGCGATCCATGAGATCATCAAAGGTATCGACAGGAATGGCTAAGACTCTGGTGGGAGAAGATTTCGCGGTGATCGTTCCCGACTGATTAGTGTGGGTCAGCACCTCTAACTCATCTAATACTTTTCCTGGTAAAAGGTTGGAAACAATTTCTGTTTGGTCAGGGCGTTTTACTCTAATTTCCACAGTTCCCTCAATCAATAGCAGCAGTTCGCGGCAAGTGTCACCAGCTTCACTAATATGTTCTTCTGTTTGATAGGATTTGACATAGGCGCGATCGCCTAGCTCGATCAGAATTTCATTGTCGAGGGAGTGGAAGAAATCACTATTAAAAAGGTAGACAATGCGCTCAAGGATCGGGAAATCAGCCAGAACCGATGGGCGATCGCTTTTGGTAATAAATTTGATGGTTTCTTCTACTAACGGATGTTTACTATTGACATCCACCGCTAAAGAATGACTAAGGGGGAAATCAAGTTTTTGTAAGAGAAACAAACTAGCAGATTGAATCAGAGGATTTTGTTCTTGCAAGAGCGCTGTTAAAGTTTCCACAACTTCAGAGACTTGAAAACTCAATGAACAAGCCGTATCTTGTCCTGATTCTTTTAGGATTGAGATGAGATGAGCGTCCAATCTCTGATACCACTCAGAATTATGATCTGCCAAAATATTTTGTAATGCTGTAGAAGAAAATCCGCCCAACGTTCTAGCAATATCAATGGCTTCTTCCCTATTTATTGTGTTGTTTACTCCGTTATTTAAGGTCTGGATCGCCTCTAAAATCGCTAAAACTAACATCTGCTTCTTACGGCTAATTGCTTCTAAAAGCATCGACACTACAGTTCTATCGTCAAATAAAATAGGCTGATTGAGGCTATGATCATAACGTAAGAGTTTCTGTAGGCGATCGAGATAGTAGTGCGATTTTTGTTTGAGAGAAGACTCCTGATCAAAATCTTGCATAATCTCGCGCTCTTCCGCAGGCGTGATGCTGTAAGTCTGAGCCACTTGTTGAGAGGCTGTAGTTACATCTAAATTCTGTAAATACATCAATCTTTCCATGGCTTTGCGATAGCCAGAAATCCGCACTAAATTTTCAAGATCGCGTTTGCGAGTAGGATCGAGAAGTTGCGGATCTTCTACTCCTAATTCTTCCAAAAGATTACGGTGTTCGGTATCGGAAACATCTAATTCCGTGCGTAACTGTCGCAGTACTTCTAAGCTACTCGATGAGTTGGTATAGCCTTCTTCTAAAGACTCACGCAATACCCCCTTATAAGCTTCGTAACGTTTTTGTTTCGTAAATCCTGGTAAGACTTTTGCGAGTACATAAACTTCATGGGGATTGAGTTCTTCAATATCTTTGCCTGTAAAATATTGTTCTAAAGGAAAATTCATTTTGATTAACTGTTTGCGAAATCTTCCTGCCAGCCCTTCTTTGGCATATAGTTCAGGATCGCGACTGATGGTTCGATAGAGCCATAAAGTACTTAATAAAACAATGACTACATCAATAGTCTCTTGGAAAAAAGCGGGCAGTAAGCGGATAAATGGACGACCACCAAAAGTGAAAAACAGATTAAAAGCGATAAAGGTACAAACACTAAATAAATGATGACGAATTAGAATAAGCGGTGCTTTCTGCTTATAAAAGTGTAAATAAGCACGATAGATGCGTTCTGAAAGATGTCCTAATACATAGCCCAAGCCTGTAAACAGCGCTAAGGTGAGCGGACCTGCAATCAGTTTTGGGATGGGAATGACTTGTCCATACAAATAAAAGCCAGCCGATAAGAGGTTTTGGATCGAATTACCTTCCATCGCCCAAGCGCCCGAAAAGTAATAGTCCCAATTGCCAGCATAGAGGTAGTAATAGAAAAAGTAACCAACTACTAAACCCAAGTAGCAGTAGTAGAGAAATTTAGATTCTGGCTTCTCGATGCCATCCCAATACGATCGCTCTGAGTCAATGTCAATACAGGGATTTTGACAGGCGACACAGGCGCTCTGTTCTTTGCCATCGGTGACTGTCCGACACATCGATTGAGTAATGGGGATGTCGCTCATGTGGGCTTTACTTGTCAATAGTCCACTGGGTTCGGCATAAACTTTTTGGACTGGAGCCATTGGACAGAAGTATTGACACCAAGTTTTGCCGCCATAGAGAAAGCCGACAGTAACTGCTGCGGCAATTGTGCCTAATAACCAAAGCCCTAAAGCGATCGCATTGCCATTGATAAACAGAATGCGGCAGCATAACCCCACAAACAGTAAGCCAAACTGAAGATAGAAATAATTTTTGCCTAACCAAGAATCTTTTTTTACCTTGGGGATTTCATAGCGGACTTTTCCTGTTTTGCTATCGGTTCGTTTGATTTGTCTTTGCCATCCCAAAGCACGAGGAATTTGTGACAAGAATGATAGCGGACAAATACGCCGCCACAACTCATGTCCGAAAACTAATAAAACGAAAATCGCACTGGGTACGACCATGCCCCAAAAAATAGGAGCGCCGAGGGGGTATGGCTGCAAATCGAGGCAAATATTTTGTACAGGGATACAATCTTCTGGTTTAATGCGAAAAGGACTCCAATATTGATTGGGTGCTGTGATTAGTGGCGAAACAGGATCGTAAAAAAGAGAGGCAATTAGTAGCAGCCAAGCACAGGTGAGTACCCAGCGCACCCGATGCATTTGTTGTTCTGATATGCGAGAAAACATTTTTTTGGTTGGCGATCGCCATAGGTTACAAGCAGAAATTAGTATGAATAGGAGTCGTAGTTACAAGTTTATCAAAAGAATATATAGATAAAATACTATCTTAATTATAAGAATAATAGACTTTACTCTATCAAGACTTAACTCTAAGATATCAATAGCAATTAATCAATTGTCCTAAATAAACCATCAAATACTAACTTTTCTTTCTGCTTTTTTTGTCCTTATTTTAAAAAGAAACGAAATTTATGTCTGATTTTAAACAAAACATTTCACGCCGACGCTTTATCGCTACCGCAGGGGCAACTGCTCTTAGTTCAGTTTTGCTGAAAGGTTGTCTTGGCAATCCCCCTGAAGATACCCCAACCATCACTTCGGCACAGGCTGCAAAAGTCAGCATTCCCCCTGAACAAGTGCCTGAGATTGCGAAAGTAAGACTGGGCTACTTGCCAATTATCGAAGCTGCACCATTGATCATTGCTAAAGAAAAAGGCTTTTTTGCTAAATACGGCATGACTGATGTAGATATCTCCAAGCAAGCCAACTGGGGCGCAGCTAGAGATAATGCCAAGATCGGCTCCTCCGCAGGTGGCATCGATGGCGGTCAGTGGCAAATGCCAATGCCTTACTTGATGTCAGAAGGCATCATCACTGACAATCTCAAAATCCCGATGTATGTATTGCTGCAATTGAATACACAGGGTAATGGCATTGCGATCGCTGGCAAGCACAAAGACAAGGGTTTAACCCTCAAAATGGATAAAGCCAAAGAATTCTTTGAGAAAACCAAGGCTGAGGGCGCAAAATTCAAAGCTGCTTATACTTTCCCGAAAGCCAACCAAGAATTTTGGATTCGTTATTGGCTTGCTGCTAACGGTGTTGATCCTGATACTGATATTGAATTGTTAACCGTTCCTGCGGCTCAAACCGTAGCAAACATGAAGACTGGCACAATGGATGCCTTCAGTACTGGCGACCCTTGGCCCTACCGCATCGTCAAAGAGAAGATCGGCTTCGTTTCTGCGCTAACTGCGGAAATTTGGAAAGGACATCCTGAAGAATATCTCGCAATGCGTTCTGACTGGGTAGATAAGTATCCTAAAGCGACAAAGGCGATTCTGAAAGCAGTCATGGAAGCTCAGCAATGGTGCGACAACTTCGATAATCGTAAAGAGTTAGTTCAGATTGTGGCTACCAAAAACTATTTTGGGGTTGATCCTGAAATTCTGATAGACACGATGATGGGCAAGTATGACATGGGTGATGGTCGCATCATCAATGACAAGAGCATGGCTCCACTCTATTGGAAAGACTCAAAAGGGAATGTTTCCTATCCCTATCAAAGTCATGACCTCTGGTTCATTACCGAAAGTGTGCGTTGGGGCTTCTTACCAAAAGATTCTTTAGCAACGGCTAAGGATTGGATCAAGAAGGTCAACCGTGAGGATCTTTGGCGCGAAGCGGCGAAAGATGCTGGTATTCCTGCTGCCGACATTCCCACGAGTACCTCTCGCGGCATTGAAGAATTCTTTGATGGTACAAAGTTCGATCCAGAGAATCCACAGGCTTATCTTGATGGATTGAAGATCAAAAAGGCTTAAAGACATAAAAAAGCTCAAGATGCAAAGATTAAGATCCCCGACTTTTCCTTTGCAATCATAGATTAGTTCTGCTAGTCACACAAAAAGTCGGGGATCTGGGCATTTTATAGACAATTGAATTTAGGAGTAACAAGTTTATGGCAGCAAGTGTTGGTAATCGCAATTCATCAAATGCTCTGGCGAAGTTTTGGCAGAAAAATGCTCAGAATTGGGCGCTCCCCATTGTGGGAATTCTCGGATTTCTCGCGGTATGGCAAGTTCTTTCGAGCATTGGTTTAGTCAAGTTACCAGGTCCAATCAATATTTTGTCCGAGAAATCTACTCGCAATTTATTGCTATATCCCTTTTTCGATCGCGGTGGTACTGACAAAGGACTATTCTGGCAAACTCTTGCTAGTTTTGAGCGCGTTGCTAAGGGTTACTCATTAGCGGCTGTTGTCGGTATTGGGGTTGGGATTCTAGTTGGTACAAATGCGATGATTGACAAAGCTGTCGATCCATTATTCCAATTTTTGCGAACCGTACCACCACTTGCATGGGTTCCGATCGCTCTAGCCGCATTGCGTCAAAATGAACCAGCCGCCTTGTTTGTTATCTTCATCACCGCAGTTTGGCCAATCCTGTTAAATACTGCCGTAGGCGTTAAGCAAATCCCTCAAGACTATCGCAACGTTTCACGAGTATTA
The DNA here is from genome assembly GCA_031377675.1 of Pseudanabaena sp. OTE_70b_metabat_355. GTDB lineage: Bacteria > Cyanobacteriota > Cyanobacteriia > Pseudanabaenales > Pseudanabaenaceae > Pseudanabaena. Next base: position 9,585 of record JANMFC010000543.1, on the reverse strand, counting down.
CAACTCTCTCGCCAAAAGTATTTCTTTAAAATTTTGATTCCTTCTGCGCTTCCCTATATCTTTACTGGACTACGCATTTCCATCGGTCTAGCTTGGCTAGCGATTATTGCCGCCGAAATCATCATGTCAGGTATCGTCGGTATCGGCTTCTTTATTTGGAATGCCTACACTAACGATAAGGTCGGTGAAGTTATTCTGGCTCTAGTTTATATCGGTGCTGTTGGCTTGATCCTTGACCGTGCGATCGGTTGGCTTCAGAATTTGATTTTGCCTGAAGAACAGAATTAGATTTCCCTCACCCCCCAGCCCCCTCTCCCATTAAGGGAGAGGGGGAGCAAGAGAAATTTTAATCTTTTCTTATTCCCCTCTCCCCCATTGGGAGAGGGGCTAGGGGTCAGGGTCTTATAGATTTGAATTTAATTAAAGGAGAATTTTAAAATGAATAGTTTTGTTTCCGTAGATCAAGTCGAGAGAACATTCCCCTTAGGCGGCGGTAAAGAATATATCGCCCTCAAAGGAATTGACTTACATATCAAAAAAGGTGAATTTATTTCCCTCATCGGTCACTCTGGCTGTGGTAAGTCAACCTTACTAAATATGATCGCAGGATTAGACCTGCCCACTGGCGGCATCGTCATGCTCGAAGATGAGCGCGTATCCCGTCCAGGTCCCGATCGCATGGTGGTTTTTCAGAACTATTCGTTATTGCCTTGGCTGACAGTCCGCGAAAATGTCGGTTTAGCTGTAGATGAAGTTCTATCGCATTTGCCTAAAAAAGAACGCCACGATTTGATCGAACGTTATGTAAATATGGTCGGTTTAAGCCATGCGATCGACAAGCCACCGACTCAGCTTTCAGGTGGAATGAAACAACGGGTTGCGATCGCCCGTGCTCTCGCAGTTCGTCCTAAATTATTGCTACTTGATGAACCTTTTGGAGCCTTGGATGCGCTAACCCGTGGCAATCTGCAAGAAAAGTTAATGCAGATTTGTAATGAAGACGAAGTTACAGCCGTAATGGTTACGCATGATGTCGATGAAGCGGTATTACTAAGCGATCGCATTGTCATGCTCACCAATGGTCCCGCCTCGAAAATTGGTGGCATTTTGGAAGTAGATATTCCGCGCCCTCGTCAAAGACTAGAAGCTGTCAAGCATCCTAGCTATTACAGCTTACGCAGCGAAATCATCTACTTTTTAAACCAACAGAAGCGTGTTAAAAAGCTGAATGCACGGACTGTTTCTACAGTTGCTCGTCACGGCTTAGAAAAAGTCAATCTAGAGATCGGCTTCGTTCCTTTAACCGCCTGTGCGCCGATCGCTGTGGCAAAAGAGAAAGGCTTCTTTGAAAAGCATGGACTTGATGAAGTCTCTCTAGTGCGCGAAACCAGTTGGCGCGGCATTGTCGATGGGATCGCAGGTGGTTATCTGGATGCCGCCCAAATGCCTTCGGGATTGCCAATGTGGATGACCCTCGGTGGTGCTGGCGCTTGCAAACCGATTGTGACTGCCCTAACCATGACCCGCAATGGTAACGCGATTAGTCTCGATCGCCGCTTTTACGATCGCGGTATTCATACCCTTGCTGATTTTAAAGAGATGTTGCAAAATACACGCGATCGCTCTCACCGCATGGGTGTAGTCCATCCGTCTTCGATGCATAATTTGCTACTGCGCTACTGGTTAGCCGCAGGCGGTATCGACCCCGATCACGATGTCGAGCTTAAAACGATTCCCCCCGCGCAAATGGTAGTTGACCTCAAAGCAGGCAGTATCGATGGTTTCTGTGTTGGGGAACCTTGGAACTTCCGTGCCGCGATGGAAAATATCGGCTTCACGGTTGCGACGGATTTGGAAATTTGGCAAGGACATCCTGGCAAGGTTCTCGGCGTTCGCGAAGATTGGGCTAATGCCTATCCGAATACGCACATCGCTCTCGTCAAGGCGTTATTAGAAGCCTGTATGTATTGTGCCGATCCCAACAATTCAGAGGAGATTCGCCAGATCCTCTCTCGTCGCGCCTATGTCAGCACGAATGTGAATTACATCCATTTAGGTAATCCTGATGATGTCACCTGTGCGATCGATACTCCCATGAGCGAACCTGCTCACCACCAGTTCTATGGCGCTGGTGTCAACCGTCCTAGCCGTTCTGAGCATCTCTGGCACATTACTCAAATGGCACGTTGGGGCGATGTTCCCTTCCCTCGTAACTGGGTAGAGGTTCTCGAAAAATGCTGTCGGGTTGCCGTTTTCAGTACCGCAGCGCGTGAGCTTGGTCTAACCGATATCACCTATACCCGCAATGCGATTCAACTCTTTGACGACATTCCCTTTAATGCCGAAGATCCGATCGCCTATCTCAACCAGCTAGAGATTAAGCGCAATATCACGATGGCCGAGATTGGCATGGATTCTATGCGAATGGTTGCTTAAATGCGATCCCCCTCAATCCCCCTTAAAAAGGGGGAAGAAGAAAATTAATTGATTCTCCCCCCTTAAAAAGGGTGGCTGGGGGGGATCTAAACCTCCAACTTTAAGAACAAAAATTAAAAAGAAAATGACTCAAACCACTCTTAATCCCACCACATCTGCTACCATTCCTCCTCAAGAATCATTCCTTCGCATTGAAAACGTTTCCAAAATCTATCCCACACCGAATAACGGACAATATGTGGTTTTAGAAAATGTAAATCTTCATATTCAAGAAGGCGAATTTATCTGCCTAATCGGTCACTCTGGCTGTGGCAAATCCACCCTCTTAAACATGGTTGGTGGCTTCTCAAAACCATCGATCGGTGAAGTTTTAGTTAATGGCAAACTGATTACCAAACCAGGTCCCGATCGCATGGTTGTTTTCCAAGGCTATGCGCTCTTGCCTTGGCTCACAGTTTATGAAAATGTGATGCTAGCCGTGGATTCGGTTAATCCCCAACTCTCGAAAAGCGAGAAAAATGATATTGTTCGCCATCACCTCGCTATGGTCGGCTTGAGCGAATCTGCTGAGAAAAAGCCACCCCAAATCTCAGGTGGGATGAAGCAGCGCGTATCGATCGCTAGAGCCTTGTCCATCCGTCCCCAAGTTCTGATTCTTGATGAACCCTTTGGCGCTTTAGATGCAATCACTAAAGAAGAACTGCAAGAAGAACTTCTCCAAATCTGGACAGAACATCGCTGTACAGTATTGATGATTACTCACGATATTGATGAAGCTTTATTCCTAGCCGATCGCCTTGTGATGATGACAAATGGACCCGCCGCAAGTATCGGTGAAGTGTTAACGATTCCCTTTGCCCGTCCACGCGATCGCGCTCAAATCATGGAAGATCCCCTATACTACGATCTGAGAAATACGGCTCTAGACTTCCTATATAACCGCTTTGCCCATGATGAATAATACTAATTAGGAATAAATAAATCAAATTCATAACATTTTCTTGTCGCTAAGGTCTGAAATGTTGAATTTTCTTTACGAGTATTTATACTTATTGGAAAACTGAGATACACCCTATAAATTACTGTTCTAATTAACTATCTTTTGAATTAACAGAAATAAATTATTTTAGGCATTTTTCTACTATCCTTAAGATAAGTAAGCTGATGTGCATTTAAGTTGCAAAATTTTCGTGCCGCGCAAAGCGTGGCACGAAAATTTTCGAGTTTTGAGTATGCAACTTAAATGCTAATTAGCTTATTTATCTAAAATATGTCAAAAAATCATGGTTTAATGCCTGAGCTTTATATGACATATTGTTCTTCTTTTAATTAGTAAGTTTTACTAAGAAGAAATTTCTTCACCTATATCTAAATCTATATTTATATCTACCTGCTCTTATGAAGCTCTTTAAAACTAACGTTTCAGCATTATTTGCTGCTGCTACACTTTTTTCTAGTTCTTTAATTGTTGTCCAGCCATCCTTTGCCCAACCTAGTGGTAAATTAGTTGCGCCTTCAATCTCGAAGATCCCAATTGCCAGTAGAGCGATCTCTGAAAGCGAGGTATTGGCTGCCGAAAAGGCTTGGGGAGATGCATTGGTAGACATTTCTACAACATATGACACAAAGGGCATAGAGGCGGCTAGAGCGTTGGCTGAAAAAGTAATTGACACAGCCTACGGCTACCAATTCGGTCCTGTGCTATTCAAGCCAACCCTCACTGTGTTTCCTCAGACGTTCCGCACAACCCGAGCGGGTGCTTTGGCTTACTTTGTTGGGGGCGATCCAAATTTCCCAATGGATACGGGTTTTGCGTTGAATGGCTGGCGCAAAGTAGAAGTAAAGAATGCCGCGATCTTTATTTCTGGTGATACGGCGACTGTAATGGGCAACGTCATTTTAACTGATAAAGATGGCAAGATGGTTACAGTGGACAAGACTTGGGAGTACATTAAGGACGACAATGGTAAGCTGCGGATAATTTTGCACCACTCCTCATTGCCTTATACACCAAAATAGAATCTCAGCGATCTGAGAAATATGAGCTAATCAGCATTTAATTTGCATACTCAAAACCCGAAGATGGTTGTGCCGCGCAAAGAGCGGCACAACCATTTTTTAAATGCACATCAGCTTATTTCTAGACTTCCTATATAACCGCTTTGCTCACGATCAATAAAGATTCGCTCTCCTGATTCTAACCCTAAGCCAGTAAATCTTTTATTGAGAGATTTACTGGCTTAGGGTTGAACTTGAAAGTCCACAACAAAATCGGATTCATAAGCAGAATTGCTGAAACATAAAGGCGTGAATTTGCTGTGGTCTCAAGACATGTTAGAGTTTTTACTTAGTTGTAGATCGACTTAGGTAGATCTAGATATATCAAGACCAAGATTTGGTTTTATACAATAACTAGTATGATATTTCAAATTCTTTTAGGCAAATATCTTTATCGACTGGCTTGGCGTGCTGGTCTGACGAGTCTATTGTTAATGTTTGGAAACACTGAATCGAGCAATGCTCAATCCCAGCTACAAATAGCAAAAAGCCGCTATTTGCAACTTGAACAAGTAGTTGGTAACGTATCTATTCGTTCTCAAAATGCAAATAGACCTGCCAGAAGAGGGGATACTATATCAAATGTTGGTGATGAAATTGTTACAGGTAAAGGATCGACAGCTTTGCTCAACATCGATACAGGTATTGGCTCCGTAAGTGTTTCAGAGAAAACGGTTGTCCGTATTAATTCTTTACAAGTTACTAACAGTAATGGAAGAATTACCAGCTTACTGATACCGAAGGGGAAAGTACGCTTACAAGTTAGGCGATTTAGCAATCCTAGTTCAATTTTTAATGTTATAACTCCAGGCGTTGTTGCAGGAGTTCGTGGTACAGAGTACGTTGTTAATGTTAACAATGAAGGTCGATCAGTAATTTCGACATTTGATGGAGCAGTACAGACAGAAGCGCAAAATGTTGGGGTACTGGTTAACAAAGGATTCCAAAATCAGACGCTTTTAGGTGAGCCACCCTCACGACCCGTCCCAATTCTAGATAATACCGAATTAGCCTATCAAGTCCTAAAACTATTTGAATATAATGGTCGTCGAGTGATTTTAGTGGGCAAAGTTGATTTTGCAAATACAGTTTCAGTTGATGGAGTCGAGCAAAATGTTGATCGTAATGGTCAATTTAGGACGGAACTAATGATTAATTCAGGCTATAGGGGTGAGGTTAAAGTAAAAGTCGAATCACCATCTGGTAAGCAGCGTACTTACAATCTAAATGCCTACTAATTAGATGGAAAGACAAGATAACTTTGTCGGGTTTCGCGATCGCCTAGTGGTAATTGCGACCATGCATCGTAAGGAAATAGCGATCGCGCCAATTTTACAGACATCATTGGGCGTGAGAGTTACTGTCCCTAAAGATTTTAATAGCGACTTGTTCGGCACATTTACCCGCGATATTGATCGCACGGCAAATCAAATTGAAACCGCAAAACTCAAAGCCGAAAAGGCTCTAGGACTAATTGATGCAGATTTAGCGATCGCTAGTGAAGGCAGCTTTTTTCCGCATCCGATGCTAGGTATTCCTTACAATCGCGAAATTGTGTTTTTACTGGATCAAAAACATAACTTTTCTGTTTATGACGAATTTCTCTCCACTGATACAAACTTTCGCCATCAAGAAATTTCTAGCTACGAGCAAGCATACGAATTTGCGCTCAAAGTTGGCTTTCCCGATCATGCGATCGTGCTGATGCTAGATGCTAAAACTTCAGCAAAAGAAGCAATTTACAAAGGAATTACTTCCGAAAGTTTGCTCAAAGAATCTGTTCATGAGTTACTGAAACGATCGCCACAAATTCATATTGAGACAGATATGCGATCGCTCTACAATCCCACTCGCATGAATAATATTGCTAAGGCGACTGAAGATTTAGTTCGGAAGTTACAGCAACTCTGCCCCAATTGTAATTTTGTGAATTTCGATGTGGTGAAAAAAATAAAGGGTTTGCCATGCGAACTTTGCGGACTACCCACTCAAGTTACTCGCGCTCATTTGTATCAATGCGATCGTTGTCAGTTTGAGCAAGAATTTCTATTCCCAGATAAAATTCAACTTGCTGATCCGATGTACTGCGCCTATTGTAATCCTTAAATCAAGCGCTGTATTTATTTAATTCATGCTTAATTGCGATCGCAAGCTTTCAAAAATTGCTAATATTTTATGGACAGTAGATTTATAGAGCAATAGAGTACACACCTGTACTCTATTGCGAACTATTGCTAAGTAGTGCTAAGTAGTAATTGAAATAATTTATTAGGAAAGATCATGAAAAAATATCTAGGATTTATTGCTGCGACTTTTCTTTTAGTCGAAGGCTTTGGCGCTAGCGCCGCAATGGCTGGGGAATGGGGAGCCGTAGCCACAGGGGCAAATGGGGCTTATGGCTGGGCGGTTGACTATTCAACCGAAGAAGCAGCCAAGTCGGCGGCGCTTTCCAGTTGTGAAGGTGGATGTACCGATGGCGGCGTTTCCTTCCGAAATTCCTGTGCCTCAATAGCTGTAGGTGGTGGATATTTTGGCTGGGCTACTTCCTCAAGTAAGTCCACCGCGATAGCAGAAGCGATCTCAAACTGTGGCGGCTCTAATGTTTGCTCAATGAAGGTTTGGGGTTGTGCTGGTGATGGTACTACTAATTAGTCATTAGTGCGGCGTAGGTAAGAACCAAAACAAAAAAGCAGGGAAAGCTTAGGCTCCTCTGCTTTTTTGTTTTTACGCGATCGCATTGCTCATACAAAAACTTAATCTAAGATGGTTTTGATATATCTGTAAGGCTTTTAAGCTATAATGGCATAGTGTTTTTAGATCTTTAATCGAAACACATCCTAAAAGCATCATCAATAACGGTGTCAAGTTTTTCTCAAAGAAAACTGTCAGCCGTAATATTGAGCGCAATACAAATTTCTGGAGTTGTTTACCTTCATGCCTGAGATCGTTACTGAAACTTATAATGCCGATCAAATCCAAGTACTTGAGGGATTAGAAGCAGTTCGTAAGAGACCTGGGATGTATATTGGTACAACAGGGCCCAAGGGATTGCACCACTTAGTTTTTGAGGTTGTTGACAACAGCGTTGATGAAGCGCTGGCGGGACATTGCGATCGCATCATCGTTGACCTGATGCCCGATGGCTCCGTACTTGTATCCGACAACGGGCGTGGTATTCCTACTGACACCCATCCCAAAACAGGTAAGTCAGCCCTTGAGACAGTCCTAACCGTTCTCCATGCTGGTGGTAAATTTGGCAATGGTGGCTACAAAGTATCAGGTGGTTTGCATGGTGTGGGGATCTCCGTGGTTAACGCCCTCTCGGAATGGGTAGAAGTCTCAGTATGGCGACTGGAGAAGGTTTACAATCAGCGCTACGAGAGAGGTTTTCCCGTCACCGAGCTAATCCCTAGCATAAGTGAAGAACTCACACCACGCCGTGGTACACAGGTGCGTTTCAAACCCGATCCTCAAATTTTCACCACCCAAACTGAATTTGAATATGATATTCTTGCGGGCCGTCTCAAGGAACTCGCCTATCTGAATGCTGGCGTAAAAATCGAATTTAGCGATCGCCGTGGTGAAGAAGTCCGTACTGATATCTATTGCTATGAAGGCGGTATTCGTGAATATGTCGCCTACATGACTCGCGATAAGGAACCAATTCATCCAGACATTATTTATGTGAATGGTGAACGCGATAATGTGGTGGTCGAGGTAGCGCTGCAATGGTGTATCGACTCCTACAACGACAATGTTTTGGGATTTGCGAATAATATTCGCACCATTGACGGTGGTACGCACCTTGAAGGACTGAAAACAGTTCTCACCCGCACCATGAATGCGACAGCGCGAAGATTGAAAAAGATCAAAGAAGGTGAATCGAATCTGGCAGGTGAAAACGTGCGTGAGGGTTTAACCGCCGTAATTTCGGTCAAAGTTACCGATCCCGAATTTGAAGGGCAAACCAAAACTAAACTAGGAAATACGGAAGTACGCGGTATTGTTGATTCCTTTGTTGGTGAAGTTCTCAATGAGTATTTAGAATTTCATCCTGCGGTAGCGACTTCAATTATTGAAAAAGCGCTCCAAGCATTTAATGCAGCCGAAGCAGCCCGTCGAGCGCGTGAGTTAGTCCGCCGTAAATCAGCTTTAGAGTCTTCCACTCTCCCAGGGAAACTTGCTGATTGTAGTTCTCGCGATCCTAAGTTATCCGAAATCTTCATAGTTGAGGGGGATTCGGCGGGCGGCTCGGCCAAGCAAGGACGCGATCGCCATTATCAAGCCATACTTCCATTGCGCGGTAAAGTTCTCAATATTGAGAGAGCCGATGATAGCAAGATTTATAAGAACAATGAAATCCAAGCATTGATTACAGGTTGTGGTCTGGGAATTAAAGGCGAAGATTTTAATGAATCGCAACTGCGCTATCACAAAATCATTCTCCTAGCTGATGCGGACGTGGATGGGGCGCACATTCGCACCTTGCTGCTCACCTTCTTCTATCGCTATCAAAGAGAACTGCTCGATCGTGGTTTCATTTATATTGGTTGCCCACCACTATATAAGTTAGAACGTGGTAAAAATGCTCAATATTGCTACACTGAGCGCGACTTAAAAGCCGCGATCGCCGCTTTTCCTCCCAATGCTAATTACAACATTCAGCGATTCAAAGGCTTGGGTGAAATGATGCCACAGCAGCTATGGGAAACCACGATGAATCCTGCCACGCGATCGCTGAAACAACTCACCATCGAAGATGCTGCTGAAGCTGATCGCATCTTTACGATCCTTATGGGCGATAAGGTTGCGCCACGCCGTGAATTTATTGAAACCTATGGTTCTAAATTGGGGCTTGCTGATCTAGATATTTAGCAATAGGGGACGTTTCGCGTCACCAAATAAAACAGAAAAAGGGCATACAATGTATGCCCTTTTTCTGTTTTATTTGGTTGTGATATTACAAAATATCCCTTCGGCATCAGCAGCCACCTTACCGTATATGAAGCGGATAGCTATAGGTCTACTGATTTGCGCTTACCCCTTTCGGAAGTAATTGCCATTTCGGGGATACTAGACCCACACGGGGGG